>JAHQWH010000011.1 GCA_029856105.1 Promethearchaeia archaeon | reverse complement strand
AAAGGAGAATTATTATGAATAGTAGAGAAAGAATACGTAAGGTTTTAAATTTTGAAGAACCTGACAAAGTCCCCTCTTTTGAGATGTCCATAGATAATTTCAAAGTATGTAAACACTTTAACGAGGAATATGTATTCCAAGGAATGGTAAAAAGTTTTAATAACACTTACGATTTAAGTCAAGGAGATAAAGACGCTTTAACTAAAACTATTCTTATGGCTACGGAAACAAGATCGTATATGAAAACTACTATGAATAAGCATGTAAATTTGTATAAAAAGCTTGGAATCGACCTAGCAATTTTTCCATTTGATGGTTATATCCTTTTTCCTATAAGCTGTGATAGAACGCGTTTTACTGACGAATTTGGAAGAGTTTTCGATTTGAGAAAAAACCATTCAGATGGTATGGATATCGCATATTATAAGGGTGGAGCATTTAAAAGTTTTGAAGAATTTGAATCGTTTCCGCCCTTAGAGGTTAACACCCCCCGAAGAGAAAAATATTTTAAAGCAATGAAAAAAACAGAAAAAGAGTCTCAAGGAAAAATCTCTATTATTCCTGCTATATGGGGTTTATTTGAGCCTTCCTGGCAAGTTTTCGGATTTTCAACTTTTAGTAAACTATTAGCCGATCCAAAGAAGATCAAGGTTGTTTTTGATAGATTTGGTAAATTTCTTGTAGATTTAGTTAAAACTTTTATCGAATGGGGAGAAACCGATGCGATAATGATAATGGATGATTATGGATATAAATCGGGTTTATTAATGAGTCCTAAAAACTATAGAACTTACGTACTTCCTTGGTTAAAAGAAAGTTGTAAAGTTGCACATAAAGAAGGTTTAAAAGTGATGTTACACAGCTGTGGAGACGTTATAGAATTATTTGAAGATCTTATTGGAGTTGGAATTGATGCCTTTCATCCTTTCGAACCGACAACTGCAAATCCTGAATACGACATTTTCAAACTTAATGAAAAATATTCAGGTAAAGTTACATTTATCGGAAATGTTTCTCCTCAAGATCTCGCCGATAAAGATCAATCTTATATAGAGAATTACACTAAAAGCCTTATCAAAAAGCTTGCTCCAGGAGGGGGTTTTATCCTAAGTTCTGGACATAGCATTAATCCTTCTGTTAAATTAGAAAACTATTTAGCGATGCACGATACATTAAAAAAATATGGAACTTATCCTATTTCTATTAACTAACTATTTATTATATTTGCCACAAAGTATCAGTATTTTTAAATTTCTAATTAAATTTTTTTAAAAATTAAAAATTATTATTCTAAAGAGGGAGGTCCTTGTTTAACTCGATTAAGTAATTGATTAAGATCTGGTGATGCCCAAATTGATTCAATCCACCATGTCGCTCCTGCTTCAGCAAAGGGTCTAACAATAGAACTGGCTAGCTCTGAGTCATTTCCGGGAGTCTCACCTTCTATTATTATGTCAAATGGGGTTTTTAACGAGCGATGTTCTTCAATGAAGTTTTTAATTTCAAAAATATGTTCTGGTGTTATTTTTTCAAATTTACCTTGTTTGTTCTTTATTGTCGGAATAATTCCATCACATTTTAATACTCTCTGCATGGATTTTTTCCATGGCCATGCACCTACAACCCATATTGGTATTCTTGGATGCTGAATTAAATTTGGTTGAGGATGTCTTTTGAAAAAAGCACATTCTTTTAGGTTCTTTATTTGATAATGCTTACCATTATAATTTGACAGCTCTCTATTCCACAATCCATTCATAATATCTAATCCTTCATCCAGTAACTGTGCGCGAGTTTTTCGATCAATTTCTTCCCCAAATACTTCAAAACCAGTATCTACAGCACCTAAGCCAACACAAAGATTTATTCGACCATTTGATAAAATATCAAGAGTAATTGCTTCACTACCTAATTTCCAAGGGCGCATTCTTGATACTGGACTGAGTAAGGTTCCAAGACGTATTCTTTCTGTTTGTACAGCTATAGCTGCCAATGTGACCCAAGCATCAATACCATAAGTCGGTTCCCAAACAAAAAAAGCATCCCACCCTGCTTCTTCAGCGACCTTAGCAAATTCAATAGCTTTAAGAACATCAGCATGTGGAAAAACAAATCCATATTTCATTAGAATCCTCTAAATAGTTGTTATTTTTATTGTATAGAAAAATATTGTAAAGTGTATCAGTTTAAAAGAATAACAAAATTAAAATCTTTTTCTATTGCAAACTTATCCTATTTCTATTACCTAATTATTCTTTTTATTTGCCACAAAGTCTTAGTATTTTTATATTTCTAATTAAATTTTTAAAAAAGAATCCAATTATCTTATTTAATAATATTAAAAAACAATTTAATGAGAAAAATGGATTGTAGAGAAAGAGTTCTAACGACCTTAAATCTGGAAGAACCAGACAGAGTTCCGTGCCACACCATTCTTATCGATGCGAATAACGTAGATATAATATTAGGAAAACCGCAAATTACCGATTTTGACACTGTAGAACAGATACAGCGAGATAACCCTGATGGATGGATAGAAGAGTTGAGTAAACTAGTAGAAAGCGTAGAAACGAGCGTTTTTTCCCGTTGTGTAGAAGCAGCTGTGGCAATTGGGCTTGACTGTATGCAAGTAGGTATATTACCTTTTTATTTTTTTGATGATCCGAACGACGACCGTCTTTTGATGAACGATATTTTTGGACGCGTATGGGAAGCGCGAAATAACGAGGGCAATTTCAATCCTTACTATTTATATGGTACTATGAATTCTCCTGAGAAATGGGAAGAGACTAAAGAAAACATAGAAGGTCCTATGACTGAGAAATACACCAAGATGGCTAAAAAATTCTACCGCCGGATAAATAAGAAGCATAAAGATAAAATATTTGTTGCCGTCACCAACGACTTAGCGGGCGTATTTGAAAGCGCTACGCAAGGCATGGGTTTAACTTATTACTCGCGGATGCTTCATAAAAATCCTAAATTTATCAAAGAAGTTCACGAAGTTATAGCTGAATTTACTGCTGCCTGTTATAGCGCGTATATGGATGTTGGAGCTGAATTATTTATAGAATCGGGAGATTTAGCTTACAAAACCGGTCCGATGATGAGTCCAAAAAAGTTTAACGAATTACTACTTCCCGCATATAAAACGATTACTGATACGGTTCATGAGCGGGGAAAGAAAATAGTGTTACATACTGACGGTCAGGTTACCCCGTTGTTAGATTTCGTTGTAGATTGCGGTTTCGATGGCTTGCATAGTCTTGAACCCACGGCAGGTGTCGATCTAGCTCTCGTGAAGAAAAAAGTTGGTGATAAATTGTGTCTTTTTGGAAACATAGATGTCGCGCACGATCTTACTTATGGGACAAAGGACGAGGTCTTTGCCGCAGTTAAACACGCAATTAAAACTGCTGGACCTGGTGGCGGTTATATAGTCAGCGCAGCTAACATGCACCCTACGGTAAAAGTTGACAATTTGCGTTGGATGGTTGAAGCAACGAAAGAGTTTGGTAACTATCCAATAAACCTGTAAACGCCTTTAATTGAATTTAAAAATTTAATATTACTCCTTCTTTTTATGGTGCTATCATTGAGAAAAACGCGACTTGATTAAAAAGCAAGTACCATACTACCATAAAAACGACAACAACAATAGTTGAAACTAGCCCAAAACCTTTCACACCTTTAGAAATGCCTAAATCTTCGCTTTTTCTTTGGACAATTGCGCGAATCGTAACCACAATATAAATTAGAGCAACAAGCAGAGAAACGATCCATAAAAATAATACAAATAAAGAAAGAGTATAAATAGACTCTCCAGCAAACCGTAGTGCTTCAGTCATCCCCAATAAGAAACTATGACATAAGTTGGAATTGAACCCTAAATCCCAAAAGTTAACAAAAAGACAAAACTTCATAAAAATCTAAACTTTAAGTAAAGAACATAAAACATAAGACATAGACATAAAAAAAAAATTAATTATTAAGGGTAAGATATTTCTTTTAGCACGAAGCGATCTCCACCAGGAACATTTATAATTATGCCTCCAATTAACGCAATTTTTCCTTTAAAGTGTTCTTTTTCTTTCTCTAAAAATATGTTAATCATTTGATTTATTTTATTCATAACAACATCGTAATTTAGTTTAAACAAGTCAACAACTTGCTGATTACTGTTCTCAACGGAGAGGATTGCTTTCAAGCGATCGGAATAATTGTTAATCAACTCGTAATGGAGAGCTATTCTCGTAGGATCGGTATTTGTCGTATCTGCAGCAATTGTAAAAGCTTCTGGGCTTCCACACTCTTTTAAAGCCACTAAAAAGCCCATCATAGCACCACAAGAATTAGTAAGCTTAGTTTGACCCGGTCTTAGTATCTTACCATAGAGTTCGTTGCCTGCATCGTCAATTGCAATTCCCATGTGTGGACTAACGAAAAAGATAAGATTGCCATGTTTATGATCGTCACCCATCGTATCCTCAGGGGGGTGATGACTCGCCGCAATTATTCCAGATACACCACCCATTGGGTATGCTCCTAAACCACCCAAATGGAATTCACCATTGTATTTTTTTGTAATTGAATTTTCAACTGTATCTATTTCTTCCAACCTATTAACATCGTCCGGACAAACGCTGAAAACCAGTCTTGAATTACCTTTTTGAAAACCATTATCCGAGAGATTTTTCCTTATATTAAGCATTAAATCGTTTGTAGAAAGTGCTGTGCCCCAATCACCAAAAGACTTTTTTGAAGAATCTAAAAGCTTGTCCATTTTCCAATATCAACCTTCGTTTGTAATTTTTAATTTTATTTTCGATTTTTATTTAAATTTGAAAATCTAAAAAATTAGTTAAATTCGAAATTTTTGTATTTCTTGACTTTACAAGAACATATAAATGAAATATTCTACATCTCTCAAAAGGTTTTAGTCGATGATTTCGAAAGGATTTTTTAAATAATTAGGGACCACATTTAAGAATTTTGTTAGTAGCTTGATAAAACACATTTTTTCACGTAATTTAAAGTTTTTGAAATTCTATATTTACAAATCAAACAAGCAAAACAATTTTATTTATGTCGGATAATAGATTTTTACAGATAAATTTAAAAATAGTGATAGAAATTTTTCTTGTAAACTCAAGAAATTTATTCTATTCTTAAGTTTACAAGTTAATCAATAAAAAGTTATTTTTTCATAATATGACTACCGACATTAATGAATTACAAGACTTTGGAGTAAAAAAGTAGGGGGATGTAAAAATGTGTTATTTAAATTCGATTAAGTTAAGATTTAATAGATTTCCTCTACAACAAAAACCTGAATCTACTGTAATGGCGTATAATGCACTACTTAAAATAATGTCGGATATGTAATTAAAGAAGACTTAAGAAAATTTTAAAAAAAGTTGTTAGCTTGTAAACTTAAGTATTAAAAAATTTAAATAATCATTCCCGCCATGTTTGCCTGTTTGCCTCGTCAATAACCTTAAATCAAGTGACTACTCCTTCTTCCAATAATCGACATCCATCATTTGACATTATCTCCATATTATCCTCTATGTTAAAAAGACCCGCTTTTTGAGACTTATTAATTTTTGGTCTTCGCTTAGGCGTTAAATTATCTTTCCAGTTGTAAAAACCCTGACCAGTTTTTCTACATGATTTATTCTCTTCATCCATTTTTAAAATTGTTTTTCCAGGGTTAAAGTTACGCAAAGTCTCTGCGTAATATTTGCGTTGGATGGTTGAAGCTACTAAAGATTTTAGTAATTATCCAATAAACCTGTAAACGCCTTTAATTGAATTTAAAAATTTTAACATTATTCCTTCTTTTTATGGTGCTATCATTGAGAAAAACGCGACTTGATTAAAAAGCAAGTACCATACTACCATAAAAACGACAACAACTATAGTTGAAACAAGCCCAAAACCCTTCACACCTTTAGGAATACCTAAATTCTCGTTCTTCCTTTGAACAATTGAGCGAATCGTAGCCACAATATAAATTAGAGTTACTAGCAGAGAAACGATCCATAAAAATAATACGAATAAAGAAAGAGTATAAATGGGTTGTCCAGCATACCGTAGTGCGTTTAGCCATTCCCAATAAGAAAATATTAAATAAGTTGGAATTGAACCGTAAATTCCAAAAGTTAGCAAAAAGACAAAACTCCATAAAAATCCTTTGATAGACGACATACAACTCAACGATTTTTTATTTATTAATGCAACATTTACTTTCCAGTTTTATTAATTATATTAATAATAATTTATAAGATTTTTAGCTTTATCATTCGTTTTAAATCAATAATCTAGGCTAGCAATTTTAAAGTATTTATTGATATAAGAAATAAAAAAAAATGTTAGTTAGAAATTTAAAAAAAGCCTGTTAAGAACTCAAAACCACTTTGTGGCGTAGATAAAGTTACAATCAGAAAAGTCAGTATAACTGCGTTTATTACGGCCCCTGTAGTGATATTTCCGGTCTTTCTATAGGTTATTATGGATACCGCAGATGTTAGAGTAAACATCACTAACGAGATCGGGATAAAAGTTCCAAAGTAAAATAAACTTCTCATAACCACACCGATAAGTAACAGATATACAAAATAATACAGAAATGGAAGGATAAAACCCAAAAATAGTATTTTAATAGTATTACTAATAGAGTCACCGAACCTGTTTTGAATTATCACTTGAGTCATTAAATTAAGAATTAGGATTACGAAAAAACTGATGACGAAGTAGATTGGCATCGTCCAGATTTTAGTTATGGAAGGAAACAATCCTAAATAGTTTAACCCTATTGATAAATATGAGATAAGGTATAATAACGTTGCTAAAATTACTCCTAATGCTAATTGCCTGAGAAATCTATTTCTTCCATTAAAAGGTTCTTTAAGTATATCTTTAAAAGATAAATTATCTTTCTTCCCTATTCTCCATAATAGAACCATTAATCCAAATGCTTGGCCAAATAACAAAGCAACAACGAATCCGGGTATGGCTAAAGGTAAAATTAGTAAAATTGGTATAAAAATTATTAATCCTGGAATACCAAGTAGCAGTGAATATAAAATTGACTTAACCGATAAGCTTTTGATTGAATAATCTGATGCATCAATTTTATAGCGTTTTATTTCTGCTCCGTTTTCTCTCTCGTTTTTAGACTGTAAAATCAAATTAGATAATGGGTCAACTATTAATAAGAAAAATCCAATGCCACCAATCACTTGCACTAGTAATATCAGTGCTCTTACATTTACATAAAAGGTTTCATCTACTACATCGATATCAAACGAATTTATAGCCCAATCTCTTGCTTCACGAATGAAGTCTTCATCCCAGGCGACTGTAAGGTGATTACTATTATCATCTAAGTAAATCATAGAAGCGTTTCCTTGTTGGAATGATCCGTATAATTTGTTTGAATCCACATTTGAAATATCAATACCCACGCGCGTTGCCAAACTCTCCTTTAGATACGGAAGTTCAACAGCCTCGTCAAATAAAGCTTGGATCATTAGTACATTTAATGGATTGGTTGAATTACCTCTTCTTAGATCGGGATATAACCACGTTCCAATTCCAATAAAACACTTAAATGCCGTATCGTTGTGAATTACCTCTTGTCCTAATCCTCCCATACTATACCCGATATATCCTAATGAGTTTATGTCAATATCTCCCCTAGTTTGTAGATATTCTTTAATAGCAATAACATCGTTAATCATTAAATTAGAATCACCCGTAGTACTTTGACCATGCCCTCTGAAATCAAAGGGTACCGCAACAAAACCTGCTGCCGCCAGTTCTAAGGCGTAGCCTTTTACCATTTCTTTATTAACCATAGAGCCATGCCCAATTATAATAGCTGGTTTATTCAATCCCCCGTCCAGAGGTTCGAAAACATTAAAGGAAATAGTTACGCCATCGCTCGTTTGAGTTGATAAACCATAAGTACTTTTTACGCTAAGAGGCGTTATAAAAATAAAAACCGTTCCGACTGTAAAAATAGCGAGAAAAATGCAAATTAATACAATCCTTTTTTTTGATAGATTTAATTTATTCATAAATATAGTATTTTATTTCATGCTATTTAAAATGAATTTAATTATCCTCTTATTCCATTATATAGACATCACATATTTAAATAAGATGATGCATTGGAGTATATAGAAATCACATATTAATACTTTAATTCTACTAAATTTGGTTATAACTATGGAGTTATTTGATTGGATGTTTATCATATCAAGCTTTATTTTTTTCATTTCAATGATTAGTGCAATCCTATTGATGGCAAATGAGAAATTTAAGACCATTAAAATATTTGGGGTGATTCTTGCAATTCTGATGCTTCCAATCATCGCAATTTTGATTAATTATATTATTATTGGAAGAGAGCTGATATTTATTGTTTTCCTCATTCTAATCCTTGCATATTTAATAGCAGAATTCTTACTTGATAGTGTATTCCAATATGATTTTCGATCAAAACCGAGCACACATGTTCCATATATCATCTTAGAATATGCAGCATGCTTTTCTTTCGTGTTTGGCATTCCCCGTCTTGATAGGACGTTAGCTTGGATAACATGGATCTTGTTTTGGGCACTATTGGGTGCTTTGGTATATTATCTCATCAAGCAACAAAAAAAGAAGAAGAAGTAGGTTTCCTATTTGATGAAACACTATGCTTGAATGATCCTTCTTATAACTGATGTAAAATCTCCGAAAATAATCAATCAATAAATTATTATTGAAAGGTTTTTAATCTTAAAAGAATATTTTTAATTAAAAAAATACATGGAAATTTAAATCATGTCAGAAGAACAAAAAGTAAGAAATCGTTGGATTGTTGTAATTGGTGCAATCTTGATACAACTTGCTCTAGGGACAATATATTCGTGGGGTACCATGACAATATTCGTGAGTCCATATATTAATGAAGTCCGAGAGGTAACTGTTTATATCTTTGGTGTAGGGTTATTATCTTTTGCTATTACCATGATTTTTGCTGGAAAACTGCAACAGAAATATGGTCCGAGAAACATCGCAATATTAGGCGGCATTTTGCTTGGAATTGGTGTTATTGCATCTGCCTTCATGACAACATTTATAGGATTATTAATCACCTATGGTATTATTTTTGGAGCAGGAATTGGTTTTGGATACGTTTGTCCAATTGCTTCCGCTGGGAAATGGTTTCCAGATAAAAAAGGATTTATTAATGGCATAGCTGTTGCAGGTTTTGGTGCGGGTTCTTTTATCTTTAACTACGTTATAAAAGCACTAGCAAATCCTGCTAATTTAGAAACAACGGATCCTAATTTTGTTTCTACGGTTTCGCAAAATATTCCCCTAATGTTTACCGTATTAGGAATTATTTATGTAATACTGATTATTGGTGGTGCCATGGCCTTGAGTAATCCACCTGAAGGTTGGAAACCAATGGGTTGGGCCCCACCACCACCTTCAGAAGAAAGTGGAATATCGGGATTAGATTTTAAAAGAAACGAAACAATTAAACTACCACAGTTTTGGATGCTATGGGTTGCTTTTGTTTTCAGTGCCATATCTGGATTGATGATTATTGGTTCATATGCAGCTTTTGCTAAATCAGTGGATGCAGGAGAATTTATTTATGTCATTGGAACTGCCGATTTTGTTCTCATTGGGAGCCTAGCAGCGTTATTTAATGGTTTAGGAAGGATTGTATGGGGACAATTAGCTGATTTTATAACCTACAAAAAATCCATGTTGATAATGTTTACAATTCAAGCGATTCTTATGTTTACCTACTTCACAACGAACATAAATGAGATATATTTCCTAACAATAACATGTGCAATATATTTCTGCTTCGGAGGTAATTTCAGTTTATTCCCTACTGCTACTGCTGATTTGTTTGGCTCAGAGAATTTAGGTCCTAATTATGGAATTATCTTTACCGCGTATGGTGTCGCAGGATTTATTGGTGCTGTTGGTGTGAACTTATTTGTTACTATTTTTGGGGGCTACTTGATATTGTTTATTGTAATGGGAATAATGTCAGTTGGCTCAGCAATCATAGCGTACTTAATTAAACCACCAAAACAAAGATAAAAATTATTAAATCTTTTATTTTCTTTTTTTTATTTCTTTATTCTAAATATTAGCAGAATTTCGAATAAATGCATCAATTAAACGAATTGTATTAAGAATATCCTCTAATTTTAGCAAAGAAGTGGGAGAATGTATATATCTACAAGGAACAGATACAACTGAACTTGGAACACCTTCTCGGGAAATATGAATCTTACCTGCATCAGTCCCGCCATACATAGGTTTCTTAATTTGATAGGGAATTTTGTCGAGTTCAGCATTTTTAACGAGTCTTTCGTTAACTTTAGGACTAGAAATTATTGACTTATCTGCTACTGTAATTGCTGGGCCTTTTCCTACGTAAGCTGGAATTTCTGCTTCATTAATACCTGGAACATCTGCAGCAGTAGTGTTTTCTATGGCAATAGCAACTGTTGGTTTAAGGGTAAACGCTCCTGTAATCGCACCTCTACCGCCTACTTCTTCTTGCACTGCAAAATTAAAAAGCAAAGTATCTTTAACAGGCGCTCCTTCTTTTAACAATTTCATGATGTGAAGGAGTACATTACAACCAGTGCGATCGTCGAATGCTTTACCACGAACCATATTATTTGGGAACTCTACATAAGGAGAGAAAAGCGTACCGGTAGTTCCTATAACAATATTATTTTTAACTACCTCCTCTTTTGAACTCATCCCGACATCAATATACATATCTGAAATTTCTATAATCTTTTTTCTCTCGTTTAAAGAGGTAAGGTGTGGTGGTTTCGATCCAATAATGCCACGATGGATTTTTCCTGGTCCAGACCGTATCACTACTGATTGTCCTAATAAAATTCTCTTATCCCAACCCCCAATTGGAACAAATCGTAAGAAACCTTTATTTTCGATGTGAGAAATCATAAATCCAATCTCATCAGTATGTGCATCCAATAAAATTCTGTTATTCCCATCAATACCCTCTTTTACAGCTAGGATATTACCCAAACTATCTTTCCAGACTTTGTCAGCTAAGTTTTCTTTCTCTATCTTTTTTAAAAGAAAATCACTTACGTCATCTTCATAGCCAGAAACTCCGATAAGCGAAGATAATTCTTTTTGAAGAACTTTTATGCTCTCGATATTCATGATTAATCTTCATTGTTAATTTAATTTTAACTTAAATAAGCGTATAACTAATAATAAGTTTCAGTTATTTTTATAACTTATAAAATCTGATAACTTAAAAATCGATAATGATTTACTGCTCCTTCGAGTGAATAATCTATGAATTTTTAAAAAATAGAAAATATTTTAAGAATTTTAAAATCAAAACAAGAAGAAAATATTATTAAAAATTACTTTTTTCGCTTCTTTAACTCCTTGATAGCTTTTTCGGCCAAGAGTAAGGCGTCGGTATATTGAGACCTATACTTCTGAACATTAGCTTGTAATTCTATAGTTTTGTTCTGAAGTTCGAGAATTAGTTCACCGCTTCCCTCACCTGAAGATATCACCGCATCTGGATTTTCAATGGATTCCTTAAGGTAATTATACTTTTCTTTCCATATTTTTATTTCTGTTTGGAGTTCCTCAACATCATCATTATCTGTAATTTGACTAACAGATAATTGACCTCCTTTTACTTCTTCAACATCTAATATTCTTCCTTTTAAAATTTCTACTTCTTCTTCTAACTCTTTAATTCTTACTTTTAAGAAGCCAATCTGATCTAGGTATTCTGCTGAAGTTTTAGGAGCGGTAATTTCTTCAAAAATACTTTTCCCCGTTTCTAATTCGTTAGCGGTTTTTTCTCCTAAAATTTCTTGCTTCCGTTTTTGTAACCCTTCTATAGTTTGTTTTGGAAGGAAGTCTAGTGGGTTGAAACCAACCCCTCCATGAGCAGTAAGTCTTTTACGTACTTTTACGAATAGGGGTATGCCTTTTATTGCTTCTCCACAAATAATTCCTTCGCCTTTATCTAACCCTTGAATATCCGTTTTATTACTTCGAGTTAAATCTTCTGCGCTCGAAATAGTAACATCAATATCTCGTATATCAGTGAGGTTATGAACCACCCAAGTACCAGCTTGAGCGCGAATAGTTGTATCTAACAATTGAGGTCTTTGAGTACCGATGATTAAATTTGCACCGAATTTACGACCTTCTTGTGAGAACAGTTTTACAATTTCACACGTTTCTGTTTGTTTTTTTCCAGCAAACAAATGAGCCTCGTCAAGTAGTAAGTAAAACGGAGGAATTCTTCTACCCGTACTTGCCTGATATAATTTTTTGAGTAGCTTACTAGCAACCATTTCTTGTACGTTTAAATCCATACCTCTCATATTGATAATTGTACATAGATGCGGAGCAACAATATCAGTGGGATCTAACGAAAATAGATATTCTACATCGATATCTCCTCCTTTGTTAACGCTTAAATCAGAATATTCGATGATACTATTCACAAATTCGCTCTCTTTTTTAACTCCTTCACTATCTTCACTTTCTCCCGCAAGTACTTTCAAGCTCCCGTATTCACCGTGCCTGTCTAAAATAACGAGTGGAATACCCTTTTTCATAAACTCCTCGCACAGTACACCCATCGTATACGACTTTCCGCTACCAGACTTCCCTGTAATGAATATTCTTCCAAAATTTTTCACTAATAAGTTAACGTCAAATGGATAGCCTATCAACTTCCCAAGAGAGACGGATTCTTCGGGTGCGTTATAAATTCCTAATAATTTAGTAATTTGAATTTCAGATGCGCGATAAACTTCTGAACCTATTTCAAACGGTCTCTTCGGTCTATCTCCACATACCTTCAGATCCGCAAGCATCCCTTTTGATTCGCTCCATAACTTCTCAATATTTAGCACATAGTAAGTTCTTATTCCTTCTTCGTCCTTCTCTCCATAAATTACAAAATAAGAATTTCGCTCGATTGTTGGGTCAGAAAATTGTACTTGTACCGAGTGTGTAGTGGTTTTCCCTAATAAATTCCCTACTTTATCTTCTTTTACTTGCTTATTATAGTTTTCTTCGTCTGACATTTTGAATCACATTAATTTCGTTTCTTTTGTATTATATGTTAATTCATATATATTAATTATATCTACTTAATTTCTACAATTTAAAAAAAGTATTTAAACTTTCATAAATCCAATTCTTATTTCGATGTTTTTCGATATAGTATGCTCTTTTGGACCATATGAATTGGTTTATACGATTCTTTTGATCTACGTAGACCGGGGACTCCTAAATCTTGCTCTCGATTAACGAACATGGCATTTATAAAACTGCTTTTTAAAAACAGATTGCTAATCGCTTGATACGCACCTTCATATTCCATATGTGCTTTCTCAATATGTATTACGATCGTGTCCGAATTTAACATTTCTCCAAATGTGTAAGCAACACATTTGTTATCAACGCAAATTAACGCTCCTTTAAAACCTAACGAAGAAAAATTGTCTAAGGCGTCGTAAATGGCTTTCTCCTCTTGTTCCAAACCTTCGTCGTCTTCACATTCTCTAAGAATACACCACTCCAACTGTAGTTTCTTGGTCTTGGCAACTTCGTCCTCCGTTAATATCTTAAATTCATAATCGTAATTTTCTAAAAACTTGTTTAACCACCTTCTATTTTGACGGTAGCGATTACCCAGTAAATCTCTAAGGTTCTCTCCCTCGTATACATAATCCCAGTTATCTCGATCTTCAAAAATCTCAATATTTAAAGCCGGAAACTTTTCGTGGCTCCTAAGATTTTCTGTAAGCTGTTCAGGAATCCTGTGAAATTCAATTTCATTAAAATTTTCAAACAGAGTAATAATTACATCAGCAGGTTTTGGACCAATTGGAGCGAAAAAAAACAACGCGTTATCGCTTCCGGACATCGCGGTTTTCCTTTTCTTAAAAACATCCCGCGAAAATAGTAGAAGGTGCCCCTCCCATTCCATAAAAAATAATCCGTAGAAGTTCCTCCACATGTATAGATTCGTAAAAGTGAATTCAGACGTCTGAGGAGGGTAATTCTGAAAATATTTGTCGAATAAACCTTTATCTTCAAGTTTTATTTCTTTCGCAGTGCTTAAGTCCATGAATATGAATAAATTAAAAGCTATTAAAATTATTTCCTTTTTAAATTATTTGGAATTTAAAATAGCTAATTTTAAAAGAAACTAAGAACATATTTTTCTGACTTTTATGTTAAAAATTAAATATTTTTAAATACTTATTGAGGGATTATAATTGCCAAAAATAAAGATTAATGATATTAAAATGTATTATGAGATTTATGGACAGGGTCCTCCACTTGTAATGATTATGGGTGTTGGAGGAAATGCCGATTTCTGGCCTCCTCGTTTTATAAAGAAACTTTCAAAAATTTTTAAAGTGGTTGTTTTTGATAATCGTGGATCTGGCAGATCAGATAAACCTGATATTGAGTATTCTATGAAAATGTTTGCTGATGATACTGTCAGTTTGATGGATGCTCTAAATATTAAACGCGCTCATATCCTTGGAATCTCAATGGGAGGAACTATAGCACAAGAATTAGTGTTAAATTATCCCGAAAGAGTTGAAAAGCTTATACTCTGTTCTACAAATTGTGGATTCTCTAAATCAGCTTTACCATTACCAGAGGCTTTAAAGATTATGATGCAACCAAGAGAAGAATCAACACCTGAAGAAATAACGAGGAAATCTATGTCGGCTAGATTAACTGAAAAATTCATTAAAGAAAACCCTAAAGTTATTGAGGAGTGCATACAGAGAGAATGTAAATACCCCACTCCTCCTAAAATGTATAAAAGACAGATAGATGCGATTGTGAAATTTAACACTTACAAACGCCTAAAAAATATTAATAGACCAACTTTAATAATGCAGGGTAAACATGACCTCTTGTCTCCAGCACAAAATGCCGAAATCTTAGCTCAAAATATAAAAGGAGCAAAGTTAGTTATATTTGAAGATGTTGCTCATGATATTTTTTCGCAGGAATCTGACATAGTTATAAAAAATCTAATTGAATTTTTAAAAAACTAATTGTCAATTTGTTGTGGAATAAGCCTTAATCGTAGGAAATCGTGGAGTCCTGTTTAATAATTTCCTTTTTGAATTATTTGGAATAAAATTAAAGGATAAAAAAATTCTTAAATTTATTATAACTAATTGGTGAAATTAAAATCTCAGATTGGACATCAATATTAGGAACTGCTTTTTTCATATTATTAATTGCTTTTTTGTGTTTCTTATTTATTATATTAGTAATAGTGAGAATTATTAGAAAAATATACAAATTTCCCATCCCGGCTTTCGCAACGAGATTGATTGATAACCCGATCCGTCGTAGATTACTACAAAAACCTGAACTTATTGCTGAACGAATGCAACTTAAACCCGGAATGACCGTTGTAGAAATAGGTCCTGGTAAAGGCAGTTATACGAAAGCTGTAGCAGAAAAGGTACAACCTAATGGAAAAGTATTTGCAATTGATATTCAAGAATCAATCATCAACCGTTTAAAGAAAAAAATTAAAAAAGAGAGTATTCAAAATATTATTCCTAAAATAGACGACGCTTATAACCTTTCGTTTGAAGATGAAAGTGTAGATCGAATCTTTGCGATTACATGTTTACCCGAAATTCCTGATCCTATAAGAATATTAATGGAATTTAAAAGAATTCTAAAGCCAGATGGTATAATATCTTTGAGTGAACTCTTTCTGGATCCTGATTATCCACTACGTAGAACTGAAAAAAGGTGGGCAAAAGAAGCAGGTCTGGATTTTTACGAAGGTTTCGGTAATTGGTTTGTCTATCAATTAAATTTCATTAAAAAGAAACCGAGTTATTGAGTCGTTTCCAGGCAAATTTTCGTTCTTTAATTTGTTAAGAATATCTTCTAATATTTTTATAACTCGTTCTTTATACGAGTTTTGCTCAGGATAATTGTAACTAAAAGTTCGCCATTGAGGACGCTTATGACCGATTTTATATTTAATACCTTTCATTTGCGTCATATAAGAATCCTTATTTAGTTTAGTCGCGATTTGATCGGCAATAACGTACCAATGAAATTTTGTGCCAATATTAGCCCCTGAATTAGACGGTGCGGGATTTACTCTTGTTTTTACACTATTAAAGTTAATTGTCCATTTGTTTGGAGCTGTTTTTGTTTCATTCCATTTTCCGTCGTTGTAGATCCATTTATGAGACCCACCAATCTTCATGCCTGTGTATAATTGATTATTATACTTTTTAAGAGAATTATACATTTCTTATTTTAAATCTATAATTTACCTTGAATTATGATTCGTAGTAAAAAATCCTATATATAAGTTAAAAGAGTCATAATTTTTCGTTAAATAAAACATACTGTTAATATTGAAAAATAAGAAAAGAAAAAAACCGAATTAATTGAGGAGTAAAAGTATAACAATATGTTTATTTTTTTTTGGCATAATACATTGAAGATAATAAAAGAAGTAGCTTTGTTCTTTAATTTTATAAATTTTTTTGAAGGCTTACAATTTTTTTTTTCAATTTTTTTATTTGAGATTCGTTTCCATTAAGATCTTGAACATCATTTAGAATTTTTAATCCTTGTTGATAATAATTAATAGCTTTAACGTAATCCTTTTTTTTCTCAGCTTTTTCTCCTACTTTTAAGGCATACTCTAATTCCAATTCTTTTATCTTTTTATCAAGTTCTAAAATCATAAATGATATTCTCCCTACTTCCTCTTTATAATCAAAACCAGATGCTAAGTAAAGAGCCATTTCATATTCTTTCTGTGCTTCTTTATAAGCAAATCCTTTTTCGGCAGTTTCGGCTTTTCGTATGAAAGAAAGTATTGATGAATTAATTTCTTCTACACTCATATGTTTTGCTTTCTCTTTCAATTCATTTATAGCATCATTATTAGAAATTAGTGAAGAAATTAATTCATTGTTAGCTATTCTTACCGCTCGTGTTTCTTGAAATTTACAAATTGTATCTTCAGCAGTTTCAATTGTAGTAGGGATAATTATTTTTTTTTCTATAAGTTTGTACACTTCATAAAGTATCTTATTTGAGTCTATCCGAACTATTTTTTGAACTTTATCGATTAAGTTGATAATAAAGAAGAATGATTTTGAAGCTAACAATAATTTTGCAAAATCTATTATTGCTTTTTGAATAGGATTTTTTTGAATTAAAGCTAATTCGTCTGGTAATAATGTGTGCGTTAGAATCATGGGAAAAACTAGTTTAACATTAAAAGTGTCGGTTATGTAATCAATAGTATCTTCGAAATGCTTCATTCCTTTTCTTATATGTGCCCCAATTTTATCAAGATATCTACTTTCGTATTCGCCTAAAAAGTCAGTTACAAGAGTTTTCAAGCTATCAGAAGCTTTATTATCTAAAACTAAACAGATTCGAATAAATTGGCCATTTTTGAGTAAAAGATTGAATTTTTCGTATTGAAATTCATAAAATTGACCGTCATTTCCATGATTTACAAATCCATCTGAAGTATTACTAGATTCTGAAAACGTAATATTTGCTTGGATAAATCCGGTTAGTAATTCAGTATTTACACCTGCCCCTGAAATCGGATAATCAATCAGATCTAACCCAGATTCTTTAGCCATTAATAAAATGTATTTTATATTCAAAACATCTAAAAATTTCTGCCATATTAGGTCTTGGAACATTTGAACACGTTTTTCTTCAGAATCAATAATCGTGAATTTCAAGTTATGATCAAGGTTTAACCCAAGTTTTTCAAGTTGAGTTTTAACACACTCCTTACAGAAATCTGGATATTTCTCACAATTATTTTTATCCCTTCTACAATCAAAACCAATAGGGCTAATTTGAAAATAAACCATTTTAATCCTATAAACTTATAAAAGAAAGTTTTTAAAAACATTTCCATTAATTTGTTTTTATGTTCTATCCCACAATCAAATAATAATTTCAAAATTTTTTAACCTTTTCAAAATATTAGATTCTGTGATGTTATAACGAAAAATTTAAACAAATAGAAGAAAATAAAAAAAATAAAAAAAAAATTGAGATTGTTAATGATTTATAATTTCTTGACGATTAAATCTGCCAAACGATTGGAATAACCCCATTCGTTATCGTACCAGCTAACGACACCACAGAAAGTACCACCGATTACCTTGGTCCACAAGCTCGAGAAAATAGAACTTGCGGGATTGCCGACAATATCGGTAGTTACTATTGCATCGTCGGTATATTCTAAAATTCCTTTTAGATAACCTGATGCGGCTTCTTTCATTTTAGCGTTAACATCTTCTACTGTGACAGATTTCCCTAGATTTACTTTTAAATCAACAACGCTCCCGTTTGGAGTAGGAATGCGCATGGCAATGCCATCCATTTTACCGTTTAATTCTGGAAACACGACACCAATTGCTTTAGCTGCACCAGTGGAAGTTGGAACTATATTTGCTGCACAAGCCCGACCACGAATCATTTTTATGGGATCTGCTGCTCTTGCTGTATCAACTGGTTTTTGATCGCCTGTATATGAATGGACTGTAGTCATAATTCCGTTAACAATTCCATAATTGTCCATTAATACTTTTACTACTGGACCTAAACAATTCGTTGTGCAACTTGCATTCGAAATGATTTTATGTTCGTTAGTTAATTTATCGTCGTTACAACCTATTACAACGGTAAAATCAGGATTTACCGCAGGTGCGCTAATTAAAACTTTCTTAGCTCCAGCCTCTAAATGCTTTGCGGCGCCCTCTCTTTTCGTAAAGAATCCAGTGGACTCGAGAGCAACGTCAATATTATTACTAGCATGCGGTAAATTTGCTGGGTCTCGTTCTGCCGTAACAGGAATTTCCTTTCCATTTATTACCAAAGATTTTTCCTTAGCCTCGATAGTTCCTTTAAATCGTCCAAAAACAGAATCGTATTTTAAGACGTAAGCCAAGTATTTTGGTTCGAATAAATCGTTAATGGATACTATTTCAATTTCGTTAGGATATTTCTCTACTACTGCTCGGAAGAAATTTCGTCCGATTCTACCGAATCCGTTAATTGCTACCCTTTTAGCCATCTATTATCACTTTATATTATTAATTCGAGTTCTTTTAATTAAAAAAGATAAGTAATTATGTGATCGTTAGTTTTTTAATTTTTTAGTTTTATATACATCCACATCAAATATGTATCTAATAAGGATTTGTGAGTATAAAAATGGAAAGTATTGAAAAAGCGATTATAGAAAAAATAGAAGAAATGCGGGAGCAAATTGTGCATTTTCATAAGGAAATCATTCAAATTCCTTCCGAGAATCCACCAGGTAAGTATAAACAGATAGCACAGTTTGTTCAGAATAAATTTGAAGAGCTTGGTCTTAAAACTTTTATAAAACGAAATAATGTAGTAGGGAAGTATGAAAATCTAACGGGACCCTCTTTGTTATTATATGGACATATGGACACAGTCCCTGCTTATAAGGGATGGACAGAAGACCCTTTTGGAGGTCATATAATTGATGGAAAGATATATGGCAGAGGAGCTTGTGACGATAAAGCATGTGTAACTGCAGAAATTTTTGCAACTAAAGCCTTGCTTGAGTTAGGTATTAAATTAGAGGGAAGGTTAACGTTAATTTCGGTAATAGACGAAGAAACAGGCGGGTTTAATGGCGTTAGATACTTATTGGATAAGGGACATATTAATGGCGATGCTTGTCTATTAGGTGATGGGCGCGGAGGTTTTCCAGCAGCCTATACCGGAGGATTCTTACTTGTTACATTTCTAATTAAAGGAAAAAAAGCTCACGCTTTAAGTTTTCCCGACATTCCAGTTTATAGAAACGAGTTTTCAGGAGTCAATGCAATACAAAAAATGATTGGCGTGATGAATTTTTTGACTCAATTACAAGCAGAGTTCCTCAATACTGAAACTAAATATCCAAATTTTCCTGGACACCCTTCAAAAGTTAGTACTGTCAATATAGCAAAGATTGAGGGCGGCGACAAATTATCTGCTGTACCAGATAAGTGCTTGTTATACTGTATTATTAATACCATTCCAGAACAAGACATAGAAAGTATAAAGACTCGCATTTTAGAGTTCATAGAAGCTGCTAAAAAAGAAGATCCTGACTTGAACATCAATGTTCAATTTGCAATGTCCTTTGAACCATTTGCATCAGATATTAAATCTAAATTCGCTAAAACCGTTCAAAAAGCCGTAAATACAGTGTATAGTGAAGATAGAGAGTTTAAATTATTCCAATCCGCAAACGATGGGCATTGGTTCCATGAAAAGGGAATAGAAACGATAATAATGGGAACTGGAACTCATGAAAATAACGTACATGCTGAGGATGAGTTTGTATCTATTGACGATTTAATTGATACAACAAAAATATTTGCTTTAACTGCATTCAATTATTTAAGAAATAAAGATTAAATAAACTATCATAAAAGGAGATTAAATATGGCTGATTTAGAAAAACTAATTTTAGATAAAATAGACAATATGAGGGATGATATTATTAAATTTCTTCAAGATATTGTAAGAATCCCCTCTGAAAATCCCCCTTCAAAATATAAGGAAGTTGCTAGATTCGTAGAGAGAAAAATGCGAGACATCGGTTTAAAAACATCTATTAAAAGAAATAATGTCATTGGTGAGCTTGAAAATGGTGATGGTCCAACCTTAATTTTCAACGGGCATTTTGATACAGTTGAAGCATTTAAAGGGTGGTCAAAGGATCCGTTTGGAGCGGAAATTGTTGGAGAAAAAATCTATGGAAGAGGTGCTTCTGACGATAAATCTTCAGTGACTGCTGAGATTTTTGCCATTCAAGCATTACTTGAAGCAGGAGTTGATCTTAAAGGAAAATTAATACTAACTGCTGTAGGAGATGAAGAAACTGGAGGATTAAGAGGGGCAGAATACCTCCTAAGTAGTGGATTAGTCTCTGGAGATGCGTGCTTATTAGGTGACGCAGCTAATGGATATCCCTTTGGATATTGTGGTGGAAACCTGTATATCACGATAACCATCAAAGGAAAGACCGCTCATGGGCTAGCATTCCCAGACCTTCCTCCACCTTATCGTAATGAGAATTCGGGGATAAATACTATCGAAAGGATGGTCAAGATAATGAATTTCTTACTTAAACTGAAAGAAGAACTGCTAGAAAAAACTACTAAATATCCCACTTCAGATGGATGGGGTTCTAACGTGAGTAGTATTAATCTTGCGGAAATTCATGGTGGTACTAAAATCACGACGGTTCCAGATCGATGTTATCTTCATCTAACTATAAATACAATTCCAGAACAAGATGTTACAAGTATATGGAAGAGACTCCTTGATTTTATTGAAAAAATGAAAGAGGAAGACCCAGACTTGGATGTAACCGTTCAAATGCCAATTGTAATGGAGCCGCAAGTGATTGATGAATCTTCTGAATTTGCTAAAATTGTTCTAAGAGCGGCGGAGAAAATCCATGGTGAAAGGAGAGAATTTAAAACTATGATGCCTTCAACCGATGCGCACTGGTTTCAAGAAAGAGGGATTCCAACTATATTAGTAGGAGCTTCCGCGAAAGATAATAACATTCATTCCGAAGATGAGTTCGTGTATATTAAGGATCTAATGGATTTGGTGAAAATGTTTGCGCTAACAGCGTTAAATTATCTGAAATAACGCTATTTTATAATTCTTTTATTTTTTGCATTATACAAAAAACTGATTGAAAACTTTTAGGACTGGCCTTGACCATGTCTACCTCATTTTGATGTGTATTTAGCACTTCAAGAGCGTTTGGATCGTTACTATATTTTTTATACAATTCTTTGATTCTAATCTCAAGTGGACTATAATATTCTTCCCACCAAGCTTCCTCTGGCAAAGAAAAGTGTTCAATTAATTTATAACCACAGCTAGCAACTTTATGGCGTTTTTTGAAAAAGTGCTTAATTTCGTCATGAACAACCAAGAAACCCTTAGGTTTAAGTAGCCTATTCCATCCTCTTAAACTTTTTTCGACACCTAGGGTTGTTATTGAACCCTCAGCCCATATGATATCGAAACTATCGTCTGGAAATTTAATATCTAAGAGAGAGCATTTAATAGCCTTTACTCTGTTGGATAAGCCTTCTTGTTCAATTTTTCTACTTAATCTGTCCAAAAGATCTTGATCAATATCGATTCCTATTATTTCACCATTGCATAATCCTGCTAATTCCATAGTAGGAACCCCCGAACCACAACCAATATCAAGTATGCGGGGCTTTTCCAATTTGGGAAGGGTTTGGAACGCTTTTCTCGTGTAATTATTGAAACATTCTCTAAAACTATCTAGTTTCAAATCAAATAAGAATTCTTTCGACATTAGTTATTGTAATTATAAGTAATGTGCTCATTTAAATGTCGGGGATAAAAGATAAAATAAAATTAAAGTTTAAGATTGCACTTAATCAAGTTATTTTACTGCTTAGTTTTTCTTTTAAATTAGTTAACGCACCTGACCACGCTTTTTCAAAATAATCACGAGCTTTTTGCCACTCGGGACCATCTCTCCAACCAGAGTGGAAGAGAAAGAGGGTTGTTTTTTTCGGATCATCACATTTAGGAGAGAAAAAAACTACTACATGTGTTAACGGATCACAGAAATTCATAAAAGATTGAAATCTTTCTGGACCTTTCCATTCAAAGGATAGAAATTTATCCTTTTCAATGCTGGTAATCTTGCATCCTATCGTACTATTAATTTCCCTATTCTGGGGGTCCCAAAATAGTTCGTATTTTCCACCAACTTTAGGTTCAACTTCTGCTTTCTCAGGTAGCAACGATTCTAATTCTTCGTTAACTGTGAACAAATTGAATGCTTGATTAACACCACAATTTAATTCTATTTCAATCTGAATAATATTTTGCATTATATTCGCTTTAAAGTAGTTTAACTATATAAAAATAAGTTAAGTAACAAAATAAATTTATATTAAATTCATAAGGAAGTTAATTGTGCTGCATTTCTTTTTCAAATTTTACTCATCCTAAAGGAAATTTTGGTTTTCGCTTCTCCATATAAGCATTGAAAGCCTCCATTACGTCTTTTGAATTACTACATAGAACTTGACCTCGATTTTCTAATTGAATAATTGTTTCTAGACTAGGAGAATCAAGAGATAAATTAATTGCTTGTTTTGTCATCCGTAATCCTAAAGGACTTTTTGAGAGTAATTCCTCGGCAATTTCCATTGCCGATTCAAGTAATTTATCCTTCTCAACAATCTTTAATATAAATCCTATATCTAAAGCTTCATCAGCATTAAAAAATCTTCCAGTATATAGTAGTTCAGCCGCTCTTGACATTCCTACAAGACGTGGAAGAAAATAACTACTACCCATATCTGAACCTGTGAGTCCGATATTAATATATCCAGCGTTAAATTTTGCCTCTTTACTGGCAATACGAATATCTGTTGCCATTGTAATAGAAAAACCTGCTCCGATTGCTGGACCCTGAATTATAGAAATAATCGGCTGTGAAATCTTTCTCATTTTTACAATAATTTCTGCTATTCTCCACTGATAATACATAATGCCTTTAATTATTTCTGGAACCTCTAAGAAATAATAATTTTTGAGATTTTCGGGTTTCTTCTTTGATTTTAAAACTAAAGCATCTTTAAGATCTTGCCCAGCATTAAAAATCTTACCTTCTGCTTTCATGATAAGAACTCGACAATCGAGATTGATCATTAACATATCAAATATAGAATGAAGTTCTTCAACCATTTGAAACGATATAGCATTAGATTTTTCTGCTCTGTTAAATGTTAAAAATCCTATACCATTTTTTTGTAATTCAAATTTAATAGTTTTATATTCCATTTTTTTTCAATTTTTAAATATAATATTATCGATATTTATAAGAATAATCTTTTAGATTTATTAATATTGGATAGCTTGATTGTTTTGAGGCAATTAATTCTAAGTTTCGGTTAAAATTAACAATTAAAAGCTTTATAAATCATTTAGAAATAATTCCGAGATTAAAATTATAAAAAATGTTAGATTTTTTTACTGATATCTTACATCTTTATTATGTCCTTATAATAAAATTGTAATTTACTGCCCTTATTAAGAAATTAAAGAATAAAAATTCATTGGGTATCTCTTCTCTTTTTTCTTATTTTTTTTTAATTAAAGAGTCCAATTTTTGGAAAAAAATTAAAAAAAAAATAAATTAAGAAAGAGGTTTTTAACTAGTTGGGGCTCCACATTCAGAGCAGAACTTTCCTTCTCCCTTTATTTGCGCTCCGCAAGATGAACAAAATTTACTTGTCCCTGTGGAAGAGGGTTGGACTTGCATAGAAACGGCTGGAGCAGGAGTTTGGGCTGGTGCTACAGTCCCATAATAAGGGCTCATCAAATCTTTTAGTTTCGCTAATTTGAAATAACCGATAATCTGGAAGATAATTCCGATTAATGTTGTTATAAGAAGGAAACCTAAAGCATACATCATGGCTGCAGTTTTTAAATTATTGCATCCGTCCACTAAGTCTCTATGGAGAATTGGAGGAAACTGGTTGGCTTTTTCCATGAAAAACGATCTTAGAATGTCCCACGCTTTCATTTCAAGCACAGCACCACCAATCATGAGTATAAAACCAAGAACTATGGGGATAAAGAGAAACGTCCAATCATCCCCTCTAAATCCCGAACTAAATCCCGTGAAAATCATGCCAATCACTCCACCAATCAAAACTAAAGTCCCTATAAATCTCAGTATGAATGCTTGAATGTATTTTGTTCGATATTCTTCTATCTTCGGGTCTTTCAAGTAATAATTTATGTTTTTAAGATTTCCAAGTGCTATTAATAGAAAAATGAGAGCAATTAGCCCCGTAATCCCAACAATAAAGGTTAAAACCGTCATTATTGCTGCCATGTTCATATTACGGCCATATTCAGACCATAACCTTTTCAATTCATCATCTGACAATAAATTTTACCTTAAAAATTGAAATTTGTATAACATATCAACTTGAATATTTATAAAGTTTGGGAAATCCTCCTTCGCATAATAGTGATTTTCTACAATTTTGTTCAATTATTTTTAAGTAATTAAGAGGAATTTCGTTTTTTTTGTTTTTCGATGTGAATTTCAGTCTTCAGATTTTATTCTTCTTATTTCATTAGTTAAAATAGCAATTAACTTATGTAAATCACCAAGTATACAATAATGAGCAATAATAAAGATTGGTGCATCCTTATCTCGATTTATTGCGACTATTACTACAATTAAAGTAGATTAGCTATATAAAAGTAAGTTAATTTTTAATGTTTTAATAGATAAATGGTATTAGTTTTTTGCTTTTTTTTTTGTAATTGGTGAATTCTTCTCCAAAAGCCTCGTAAAGAAGCCTTTCTTCTTCATCTATTCTCATTTTAAACAATAATAAATAGATAATCGGAAGGAGTAAAAGCGTAATTATGCTTCTAAAGACTAAACAAAAACCAATAACAGCAAATAATGCCCCAGAATACATTGGATTCCGAATATATTTATACACTCCTTCGGTATAAAGTTTGTGACCCTCCTCCGTTATTAATTCACCTGAACCAAACTTGCCAAGCTGTACTCTTCCTACAATAATAAAGATACCTGCTGAGAGATAAATAACGAATCCGATATAACTAACAATAAGATTATCCCAGAATGGTAGTATCGACGATATTAGTAGCTTATTCTCGTAATAAGCGGCAATTAAGAAGAATGGTGCTAAAAAAAAAATCAATAACAATAAAAAATCAAATATTTTTGAAGGATTTCTCTCTTTCGGTAGAGGGCGTATCAATGCATCTGTAAGAGCAATTACGTGATTCGTTATCAAATATAAAACAATAATGGATATTGTATAAATTTCTGGAATAAGTAGAATATAGAATATGTTTTGATATGCAATTTGAAGAACAAAAGTTATCAAGATTTTTTTACTAATATCTTTCAAATTTATTCTCTCCTTATAATACGATTATAATATACTAATCTCTATAAAGAAACTAAAGAATAAAAAATATATTGAAAATAAAAATTACTATAAATTAGGTTTCCTCTTCTTCCTCGCTAAATTCCTTGCCTAACAAGCGCATGACAGAATCTGCGAGTTTGTTTTGACTTCGACTCATAATACCTTTAATTTTCCCTTCTTTTCCAAGCACTCGCAAATTTATAGCGTTCCAAACGGACGATGGTTCTCCTTTTACTTTCTTGAATCTATCGCGGAAAACCTTTACGCTAATATTCTCGTAGTTTTTTGAGGCTTCTGTACATTTAAAACATAGAATACACTTATCAATGTCTACAACTACTTCCTTTCCTTCCCGAGACATGGCGCCAGTAGCACATTCGTCTGCAAATGCGTCAATAACTTTGTCATCTTTTTCGTCGCAATTAATTGTAATAGAACCGTCTACTACCTTGCGAACCTTCTGACCGTTCTCTAAAGTGCGAACCTCTTCCTCAAATTCTGGAAGAGAACCGTTTTCTACTAATAAGATCTTGTTTTCTCCGTTTATAATTAGTTCCAAAGTGTATCCAGGGCAGATCCAAGTACAACTTCCACACCAGATGCATTTTTCTACGTCAACTACGATTTTTTTGTCAGATTCGACCCTCATTTCTTCTGGCGTTCCGATTGCAGTCTTTTTTAAGGGTTCGTCGTAAATTGAAATGGTTACGGGACAAACTCGGTGACAAAAACCGCACTCAATACACTTGCTTTCGTCGTATTTTAGAATCATTTCGTGGTTTAGCATTTTATAAATGTAATGAGTAACATTCTTATCAATCTCGATTGCTTTTTTAGCCGGTAACGACATAATTCTTCACATCTATTTTTCTTTATTATTAAGTAAAAATAATATTATTTTGAATTTTTAATAATTATGTTTTTTATAACTCCATTTCGCTTATTGCTTTCCCAGATCTAAAGGGTATATCTTCCAAGCTCTCACCAGCATTGTAATCAAACTTTTCTTTAAATGAGTCGTTTAGCGATTGAAAGTACAGAGATAACGGTAAATGCGTTGGGCAATTATTATCACAGTTGCCGCATTCTACGCACCGGTCAGCAACATGGGCAATTCGAGTTAATTGATAGGTCTCTTTATTTATAGTTTTTGCTTTTCGCTTCTTCGTTAGAATACAGTCAACGCAGTAGCAAACAGGGCACCCACGAATACACATTCCACACATAGTGCATGCTTGTAGTTTAGTCATCTTTTCCTCTTGAGAAAGCTTATCCCATTCTTCTAAATCCTTTACTCTTTTTGCTAGGGCTGTTTCTTTGATTTCTTTAAGCTTTTCTGCGTGTTTTGTTTTCATGTCATCAGGTAATGGCTTCTTGTTAATTTTTGATTTTTCTACAAGATCTTCCCCTTTAGTAGAATATACTTTAAGGATAATTTCGTCAGAATCGATAGGCAATATTAGATCACTAATTCCCAAATCAGCTACAACCGGAATTTTTCTTACACAGCGCGTACAATTTTCAGCTATGTCTAATCCTACTTCTTTAGTTTTTCCATCCTCAAATTTGAGAATTAACCCTTTATCTCCGATTTTCTCCTTAACCACTTTAGTCGCATCAATATCTGTCATCTTCTTTATCTCGCGAGAAACATTTATAACCATTCCTCTGTCTTCAAAAGCAATGATAAAAAGATTATCTAAATTGACCTGCTTAATTTTTACTAACTCAATTATCCCCCTGGTGTCGCAAGGACGAGCAATAAGTCCTACTTTTTCTTTCAATGCTCCGTTAACTGATTTATGCAAAAATTTCGCAGCTGAATCTGTTCTAGCGTACCCATATGCAATTAGGTTAGTTAAAGGAAAACCCGAAATATCTTCTGGTTTCTCGTAGAGTTCTGGAGAAATAGTAAATCTGTCCTCTTTCTGAGTTTTTTTATCTACCTTTACTTTTGCCCCAATTATTTTGCTAACAACTTTTTCCTTCAGTAAAGTTGTTAATAATTTAGGAAAATCTTCAATCTTTATTAGATATTCATCTATAGTGTCCATGTTTTCCAACTCAAAACTGTAAATTATTTTCTTGTTTTTAATTTAATTTTTTTAATAAATTTAAAACTTTTTTTTTGATATGTTAATTTTTATAACATTTTTTTATTGTGTATTTTTAATGTGCTATATGGTGCTCCCATTTCTTCAGCTGAATTCTCGTTTTTTTAACTCAGCCTCATCAGCTAACACATTTATTTTTTAGAGGAGTTTTTATTTTTTTTACGTAATGGGCTCGGTCCAAGTTTCCGTATTTCTTCATCAAAAGAAATTACTACTTCACGATATTTCGAACCTTCCGCAGAACTGCAATATTCCATTCTTAATCTTTTTGGGTCAAGTCCAACGGTTTTAACCACTTCTTTTAGATAAGCAATTGATCTATGTGCAAAATAATTACCTTTTTCATAATCGCATTCTCCAGGATATCATCCAACAACGATTATACCGTCAGCACCTCTCCCAAAACCTCTCATAATTACATCCGCACCGACTCTTCCTGTGCATGGAACTAAAACGGTTCTTAAAGATGTGGGGTATTGAGCTCTAATAGTTCCCGCCATATCTGCTGCACCATAACCTCATTTTAAACATAAAAAGGATAGAATTTTAACATCGTCGTCTCTCATTTTAATTACCTCTTTAATCTTCAATTGGCAATAATTCGTCAATATAAGCTGTATATTGAACGTCTTTGTAATGCGCTAATTCTATTGCTTTAGAAGGACATATCGCAGCGCAAATTCCACAACCTCTGCAACTTATTACGTCTACAACAATCGTTCCTTCATCGTTAATAGAAATTGCCTTGTATGGGCAAGCTTCAATACATTTATAACATTTTGCGCATCTTTCGTCTATTGGTTGGGCGCGTATTAATTCAATAACGTATTCTCCTGCACCCATTGGAATGCCTGCTGAAGATGCTGCTCCTTTAGCTTGGCTTACAGTTAGGTCAATAGACTTTTGACCTTGACAAGAACCAGCTAAGTAAATACCTGGAACCTTCGTCTTGATTGGTTCCAGACGCGGATGAACTTCTTTTAGGAACCCATCAGGTGATTTCTCGATATTCATTATAGCGGCAATCTCCTTTGTACCTTGAGATGGTAGCGACGCCGATGACAAAACAACCATATGAACTTCCATTGTTACTATTGTATCGGTCCCAACAGGTTCAAATTGAACGATAAGATTCTTTGTTAATGGATCTTCTTCAATATTTCCTACCATCCCTTTAACGAAAAGAATTCCTGCGTCTCTGGCTCTTTTATAATACTCTTCATACATCTTCCCCCCACATCTCATATCTATATAACATACAGTAATTTCGGTATCGGGATGTTCTGAGATTATAAGCTTGGAATTTTTAACAGATAAATTACAGCAAACTACGCTACAGTACGCATTCTTTTTTACATCTCTTGATCCTACGCAGTTAATGAATAATATTTTCTTCGGACGTTTTCCATCTGAGGGGCGTACCAAATGACCGAACATAGGACCATTTGGAGCGAGAATTCTTTCTAATTGGATTTGCGTGATTACATTCTCGTATTTTCCGTATCCATAATCGTCTTCTTGATATATGTCCCATCCTGTTGCCACAATTATTGTTCCTATTTCAAGTTCTATTATTTCGTCTTGTTGGCTAAAGTCAATTGCTTCCAGATCACAAGAATCGACACATGCAAAACATTCTACGCACGAATCTCTTACAATATCGTAAACTGCTGGAACTGCTTGAGCAAATGAAATATCGATGCACTTTCGAGCTGACAGATTTTCATCGAAATAATTAGGAACGTATATAGGACATACTTCTGTACACGCGCCACATCCGGTACATTCGCTTTCAACCACAAACCGAGGTTTTCTTTTTACTTGGACTCGAAAATTACCTATGTATCCTTCGACTTTTGTTACTTCACTATAAGTAAGCATTTCTATATTTGGATGACGATCAGCTTCAAGCATCTTTGGACCCAATATTCAGATACTGCAATCGTCTGTTGGGAAAGTTCGATCTAACTGAGACATTCTACCGCCTATTGTAGTTTTCTTTTCAACTAAATAAACTTTATATCCCGCATCTCCCAAATCAACTGCAGCACTTAATCCAGCAATCCCTCCACCAATAACCAAACATATAGGATTTACAGGAACTGTTTTTGTAGGTATCTCTTCTAAAAATTGCGATCTTGAAATCCCTGCTTTTACTAATTCTATTGCTTTAAGTGTAGCTTCGTCTCTTACTTCCATTGCTTGATGAACGTAACTACAATGTTCTCTAATGTTTACAAATTCCAAATATCTTTGTGGTAATCCTGCTTCTTTTAAAATAGCATGAAATACTGGTTCATGCGTTATTGGAGTTCAAGCAGCCAAGATAATTCTGTCAAAGCCTTTTTCGTCTATTTGTTCTTTAATAAATTCAGCTCCTCCAGACGTACACAAATTTAAATACTCGTAAGCGTAAACATCGTCGAGTTTATCGACTTCTTCTACAATTTTAGGCACATCTAAAATACCCCCAATATTAACTCCTCATCTACATATAAATGCTCCGATTTTGTGTTTACTATTGGTCTGTTCTTCAGACAATTTTTCCACCTTTTATAATTATATCCTCCTAATTTGAAACATGTATTCTTATAACGATTTGTATTAATTGTATTTGATTAAATAATTATGATATTGTAAATAATACTTCTTATTAAAGTTCAATTATTCTTACTCTTCACTTAATTTGTTTTAAATTCTTGTAATTATCTCTTATTAAATTTAGATTTTACGATATAAATTGAAATACTAAAAATAAATAGAATAAAAATAAGATAAAAAAATTAAATTATTTGCTACTAAATTCCGAAACATCGCCAAACAAGCGTTTTACAGCGTCAATTCGGGTCTCTTCGCCAATTTGCTCTACGTTTTTCAAACTTATGGCTTCTTTGGGGCAAACTAGAATGCATTGAGGCTCCTTTTTACCGCCTTCCTCGACAAATTCGTCTTTCATATTTTCGCAAAGGTCGCAAACAAGCGCTTTTTGGCTTATTACGTGCATTGTCATCGCTCCAAATTCGCAAGCTCTGCAACAATAGCCGCATCCATTGCACTTATCGTCATCTACAATGATAGAACCCGTATCTGGGTCCTTTTCCAAAGCTTTTTCGGGACAACTGCGAATGCACGGTGCATCCTCGCATTTCTGGCAGGCAAGAGCAATGTTAAATACTGGTTCGATTCTAACTCTATGGATTCGAGTGTTAATTGGGTTAAATTCGGCGTCGTGGACAAAAGAGCAAACACTCTCGCAAGTTTCGCAACCAGTGCAGAGTTTCGGATCTACAACTATGAATTGATGAATTACACCGCCTCTTTTCTTAGTGCTAATAGCTGACATTCTTTTATTTACCTCCTGCTGGCTTTAATTTTCCAATAACAAAATCCAAACCTAACTTCTTTAGAGTTGCGTCGGTTGGAATTCCAGTTTTCGTGTCCCAGCCTCTAGCTTCGTAATATCCGTTCAATAATTTTTGATATCCATCTTCTTTTAAGGTAACGCCCTTCGCTGGTCCTTTTGTATGAGCTTCTTTGAAGAATTTTTCGGGAGGATGATCGTCTGCTCGTGTCCAGCCTTCTCGAATGTTGAAACATTTAGAAAGCGTAACTATTGCAGTTCCTCTTGTCAGCATTGATTGCTCTGTGTGTGGAATACCAGTTACAAGTTCGTATACTTTTGCCATTTCTGCATCGTTTTCATAAATTCCACGAGTGAATTTACATACTATGTATGAATCAATTATGCCATAAACATCTTCAACTGCTACTATTGACTTACCACGTTCGAGACCTTTATCGTATCCGAACCTGTCGAACTTTCCTTTAGCATCGAGTCCATACGCTCCATTCCTTAAATGGCAAGCGCCTCTAATAGATACGCTTTCTCCAACCGCAAAGGACGTCATACCATGAAGGTCAAAAGCGGGCATTTCTAAGCCTTTTATGTGCATTCCGTAATAGCCAGCGTTTTTTATTCCCTTTTCTTCTAATCGAATTCCTGCCTGTCTACAGCCATCTCCAAAGATTTCACCTGCAAATCCTTTTCCAAGGCATATTTCTTCGGTGAATCTCACTAAATTGACCGTTGAACCGAATGGTAACTCATAACCTAAATCTTTTTTAGTTATAAGCCCTAGTTCAAACAATTCTGCAGCCATAGAGGCCGTTACACCGCCTGAGATCGCGTCAATACCTAAATCATCGCACAATTGAACGCATTTAAATACCGTTGGCCAATCAGAATTACCCATATTTGAACCAAATGAATAGCACATTTCAACATCTATTGACGCTACTAAATTAGGATATTCTGGGTGAGTTTTTGGTACTCTTGCTAAATGATCGCACGCAATAGAGCATTGGGAACAAGCTACTTTTTTTACAACCCAATCAATATTAAGAGTGTCTCCTGTAAAGGCGCCATTATCTATTTCTTCCCATGTACCTTCACGAAAATTATTAGTAGGGAACATTCCTAACTTATTATAACTGGTTATTCCTGCTGGGGTTCCTAAATCGCGATATTTTGCAGTTGCAGGACCATTAGCAACTTTAATCAGTTTCTTAGCTAATTTATAAAATTCTGCGGGTTGAGCAACCTTAATTCCTTTAGTGCCCCTAAATGCTATTGCTTTGAGGTTTTTACTTCCCATTACGCCCCCCATACCGGTACGACCTGCTTGTCGGTTTCTATCGTTTGTAATGCACCCCAACTTGCTCAATCGCTCACCTGATGGCCCTATTGACATAACAGCTAGTCTCTGATCTTGAAATTCTTCTCTTAATATATCTTCTGTTTCAAAATTTCCTTTTCCCCATAAAGTTTTCTCACATGGCTCTAAATAGTAGTCTTCATCGTCTACAACCATGTAAACGGGTTCAGAAGCTCTTCCCTTTACTACGATCATATTAACACCCGCACGTCGGGCTTGGGCTCCAACTGAACCTGAAGAAATAGCCATGCCAAACATTCCCGTTAATGGGGATTTAGCAAATACGCCATACTTAGAACTAGTTGGTAAAATTGTAGTTGGGAATGGACCAATAGCCCAAACAAACACATTATCTGGACTTAATGGGTCTATACCTGGTTTTAACTCGTCCCAAAGAACCTTTGCTCCAAAACCATAACCGCCAATCCAATCTCGGCAAAACTCGTTGGATAAAGTTGATTTTCCTATTTTACCGCTTGTTAAGTCGACATCAAGTCTCACTTGGGAATAGCCTTTGACTTCCTCGGGTATAATTATATCTTTAGCTTTACTCATGATTTTCACTAAATTTTGTTTTTGATTTTTTTTAGTATAAAGAGATTTAATATTTAATATAGAGAACTACTATTTATTAGGTTGATTGTTCATAGGAACAACTTCTACACTAACTAATCCTCTGATGTTAAACACTCTAAAAATAATGTTTTTTTTAAAATTAATTTTTACTTAGTTTTTATTTTATTTAAAATTCCCTAATTTTAAAATGAAATCGAATTAAATTAGAATTTTGAGAATTTAGCTATACAAAAAAGAAATTTATCAAAAAGCATATTTTAATGTCTTATAGTGAAAAATATATCTTTTGTACTATAATAAAAGTATATATAAATTTCTGTAAATTATATTTAACAAGATTAAAGACTGAAAAGTAATTAATATGACTGAATCTAAAGATATAGAAAGAGTTAAAAAAGAAAAGTCTAAAATTTATAGTGAAGTCATTAATAAAGTAATAGCTAACGCAAATTATTGTTACGATTGTAATCGTTGTGTTAATGTATGTCCTACAAGTTTTTTAGGTACGTTTTTTCCAAGAAAATTGATTACTGATTTGACTTTCCTACCGCTAGAGGAAGCGTTAGAAAACAATAATATTTGGAACTGCTTGACTTGTGGGCAATGCATGGAGTATTGTCCTATGTTTAAGGATAATACTGGTGTAGATTTTGTAGAAATTATTAAAAGTCTCCGCACTCTTACTTCCGAATCTGAGATTTTACAGACAGAACAACTTGAATGTCATCACGATAGAGTATATTCAAGTTTACCTCAATTAATGGCAAATGATAATGTTAATATCGATAACAAACTCGGATTTTTAGATTACACTAATTTAAAATTTACAAACAAAGGGGAAATCGCCTATTTTATGGGTTGCCTTCCTTTTATGAATTCCATTCCTCCGTGTTCTAATGCGTGTCCCGCAGGAGTTGATGTTCAAGGTTATATCTCATTAATTGCGGAAGGTAAATTTCAAGAAGCTATTGATTTAATTAGGGAAAGCAACCCCTTTCCCATGATATGTGCGCGAGTTTGTACAGAACCTTGCGCGCTTGAATGCAACCGCAAAGATATCGATGAAGCTCTTGGTATTCGATCTTTAAAGAGATTCATCGCAGATTGGGAATTAAACAATAAGGCAAAATCCAATATTAAACCCGTTAAACAAACTAAGGAAAAAGTAGCTATAATAGGTGCTGGTCCCGGAGGGTTATCCGCAGCTTATTTTTTAGCGAGACAAGGTTATAAACCTACCGTGTTTGAAGCAGAAATTTATAAAGGAGGGACTTTACGATCTGGGATACCAAGATACCGTTTACCGGCCTATATTTTAGATTATGAAATTGAATTTATTGAAAAAATGGGAGTTGAAATAAAATTAAATACTCCAGTCGGACCTAAATTATCTTTTGAAAATTTAGAAAAACAGGGCTATAAAGCCTTTTTTATTTCGATAGGGCAACAGACTTGTTTAGGACTCAAAATGGAAGGAGAAAACCTTAAGAACGTTTTATGTGGTCTAAATTTTCTCAAAGATAAAAATTTAACAAAAAAACAATTTGATTTCAAAGATAAAATTATAGGCGTAGTAGGTGGAGGAAATGTTGCTATGGATTCTGCAAGAACTGCTTTAAGATTAGGTGCCAAGAAAGTCGTAGTGATTTATCGTCGTTCTGAAAAGGAAATGCCTGCTCAAGAAGAAGAAATTGAAATGGCAAAGGAAGAAAAAGTTGAATTTCAATTTTTAACAAATCCAATAAAAGCAATTGGAGATAAAGAAGGTATTCTAAAAGAAATAGAATGCATTCGGATGGAGCTTGGCGAACTAGATAAATCTGGTCGGAGAAGACCAATTCCTATAGAAGGATCAGAATTTAGAATGGAGCTTGATTTTTTCATACTTGCTATTGGACAAGGTACAGATTTAACGCTTTTAGAAGCTGCTCATGGCCAATTAGAAGTAGATCGATGGGGGAAAATTATAACAGACGAATTAACAATGCAAACCAAAATCCCCCACATCTTTGCAGGAGGAGATGTAATCCCAGGCGAAGGGATAGCTGTTAGAGCCATAGGACATGGAAATAATGCAGCGGTTTCGATCGATCGATATCTTAGAGGAATTGATTTAAAAAAAAATAGAGTCATTAGAAAAAATTCTAAACTTGCTCCAATACCTAAAAAAGAAGCCAGTAAAATGCCCAGAGAAGGTATAGACTTTATACCTATACAGCAAAGATTAAGAAGCTTTAATGAGGTCGAATTACCTCTCACGGAAGAAAGTGCAATCCAGGAAGCAAGTAGGTGTTTACATTGCAATATTTGTTGTAGTATAGATCAAAAATTAGATGTTTACATAAATTCATGCGACGAATCTAATATACAAGAATGTAGTTATGGTATACAACCCGTTGTTCCTTATTATAGTGCGTTGGATTTCCTTAAGATTCCAAGAGTAGTAATAGGTCTTTTAAACCAAAAAGAAATCGTGCCTGTAGTTCTTTCAAACGAAAAATGTTGTGGACACGATAATTTATGGCAAGGAGATACTAATACATTTGAAAAGTTAGCAAGACACAATGTTCAATTATTCAACGATGCTGGAGTAAAAACATTAATACTTAGTTGTGCAGAGGGTTACTATACATGGAAATTTGAGTATCCAAAATTATTTGAAGGAACTGATGAGTTTAACTTTGAGATTTATCACATAACAGAGTACATCCTAAAAGAACATTTGATAGACGATGTTAAATTCCCAATTTCTGAAAAAATTAGAGTTACATATCATGATGCATGTAGACTAGGACGATTAAGTAATGTTTACGATGCACCCCGCGAAGTATTGAATAAGATTCCATTCATTGAATTAGTTGAGATGGAGAGTAATAAAAAAGATGCTTTATGTTGTGGTGTATCCGCTTATATAAGTTGTAATGAGTATTCCAGAGAGATTCAAGCTATTCGTATTAAAGAAGCGATCAATACTGGTGCCGAGTATCTAATCGTTAGTTGCCCCAAGTGTTTAGCCCACTTTAATTGTTATTTAAATGAAAAAAAAGAATTAAAAAACAAAATTAAAGTTGTGGACCTAACAAGCTTTATTGGTAAATTATTATTTCTCAACTAATTTATATTTTTAATATAATTTAGAATAAATTCTCGCTTGACTATAATGCTTTTTATTCCAAAATTTTATCAGTAAATACCTAACAAAATAAAAAAAAAATAGGTAAATCTTTTAAACAAAAATACTTTTTAAACTAAAATTTTTATTTCCTCGCCAAATACTATCTTATTAGCAATTTCAAAAGCAATATTGTAATCAAAGATTTTTTTACCTTTAGCCTTTAAAGCTTTCTTAAAGATTTCCCTCTCAATTTTGTATTTTAATCGTCCTATGTCAAGTGCACCTATCGCATAAATACCAGGATAAAACTCTTCATTATAATAGTCTGGTTTCATACCTTCTATTCCATAGAGGGGAACCAAATTAATATCTACGACAATTTTATTTGGAGGTAGCTGTTTCATTAATTTTTCTGAGATTATTTGGACTCCTGCTTTCCCAACAGCCCATATTATATCTGCGTCCTTTAATATTTTCAGATATTGTTCATCGGAATTTGCAGCTTCTCCTATAATCTTAGTAGCACCATTTCCTGCCTTCTTAGTCAAATTTTTTGCTAATTCTTTTACGATTTGTTCTCTTCTTGAAGTAATAACTACTTTTGCGTTAAGTTTTGAAGCAATTAGAGCGGATATTTGTCCTACAGGACCAGTTCCTCCTAAGCAAACTATCTTTTTACCTGATAAGTCTGAAATTTCATGGCTTCTTGCAACCTCTATTGTTTTTGCAACTATTGCTGAAGCTGTTGTATGAGAACCACGTGGATCTATAATTACAGGAGATTCAAAGGGTGGAATAATAGTTTTTAAAACTTCCTCCGCAATTTTTTCACTTTCTATAACATCAGAACCACCAACAAAATAAGCTGAAGAAGCTCCCACTTTTCGAGAAAACATAGCATCTTGAACTAGCCTTGAGACTCTGTCTGCTTTCATTCTAGAATATGGGATTACTATATCAAATCCCGCATCATAACCCATATTTGTATCAAAAGGAGAACAATACTCATCTGTATCAAAAAAGTATAAAATTCTTTCTTCTTTTTCTTTTTTTTTCACTTTTATAGGCATTATTTCAAGTATAGACTTATTCAATATGTCATTAATCGATGTTTCTTCATCAGGATATTTTTTCTTTTTCTTAATATTAATTATTTCAGTTCCTATATCTAATTCTTTAGCTAAAAATGAGATGCCATCAAAATGATTCTTATCAATAATAAAAAATGCTGTCAATTGGTTTTTTTCTTGTTTTTTAGCTAATTCTAAGATAGTCATCATCATCCAAGCTTCACGGATTTTATATCTTATTTCATCTTCTTGTGCTTTGAAATCATCTTTTAATAATTGTTTCCAAATTACTAACTGTTGAAAATTAGGATCGTTATAATGTACACGACCCATTTTTTTATAACTTTCAATCTCTTCTGTGATTTTTTTTATAAATTCTTTCTTATCCATTAGTGGTGCTGAAACTACATTTAATGCATAATCCGGAATATCCACAAATTCATATGGGATACCTGCATTAAGAAAAATCGCTCCAAATTCATCATCAGTAGATGGTTCTTCAATTGAACGCATTCCATTATCTTCTACTACGAAATTAGGGTGGTATTTATTCACTAAATCTTTAATAAATTCCATATACGCCCTTGAAACAAAAAATAAATTACTTAAGATTCCTTCTTCTTTTGGTAATTCTAAAGCCCAATCTATCGGAAATTCACTCTCAATTAATATTAATTTAAGTTTTTTTTCTTTTAATCGTTTTAATTCTAAAACTTGCATTATTTTCATCCCTCTTTTATTATTACGATTGATTTTAATTTATCTTCTCGAATATCATATTTCATGACTTTGATATTATATTCTTCAAATAATTTTTTCAGTTCAGAAATTAAATCTTTATGAGCAAAATGGATTATAGATAAATTATCATTTTTGATGTTATTTACAACATCTAATATTTTTTTTACAATCCATTTTGGTTTTATGGTATATTCTAATAAGTTTTTTGTATATTCCACTTTATCTTTTAATAAATATATCCAGGATTTTAAGCTCTGAGCTTTAAACGTATCTTCTTGATCATTCAAAAGAAGTTTTTCATATTCTTGCTCTAATTCATCTATCTGTACTTCCAAGTCTAAAAGCTCAACATAGAAATAAGATTTAATACTTTCAGGGATTTCAACTTCGTAATAAGGCAAATGGAATTTCTCTATAAACTCTGATAAAGGAGTTTGATAATATTTTTTAACCTCGGAATCGTTAAAATCAACAATTGCAAACTTAAATTTTTCTGCTTCTATGATTTTTTCTAAATTACTATGATGTAAACTTAATAAATCTCTGTCTTCTCTTCTTATTAAATAGATATTAACCGTTTTATTTTTTATAGGATGAAATTCCAAAACTTCCATTGAATTAACGCATTTAAGTAATTAAGATTAATTTAATTTCTATAACTATAGAATAATTTTAGACAGAAACATATAAATATTCTGATAATCACATTTCTATTTCATTTGACAAGAATAATTGTTATTATCAAAAATAAAATTATCATAATTTTTCTTATCAAGCTTTCTTTGAATGTTAAACGATGAAATTTAATAATCAGTTCTTTTATTTATAATATTTATTAATTTTAATTATCTAAATGTGTTCTAGAATATTAAAATTTTTCAATATATTGATTAAATCACAAATAGAAACAATCATACTAGGTTGGGAGACCTCATCAGAGTATATTTCTATAAACATTAAAATTTTAACATACTTTTTCTTTGTCTTATCTATTTTGAACTTTTAACTACTTTTTTTTGATAATCATTAATTTAAAAACCTCTAATTGATTTTAAATCCTATAAGAAGAGATTATATCTCTTCATATTAAAAAAATAGGTGATATTAAACTGCCATTTGAAATTTTAGAAAAAAGAGAACTTGGGGCTAGTAGTATAGTATTTGAAATGATAATTTCTACTCCTTTAATCGCTAAAAAAGCATATGCGGGAAATTTTATATTACTAAGAATCAATGAAACTGGAGAACGGTTTCCATTGACCATTGCAGATTACGATCGAGAGAAAGAAACGATAACTATAGTATTTCAGGTTGTTGGAAAAAGCACTAAATTACTATCACATTTAGAAGCGGGAGATACGATACTTGATATAGTGGGGCCTTTAGGAAATAAAATTCATATTAAAAAGTACGATTATCCAATAGTAATAATTGGAGGTGGTGTGGGTATTGCACCATGCTATCCTCAGGCAAAAGAATTAAAGGAAGCAGGAAATAAAGTCATTTCGATATTAGGTGCTAGAAATACCGAATTATTGTTTTGGAAAGAAAAAATGAGATCAGTAAGCGATGAATTAATTATTTGTACAGATGACGGAAGTGAGGGAATTAAGGGAGTTGTCACAGTACCACTTACAGAAATAATGAAAAGAGAAAAAATAAGCATTGTTATCGCAATTGGCCCTTTAATAATGATGAAATTTGTTGCTCTTACAACTAATGGGTCTGGCGATTTACCTAAAGTAAAAACATTTGTTTCCCTAAACACAATTATGATCGACGGAACTGGAATGTGTGGTGGTTGCCGTTTTTCAACGCTTGACGGAGGCGTTCAATTTGCGTGCGTTGACGGCCCCGATGTCGACGGGCATATCGTAGATTTTAATAACCTATTAAAACGCGCTAATAGATTTGTTGATCAAGAAAAAGAATCCTTAGAATGCTACGAAGAAGAATGTAGAGCTTTAAAAAAATATAGGAGTGAGGCGTCTTAAAATGGAAAAGCAAAGATCTTTAGTTAAAATATTACTTGCTAATAAAGAAAAGATTCTGGAGTCAGGAAAATATAATGAGGACGAATTTGGAGATTTAATTAGCGAATTAACCGATGTAGAGCGTTCCAGACAAGGAATTCTAGAGAAGATAGAAGAACATGGCTCTATTAATATTCCTAAATTGAAAAAAGAACTACAGTTATCAGAAAAAAATCTGTTATGTACTATTGAGTATCTAAAAGAGCTAGGCTATTTAGGATTTATTGGGGAGAAACCAAGGTTTTTTCAAGATGTAGTAGAAACTTCTAAACAAAACGGTATTTTTCCTAATGTATCAATAATTAAAGAGAAAAATCTGTGCAGTGGCTGCGGGTTATGTGCTTCCATTTGTCCAGTTGGGGCAATTGACTATTCTGAGGGGACATTTGATTTTGACGAAGAAATGTGCATTGATTGCGGGTTATGTTATATCTGCTGTCCAAGAGCCTTCTTTCCGAAGGTTTTAGAAGCCCCTGAAGAAATCGATGATACTGATACTAAGTTTTTAGAGCAATTTAATTACTATAGTGAAATTTGTACTGCTCAGACAACAGATGAAAGAATAACAACAGTTGCTCAAGATGGAGGAATAGTAACCACGTTGTTGAAAATGGGATTTCAACAAAAATTAATCGACGGTGCTTTAGCTGTAACTGAAGGAGACGAACCTCTAAGACCATTACCACATTTAATTGAAGATGAATATGAACTTCTACATACAGCAGGGACAAAATATGAAAATGCTCCTATTTTAAAAATATTTCACGGCTGTAAGGATTACGATAAATTTGCTATAGTGGGTACCCCTTGTATAATGAAATCGCTAAAAAAAATCACATTTTTTCCGTTTAATAGACCATTTTGCGATAAGATTGCTTTAAAGATCGGATTGCTTTGCATGGAATCGTTTGATTATGTAAAAATTGTTGAACTTTTAAAAAATGAGTTTAAATTAACTCCTGCTGATGTTAAAAAAATGGATATTAATAAAGGGCGTTTTATAATCTACGATCATAAAGGGTCTGCTTTTGATGTTCCAATAAAAAAAATTAACAAGTATGGTCGGTTCGGTTGCTTTTTTTGCGACGATTTGACGTCGATACACGCTGATATTTCCGTAGGCTCTATTGGTTCTGATCCTGGTTGGTCAACGGTATTTATACGGACTAAAAGAGGTGCTGAATTCTTTCAAAAAGCTTTGGATCTTAATATGATCGTTAAGAAAGAGATTAAAGAAGATAGTAAAAGTTTTAACACTCTAAGTAGAATAGCAAAATCTAAATTAAAGAAGTTTGAAGAATATCATCGCCCAAAGATGATTGAGCAAGACCCCAATATTAGGAAAAATAACTTTGAAGAGGTTCCTAAGGGATTAACAGAAGAAATAATTAGATTAGAAACGCAAAGATGCTTACAGTGTGGAGACCCGCTCTGTGTTACTGGATGCCCCGTTAACATAAGAATTCCTCAATTTATAAAATTATTGAAGCAAGAAAAATATATTGGAGCTCTATACGAAATAAAATCATATAATTTATTACCAGCTATTTGTGGAAGAGTTTGTCCGCAAGAATCTCAATGTGAGAAATATTGTTTATTAAGTGGTCTTGGGGAACCAATTGCAATAGGATATATGGAAAGATTCATCGCAGACTGGGAAAGAAAAGAAAATCTTAAAGAATGTCCCGAATGCGCAGCTCCTAAAGGTATTAAAGTTGCAGTTATAGGTTCTGGACCGGCGGGTCTAACTTGTGCCGGAGAGCTTGCAATGAATGGCTACGATGTGACTATATTTGAAGCATTCCATGCTGGTGGAGGCGTATTAACTTACGGAATTCCAGAGTTTCGGTTGCCAAAAGAGATAGTCAAAAGCGAAATTGAGACTTTAAAGATGTTAAATGTTAAAGTTGAATATAACGTAATTATTGGTAAAACTTTAACAATCGATGATTTGAAAGAAATGGGATTTAAAGCCTTTTTTATTGGAGTTGGAGCAGGACTTCCAATATTTATAAAAGTACCGGGATTAAACCTAAACGGCGTCTTAACTGCTAACGAATTCCTCACTCGATCAAATTTAATGAAGGCTTTTAAGTTTCCTGACTACGATACTCCTATTAAAATTGGAAAAATTGTAACTGTTATAGGAGGGGGAAATGTCGCTTTGGATTCCGCTAGAACCGCCTTACGATTAGGTGCTGAAAAGGTTATTGTTGTTTATCGCAGGTCCGAAGCAGAAATGCCCGCGAGAAGAGAAGAGTATCATCACGCTTTAGAAGAAGGCGTTGTTTTTCAATTCTTAACAAATCCAGTGAGATTTATTGGAGACGAAAACGACGACCTTACACAAATGGAAGTTATTAAAATGGATTTAGGGGAACCTGACGAGTCTGGGCGTAGACGTCCCATCCCAATCGAAAATTCAGAATATCTAATCGATACCGATACGATCATTATAGGCATAGGAACAAGAGCAAATCCAATCATAACTAGATCAATACCGGAATTAAAAATAAACAAATGGGGTTACATCGAAACGGATGAAAAATCTCAAACCAACCTTGAAGAGATATTTGCTGGTGGAGATATCGTAACGGGTTCCGCTACTGTAATCTCTGCTATGGGTGCGGGTAAGCGAGCAGCTCACGGAATTGATAAATATCTTCAAGAAAAATATTTAGATTAAAGTAGACTTTTTTTTAATTAGCTTATTTATGCCCTTGGGGGCATATTTTTAAACAATAAGAACAATAATTATTGTTCAATAAACTCTCCATGCATTTTGAGCGATCTATGTGAGTGAAAATGCCAGAACCTTTTATTTTCTCAATTGGTTCTTCATAGGTAGCTCCACCTAAACAATTCTCTATGCAAGTACCGCAATCCTCGCAAAAGTCTTCCATATCGGTAAGATCTGGTTTCTTTGTTTCGGGGATATTGGCATCCGTAGTTATCGCGCTCCACCTTTGTCTCGGACCGAATTCGTGACTAATAATTAAACCATTTCGCCCCTTTATCCCTAACCCCGCAGCTACAGCGTGAGCTGTAAATAAGAGTTTTCCTCCAAAAGGATGATGAGCTTCCGCCTTGTACCTTTTTTCTTGTAGAAATCTCGTTAACTCGATAGTTTTTTCCCCTAGGTCGTAATACACTCTAAATGCCTCAATGCTAACATGAATGCTTGGAGCTGTTTTGATTTTTTCCCAATCCATTTCCATGCCAAAAATTATTGTGTTCTTTCCTACAATTGGAAGGTTTTTAAAAATATAGTTTTCTAACACGGGTGTATAACCAATAAGTTCAATTCCCTTTTCTTTAGCTAAATTTTCAAACTCTATCCAAAATTCAGGCGTCGTCTCGGTCTTGTTATTATCGCCATTTTGATATTTCGTTTTGTTCGCCTTTTGAAAGCCTTTAAATGTCCCTGTTAAATACTTACTATATTCGTTTGCGGTTTCTCGGTCCAATTTCTGTTCGGTTGATAATTTCATCGTAAAAAGTTCTTTTGGAACGACAAAGACTAAATCGTCGTTCTCTCCAACAAAAGTCGGTTCAACTTTTTGATTCTCCATAAAAGATACCTCAATAATTTATAATAACAAAATTTTTACTTTTATTTGTAATATTTAGATTAAATAGAGAGAATAATAATTTTATGATTAACAATCTTAAGGCTCCTAAATATAAGTGCCCTTTTTGTAGTAACTCGTTAGAATCCCGATTTTCAAAGTGTTTTAATGTATATTGTCAAGGGCATAAATTCAACTTAGGCAATTTAGTCATCTTCAGATTAAATTCTGATTTAGATATTGGTAGAATTGTAAAAAGAATAGACGTCCCAGCTTCTAGGACGTTAGATGGCGAAGATTCTTATTTTATAACCAAATATAAAGTTTTATTTGAAAATAATATAATTAAAATTATTCATCCTCTTGATCTCATACATTATGTTTTTGGAGTTAACGAAAGAATAATTACTAAAAAGGGAGTTGGAGTAATTAATTCCAAAAATTTTGTAATCAAAGATGGAAATTTATCCTATGAAACTATATTTCCAAATGGGAAATTAGCTCAAATTTACGAATCTGAAATAATTTCAATGTATGAAACTCCCGTAAAAAGAATAATTTCAAAGCAAAGAATTGACCCTCCAGAGAATTTCTTACTAAAGTACTGGGCTAATCTTTTTTATTCTTATTACACATCTTATCAAATAAAATGTATAACAAATTCTAGACTTTCCCTTATGCCACACCAAATAAATGTGGCGCATCGATTATCAGAAGAATACTTTCCAAGAATTATTTTAGCAGACGAGGTTGGACTCGGAAAAACAATTGAAGCCGGTATTTATATTAAAGAAATGATGGCGAGAAATCTTGCCGAGAGAATTTTAATTATTGTTCCTGCTACCTTAGTAAAACAATGGCAATTTGAAATGCAAAACAAGTTTAACATTGAGTTTACTATATACGATGGAAAAAAGATCAAAGAATTAAAGAAAAACGGAAATCGTACGAGCGCTGAGTTGTTTCAAAACCCATTTTATTACGATAATCTTATTATATGTTCTCTACAATTTGCGAAAAATAGAAAATATATAAACTTTCTTTCCCAAATTTCATGGGACATAGTTGTTTTTGACGAAGCTCATCATTTGCGAAGATATTTAATTAATGCCGCAACTGGAAATTATAGGAAAACCTTAAACTACGATTTAGCAAGGAGTCTAAGCCTCTCTACTGAATCCCTATTGCTATTATCGGCAACACCTTTACAACTACACTCGTTTGAATTGTATTCGCTTATAGAATTAATCCAAGGAGAAGCTTTTGATAATTTTTCAGATTTCGAACATTTTAGAAAAAATATGCCATTTATAAATTTACTAGTTGCTAATGTTAACCAAATTGATAAATTAAATAATTTCGAAGTAAAAAATACTATAAAACTTCTTAAGAACCTAAAGTACATAAGTAGTAACAAAAATAATGAAGGAATATTAGAGCTGTTAAAAAATGATAATTATAAATTAAATTTATTAAAGAAAATTGAAGAGGACCACACATTATCAAAGTTTCTAATTAGGAATCGTAAAAAGAATGTATTTTCAGAAGAATTTTTAAACGAACGAGTTGTTAAAACTATTGTTATAAATCCTACGAAGCAAGAACTAGAAATATATAACGAAATTAGACTCTATTTGGCGAAAATTTACAATACCGCAACAAGTAAAGAGAACATTGGAATTGGATTTATTATTACGACTTTGCAAAAACTACTTACAAGCTCCAAATACGCGTTTTTAAAAAGTCTGGATAGAAGACTAGAACAGATTGAGCGCTTAAAAAGCATTTCTCTTGAATTAAATGTATTAAGGGATGAAAATCCGGAATATTACGAATCAGAATTGAAAAATCAATATATCGATTCTGACTTTACTTACAATAACGATAACAACTCGGTTAAAGAATCAGAAAAAACTTCCTTAGGTTTGCTTAACCAAGAAAAAATAATAAGACAATTTTATGACAATTTAAAAGCATTACCTTACGACTCTAAATCTGAGAAATTAGTCGAATTGTTAAATAAGATTTATTCTCAAAATTCTAACGAAAAGATATTAGTCTTTACGCAATTTGTAGACACCTTGTTGTATTTAAAAGACTTGTTGAACAAACAAAAAGAAGACTATTACGTGGAAACTTTTTACGGAGGCTTAAATAAAGTTGAAAAAGATGAAGCTGTAGAGAGATTCCGGGAAAGCAAGAAATTCTCTATTTTACTTTCTACTGAAATCGGTGGCGAGGGTAGAAATTTTCAATTTGCGCGGGTTCTGATTAATTACGATTTACCATGGAATCCTATGAAATTAGAACAAAGAATTGGTAGACTTGATAGGATAGGTCAAAAGTCTAAAGAGATTTACATTTATAACTTTTATATGGAAGGCACTGTAGAAACAGATATTATGTTCGCGCTCGATAAAAGAATTCACCTATTCGAAGAATCTATAGGGCAATTAGAACCGATAATAGGTAGAATACATAAAGATATAAAAAATATAATCTTTACTGAAGAAAAGGGTAAGAGAAGGAAAAAATTAAACGAGTTCAACAGGAGATTAGATCTTGAAGTAAAAAGGGCGAGAGAAATGGAAATTCAACTAGACGATTTACTGATTGACAAAAAGTCTTTTCGAATCGACGATTTAATAACTTCTTGGACAACATGTAAAGAAGTAAGGCTTAGTCACAACGAATTGTTTTTACTAACGAAATATTTCTTTAGCCTCAATCATAATAAGTTTGGTTTTGTAGATGTCCTTAAAGAAGAAGGTATCAAAGCCTCTGAAAAAATAGGTTTCGAAACAAAAATTACGGTAAACGACATTTTACTTAAAAATCCCCGGTACAGTTTCTCAAAGGAATACGTAGGTACATTTGATTTGAATCTGGCAAGAGAACGAGAAGAGATCGACTTCTTTGCGTTAGGACATCCATTAATTAACGAAGTGTTAGATTTTTGTACATCAGGAGATTTAGAGGGGACATTTACGATACTCAATTTAACGAAGGATAACCTACCAGAACATTTAATCAATCTTTTATCTTCCAAAAAAGACATTTATTTATTCGTATTTAACGTAAAATTTCAAGGGTACATATTAGAAAATCAATTTTCTGCTGTAATAGTAGATGATAAAGGGAATGAGATTCCAGATTTAGCAGATATCGTGCTAGACATTAAAAGATTTCAAGATTACTTAGTTAGCGATCTAGATATTCCTTATAAAGCTCAATTAGATCCAAGTTTTCTCGAGCAACTTACTCAAAAAGCTAAAAGTCTTGTAAAGTGGAAGACTTCTCTGTGGAAAAAGGAAATTAAAGCTTTAAACGCTAAAATATTTGATATCGAGACCTCTAAGAAAGAGAAAATATTTAGTTACAAAAGGAGAGTATTAAGTTTTAGACAAGAATCTTTAAGACAAAAGTTAGAGAAAAAAAAAAGCCAGAGTCCGACCGAAAGACAACTATTAAACATTAAAAATATAGACGATAGAATCAAAAAGCAAGAACGTTTAGATAAAATTGAGAATTTGAAAGAAGAACTACAATTTCTCAAAAAAAATATCTCATCTATCAGTAAAAAGCTAGACGATTTGGCCTTTGAATACGACGATCTCAAAAAAGAGATGGATAAAAGAAATATTGCAAAATATTACACTAATTTAAGGTCATTTGCTATTATTCAAATTAAATAACTAGTTTATTCGATTCTTCAATAAAAAAAAGAGTGAATTTTTTTGTTATTTTAGCTTATTCAGCGCGTCTTTTAGAGTTAATTCAAAATTCTCCAATATAAAATCGGTATCTTCTTCCGTAACAACTAAAGGTGGCTTGATTTTGATTACATTTCGTCTTCTAAGTTTACCTGTGGCCGTTAGAATTGGCATACTCGGTCCTAAATATAAGTTATGTTTTGGAGCTAGTAATACCATTTCTTCAGAAAGTTCTGTGAAAGGTTCTCGTGTCTCTTTGTTTTTAACTAATTCTATCCCGATAAATAATCCTGGTCCTCTAATATCTCCAATCTCTTCGTATTCTTCTTGCATTTCTAATAATCGCTTAGTGATCTTATTACCCATTTTTTCACAGTTTTCTCCATATTTAGCTTTCTCGATAACTTTAATTGCTGCCAGTGAAGTTGCAAATGATAATGGATCAGAGCTAAACGTAGTATGCTCTTCCGAAGGACCAAATCTTTTCTTGATTTTTGGAGATGCAACTAAAACACCTAACGGATACCCGCCTCCGATTCCCTTAGTAAATGTCATCATGTCTGGGGAAACATCCAAGTTCAATTCCTTTTGGTATCGCTCGGTTATTGTGAAATATTTTCCACATCTCCACATGCTCGTTTGACATTCATCATATATTAAGGACACCTTTTCCTCTTCACAGACTTTTTTTAATTTTACTAAAAATTCGGGAGGTGCTGGTATTTGACCTCCAGCTGCTTGAATTGGCTCGAGCATAATTCCCGCAAATCTTTTTGGTGCCATTCCCAGTATATAATTTTCTACTAAATCAAAACATTCCAAGTTACAATTAGGATCCTTTTTACCTTTTAATCCTCCTTTATAATTCCACAAACATCTATAGCAATAAGGATAAGGCATTCTTGTGAAATGTTCGTGACCAAAACTAGTGAAACGGTTTACTCCATGCATTGGTTGAGTTGCCGTACTCATTACTAAGGTGGAGCCGTGATAACCGCCCCAAAAAACCCCAAAATGGTCGGCCCCTCTGGATGCCATCATTGCTAATTTGATAGCCGCTTCGTTAGCTAATCCCCCACCTTGATTATTTAATGAAACCCTTCCTCCTTTAAGTTTCCCAGGAGCTAATTCTGCAATTTTATTTACCAATTTTACTCTAGCAGGAGTTAATACGTTATATCTTACGTGATTTAGTCTAATCATTTGTTGATAAGCGGCATAATTAACATCCGGGTTTGCAAATCCGAGACTTAACGTCCAATTCATGGATGTAGCATCAAGAATCTCTTTTACATTACCTTCTTTATCAACAACTTTCACCCACGAAGATCCTGGTTCTTTTGCTTCTATAGCAGTTAAAGCTTCATAAAACGAATTAAGTGCGTGTTTATCAAACTCTAAAAGCTCTTCCTCGTTAATTCCTGATGGGATCCGCTCTATTTCTTCTTTACTTAAAATTTTAGGCTCTATTTCCTTCATTATTATCGAACTAAATTTATTTTAGGAATTTAAGATTATTTTTGAATGTATAATTCTCAAAGCTAAACTATTGTAAAAAGTTTTATTTATTTAATTAAATTTAACATAATGAAAAATCATGAAACCTTTCTCGCTTCTAATTAAACCAGCCTCAGCAGATTGTAACCTAAGATGCGAATATTGTTTTTACATAGACCATCTTGAAAATGGAAGCAATAGCCCTCGAATGACTGATGAGACGTTAGAAATCATGATAAAAAGTTATATGAGTACGGATCAGAAGGGACGATATGCTTTCGGCTGGCAGGGAGGAGAGCCAACTTTATTGAGTCTAGATTTTTTTAAGAAAGTCGTAGAATTCCAGCTAAAATTCGCTCCACCGGGTTCTTCAATTAGTAATGGAATTCAAACTAACGCAACAATGATTACGAAAGAATTAGCTAAATTTTTTGGAGAATACAAATTTCTCCTTGGTGTAAGCTTGGATGGTCCGGCTTATCTTCACGATTTCTATAGGAAAACTATAGGAGGAAAACCAACCCATGCTCTAGTGATGCGTGGTATAGAGCTTCTTAAGCAAAATGATGTAGAATTTAATATTTTAACTTTAATTAACAATCAGACAGTAAAAAAAGCTAAAGAAATCTATCGTTACCATTGTGACAATGGCTTTTTTTTCCATCAGTATATCCCCTGTGTTGAATTTGATGAGGGTGGAAATCTCAAGTCATATTCTATTAATGGAAAAGATTGGGGTAAATTTCTTTCCGATTTATTCGAGGAATGGATTAAGGAAGATGTGAATAGGGTTTCAATTCGTTTGTTCGACTCAATTATGGAATATTTAGTCTACGGACGCTATACCGTTTGTTATATGGGAAAAAGTTGCGTTCAATATTTTGTTGTAGAATACGACGGTAGCGTGTACCCGTGTGATTTTTTTGTACGCGATGACCTGTTATTAGGAAACGTTAAAACCGATTCATGGGAAGACCTTTTATTATCGGAGAAATATCAAAGCTTTGGAAATCAAAAAGCAAATTGGAATAAAGAATGCGATTTATGCCCTTATCTTAATTTATGTCATGGAGATTGCCAAAAATTTCGCTTTGGAGCGCCTAGCTTCTCAAAAGAGTTAAGCGTTCTATGCAAAGGTTGGAAGATGTTTTATTCTCGTACGTTACCTCGTTTTAAAATTATGGCAGAAAACTTTAATGCTGAGCACCAAGTTAACGCTTCAACGCCCTTTAAAGCAAAAAAAGTTGGAAGAAACGAACCTTGCCCATGTGGAAGCGGAAAAAAGTATAAATATTGTTGCGGAAAAATAAATACTAATTAAATGATAAAATACTTTAAAAAAAATGGCAGATAAAGTAATAGTAAATGGGTTTTGCGACGATCGGTTTAAGGAAGTTAAGGAAGTTTTCGCGAAAAACTTTGAAGATGGATTGGATGTCGGAGCTTCGTTTGCTGCAACGATTGACGGTAAATACGTGATTGATATATGGGCGGGTTATGCTGACGCTGCTAAGACGCGACCATGGGAACGCGATACAATTATTAACGTATATTCAACTACAAAAGTAATGACGGTACTTTGTACGCTCATGTGTGTGGATAGAGGGTTGCTTGACCTTGACGCACCCGTTGCGAAGTACTGGCCCGAATTTGCTCAAGCAGGTAAAGAAAAAATTCTTGTTCGCCATATTCTTAGTCATACCTCTGGTTTATCTGGTTTTGGTAAAATTGTTAGACCTAAAACGCTTTATAATTGGGATCGAATTATTAAAATACTCGCTGAACAAGAACCTTGGTGGGAACCTGGAACTCAAAGTGGTTATCACTCTATAACACATGGTTATTTATTAGGCGAATTGGTTCGTCGAGTTACCGGTAAAACTGTTGGTACATTTTTTCGAGAGGAGGTTGCAATCCCACTTAACGCGGACTTTCACATTGGCTTAGCTGAAGAACACGACCACCGAGTTGCTGAATTATTACCCCCTGACATAGCTGAAATGGGCGTTCTTAAGGACTTAGGGCCTATTGCTGCCAAATCTCTTACTAACCCTATTGTTGACCCTAAAAATGTTAGAGATAGAGCTTGGCTAGGAGCAGAGATTCCTGCAGCTAACGGTCAAGGTAACGCGAGATCAGTGGCCCGAGTAGCCTCGGTATTGGCTTGTGGGGGCCAAGTAGATGATATTCGCCTTCTTTCGCTTAAAACGATTGAAAAGTCGATCGAAGAACAAATATACGGTACTGATCTCGTTCTAAACAACACGATACGCTATGGTTTAGGTTGGGGGTTAACGAGCAAAGAAATGCCGATTAGTCCTAATCCCCGAACCTTTTATTGGGGTGGATTTGGTGGGTCCGTAGTAGTAATGGACCTCGACGCTAAATTAAGCTTTGCATTTGTTATGAATAATATGGTGTTGTCAATCACAGGCGACCCTCGTACAACTAATCTTGGTGAAGCACTTTATAAATCGTTGTAACTCTTCTCTTTTATTTTTTTAAAACAAATACTTCTAATTATGTTTTAAAATTTTTCATGACCAATTAGATTTATAAATATAAAAATCAAATATATTCACACCATTATTATTAATACAAAAAAAACTTATTTTAAGAGTAGAAATTTTATGACAGAACCTAGATGGTATGTAGATGATAGTAAACCTTGGTTTAAGAAATACCAAGATGGCGTCCCAAAACATCCAGTGTTTCCCGTTATTAGTTTAGGAGACTGGTTTGATCAAAAGACTGAGGAGTTTGCTAAGAATAAGTGTATATATTTCTCAAAAACATTTATGAATTACAGAGTATTGCGAAAATATACTGATTCTCTCGCTACTTCTTTATCACGGTTAGGAGTAAAAAAAGGGGATGTTGTAGCAATTCTACTTCCAAATTGTTTCCAATTTACAATAGGGTATTTTGCGACTGTTAAATTAGGAGCCATAGTTATTCCGATAAATCCCACATATAAACCGCTAGAAATTCTTCATGTACTACAGCAAGTGAAACCCAAAGGATTGATTTGTATGGATGTAATGTATGGTTTGATTAAACCCATACAAGATAAATATGAATTTGACTTCGTGATTTCTACTTGTATTGTTGATTTAGCAGCTATTCCTCCTGCCGTTAAAGAACAATTAATTGCGGACGGAACAATCCCTAAAGGAGAAGTTCCTGGAGCTATTAATTTCCTTGATGTATGCCAAAAACGTGGCGAAGTAGACATTCCAGAAGTTGAAATCGATCCCTTAAATGATCCCGCAGTTTATTTAATGACTGGAGGAACAACGGGTGTTCCCAAACCTGCGATTATTACACACTACAACTGTATAACTAATGCTAAACAAAATGTTATGTGGATGCCTGATGCCACTCACCCAATTGCATGTATCGGTATTATACCCATGTTCCACGCTTTTGGGATGACAATTGTTCAAAATGTCGTTATTGAAGGGGGTGATTTTAACATTCTTTTCGCAAAAAGAGAATTGGAATTAAAAGAAGTGGTAGATACAATAGTAGAAGTTGGTCCTGAAGGTGGAGTTATCTTACCAGGAGTTGAAAATCTTTTCATTGGTCTAACTCGCTACCTAAAAGCGAATCCCGAGCCTAGATTGGAAAAAATGTTTCGTTTGTGCGTTAGTGGTGCTGGACCGCTTCATAAACCCGTAAAGGATGCGTTCGAAGCAATCAGTAATGGACACCTTGTTGAAGCTTATGGACTTACGGAATGTACAACTGCAGTCAGTAATGGTCCATTTAACGGAACCGATACTCCCGGTACCATTGGTTTACCATTACCCGGTGTTGATTGGGCAATATTCGATTCAAAAGATTTTAGTAAGGGACCATTAAATGGTTATGGGATCGATTTTAGTGGAGAAATCTGTGTATGTGGTCCACAAGTAATGAAAGGGTATTTCAATAGACCTGAAGCCACAGTAGAAACTTTAAAGGAGTGGGACGGGCGAATTTGGTGTTTAACTGGAGATATTGGATACATGGACGAACAAGGACAAATGGTTATTCGAGATAGAAAGAAACAGTTGATTAAATATAAAGGCTATTCCGTTTTTCCAAAGGAAGTAGAAGAACTATTGGGAGCTCACCCTGCTGTAATGGAAGTAGCTGTTTCTGGGTTGCCTGATCTTGAGACGGGAGAACTAGTAAAAGCATGGGTCCAACTAGAAGACGAATCAGTGGGTAAAGTTACTTCTGAAGAGCTAATTGCTTGGAGTAAAGAAAATATTACCCACTATAAGTGCCCTAAACAAATTGAAATTATAGAAGAAATTCCCAAATCTATGGTTGGAAAAGTACAGAGAAGGGTCTTACAAATTAACGATCCTATTTGGAAAGAGAAGTATGGAGAAACTCAATAATTTGATATTCTTTTTTTTTTTGTTTTTTTGCTGGCAGAAAGTAATCTAATTCTCTTTTTCTGAGTATTCAACTTGGTGGTTAAAACAAGTCAATTAATTGAGTTAGTGGGGAGACTAATTATAATTCTTGGACATCTTAAAAGATTTATAAATCTGATTTGCTCTATTACTATTGATCAATAACAAGCAAAAACCAATTTTTTACAAGAAAATTTTATAAACTTTTGGGCGTGATTATTTTAAATTCTAAAATGATGCAATTTCACTTTAGTAATTGAGGTTTAGTGGTATAAATAAAGGTATTCTTTTATATAATCTACTTTAAAGTTGACTACATCTCTATTGTTAGAAAAAGATGGTTTAATAAAAAAGAAATAAAAAGGTTATTTGATATAATTAAAATTACGCTTACATAAATCAGCGTTGTTTTCTCGACCGTTTTTTAACTATGAATATTACAATTAGGACACTAAGAATACCAATTCCGATCATGTTTGGTATATCATAACCAAAGATAAATACATCTAAGAGATCTAAGCCACTATCACTAATTATCCAACCAAAAGTACTTATGATATAAGCCCTTGCATCTGCAGCGGTGCCCGAACTATACCGTGACCAACCTCCGTGAAACATTACACCAGTTTGCAGTGTTAATTGCGACCAGCCAATTAACAAGCTATCGTAATTGTGTGTCGATAACCTGACATATTGGAACATGCCACTCATATCTATTACGTTCGAAACGTTCCATCCACCGATGTCTTGATTAAACGAAGATGCACTATCGAACATGAAGCTCATGCGTGTCACGCTCGAGACATCCCAGTTGCCGATGGGTCGGTTGAACGAAGAGGCCCCTTGAAACATACTATCCATGATTGTCACGCTCGAGACGTTCCAGTTGCCGATGGGTTGGTTGAACGAAGAGGCATCAAGGAACATACCATCCATGATTGTCACGCTCGAGACGTTCCAGTTGCCGATGGGCTGGTTGAACGAAGAGGCCCCATGGAACATATCCTCCATGATTGTCACGCTCGAGACGTTCCAGTTACCGATGGGCTGGTTGAACGAAGAGGCCCCATAGAACATACATCTCATATCTGAGAACCTCGAGATGTCCCAGTTGCTGATGGGCTGGTTGAACGAAGAGGCATAATAGAACATTTCAGTTATGGTTGTCAAGCTCGAGATATTCCAGTCACCGATGGGCTGGTTGAACGAAGAGGCCCCAAAGAACATGTATCTCATATTTGAGACGCCCGAGACGTCCCAGTTGCCGATAGGCTGGTTGAACGAAGATGCCTCACGGAACATGTATCTCATATCTGAGACGTCCGAGACGTCCCAGTTGCCGATGGGCTGGTTGAACGAAGAGGCCCCAAAGAACATGTATCTCATATTTGAGACGCCCGAGACGTCCCAGTTGTCGATGGGCTGGTTGAACGAAGAGGCCCAACTGAACATTTCAGCTATGCTTGTCAAGCTCGAGACATCCCAGTTGCCGATGGGCTGGTTGAACGAAGAGGCCCCACTGAACATTTCAACCATGCTTGTCACGCTCGAGACATCCCAGTTGCCGATGGGCTGGTTGAACGAAGAGGCCCCACTGAACATTTCAACCATGCTTGTCACGCTCGATGTATCCCAGCCGTTCATATCTCCATTACTACCAAGGTTCGTGCAACCAAAAAAAGCGCGATGTAAGCTGGTCGTTCCCGTTAAATTCAAATAATCGGTGGCTATAAGTTCTAAATTCTCGCACCCAGAGAAATAATTTGCTAAATTGCCTAATTGTAAACACCCCCATTGTCGGATTTCAAGTAGCTTCAATCGATCTCTACCAGAATTAAATTGCCAGCCCACGATCTCTCCCGTGATCGTAATGGTGTACACTCCCTCGGAAGCATAGGTGTGTGTATTTTCGGCTTGATCCCAGTTCGTGATCGTATCATTGGACCCGTCGTCCCAATACACCGTGAAATTATATTGTCCATCAGAATTTAATGGTAACTGCACTTGACTGCTACCGCTAGAACCATCGCTTATCTTAGTTGTATTCCAGACGGAAATAAAGTCGTTCGGGTCTGAGGTAACTGGTACCGAAAACTCCTCGCTGAGGGGCGTATTCATTTGTACCTGAAGCGGGAACATAATAATTGAAATCTGTAGCAAAGCCAAAGATACTAATATAAAGGCTCTAACAGTCTTTACTCCTTTATTTATCATCAATCTCATCATCTTGCCTTATTTATGTTTATAAATTAGATTTTACTTTTTTTTAAAATTATACTATTTATCTTTTTCTATCGATGCTATTTAAATTCATAAGGACCAACTTTTTACAAGAAAATTTTGTAAAATTCTGAGACATTTTAAATGTCCTAAGCAGTTGGAACTAGTTGAGATAATTCCAAAATCGATGGTAGGAAAAGTCCAGAGAAGGGTCTTACAAATCAACTATCCAATCTGGAAAGAGAAGTATGGAGAAACTCAATAAGCATTATTCTTTTTTTTTATTGCTATTACTACTTTTTAATAGAACTATTCTTTTAGGGTATAAATTGTATCACAATGTGAATCTCCTGCCGCAACAGTTTTAAGAATCTTGAGTTCGATCTTACCGCTAACCGCTTCGCGAAAATACTCGTGGTCGATTGCCATAACTGTTTCGCATAACGCCCTAGATGTATTTTCAAGACCAAAAGGGCACCTGGTACCTTGAATGTGAAATTTGTCATCTGAGACAGAAATTATCTTAACAAAATTAGGATTAAAGCTCTTTGAAAAAGCATGTGCGACAGTTGTTAATTTATTATCTGGTAATTTTTTCATTACTTTTAACCCTAAAGCATGACCCTGTCTTCCACAAACGCTTTCTATAATAGGTAATGCTTCCTTTCCGAATTTTTTATAAAATTCTTTCATCAATATACCTTGAGCTTCTACGGGATTATTTGGTAATTTTTCCGAATTTTTTTGAACCATTATCTTATCAACCTTAGTTAACATACATAAAGATTCTAAATTTAAAAATTTTTTAAAAGAAGAAGAAAACAAAAATTTGATGAAGAATAGTATTATTGAAAACGAAAAAATAAAGTAAAGAATGGAGACTAGACCTAATGTATTTAAAATTCTAAACTTAGTTTTTAAATTTATCTAGAATCTCTTTTGAGATATTTCGCAAATTATTATTAAAATCTAATCTAAATCATTTTAGAATCTCTTTAAAATCGCTTTCTAGATCCGTCCTTTTTAATCGAAAACGAAGATATTTCCAATCTAATTTATCCTTGTTTGCAATTATAATTTTTAAAATATCACTTATATCGATCTAACTACGATCAGATCTCCCAAGTTTAGTCAAGATATAATCTTCAACGGCTAGCACATAAACATTATCAAAAAGTTTTTGTATTTTTCCGACCATTTGTTCATCCCAATGAAAAGCATCACAAGGTTTTAACCATATCTCTGCTTCCCCGAACTTTCCGAATACTGTAAATAAATTACGATTTATTTTTGGTTTTTGAACAGTTGAAATCTCGTTTTGGTTCAAGGCTTCAATAAATTAGTTTAACTCTTCTTGAGATGTAATATATATACAAATATCAAGATCTAGCGTTGTTCTTGCTACATTATAAGCTGGAAGAGCTAATCTCCCAATAAGAACGATAGGAACATTACAATCGATAGCTGTTTTTAAAATTTTTTGAAGAAGATCACTTATCAACTTGAATCAACTTGAGTATATCTTTGAAAATTTATTCTGTGGTTTTTCCTCGCTCAATTAAGCGTTAGAACTCCTCTACTTTTTTATATGCCCGTTCTACATCTGAAAGAGTAACGTGAATAGGAGCGCGAGTTTTTTTTTCACGACCATTATCGTTCTTATTACTAAAATAAATTTATTCCTTTTTATAATTTTATATAAAAATCAAAATTCTGATTTATCTGTAAATATATTTATTTCTTTTCCGTTTTTCTATACCTACTGCTATGCCAATAACAACAAGTGGACCCCCTATTAGAATTAAAAACCCCGTGAAATCTAAAGGCGAGATTTGAAGAATAGTTATTTTGATAGTACAAGAACAAAAGTTATCGAACGGATCGTAAGCTCGTATTTCTAACCAATAAACTCCTACTGGTAGATACAGAGGTTTAGTAATTACGCCATTTTCATCTATATTGAATTGATCTGTATTATTAAGCCACCAGTGTTCAATACCAAAAAAATCGTTAGCTTTCAATTCATAATGGAAAGAATAACTATATGTTATAGTCTGATCTTGAGGAACTTCGACCCAAGTTGGAGGAACAGTTTCTTCAATCTTAATGCTGATATCATCTACAAGCCACCCTCTATAATCGTTAACAGATGTATTATATACGTCAAAACAAAATCTTATCCGAATACTCTCGTTTCCAACGTAAGAAGAAATGTTTAAGTTTACGTGTTCCCAAGGTGAAATATTAGAATTATTTGAATAAACGAGGTCCCAATTACTTCCATCAGTAGAAATGTAAACATAGGAAAAATCGTTTGAAAACTTAGTCTCTCTCCAATGATCAAACTCTAGATATGCTTTTTCAGCCCCAGTTAAATCTATTGTATCAGATATCAAATTACCCATTTGTTGAGTTCCCGTATAACAATCCCCTGTCGATTCATTACCAAACCATATAGCGTGTGAAGAAGAATGATAGGGATCGGACCATGCACTATTGTCATCGGTGACATGCCATAGATTTGTGTTACAATACCAATTTAAAAGCCCGTTTTCGAAATCGTCTTTAAAAGGTGTTGTTGGGTGATTAATTGTAATTAATTCTGTAAAAATGTTGTTGCTCCAGCTAAATTCGTCCATAACTGGTGATGCATAAGCAGTAATGTTATAAATTCCATATTCTGTTGGTGTCCAACTATAATTAACAGTTACTTTGTCGCCAATAGAAAGATCTAAAACATTTCTTGAAGCAACTGGAATATCGTTAAGGCATATTACTAGATCAACATCAGATTCCAAATTAGCGCCGTTATTTATTACTGACGCGTTAATATAATAGGCTGTATCTATTAATCTCTGGTTAGGTATTTCTAAATCTACTTTTAAATCGTGAGGAAATTCAATTATAGATAGCTCTGGATCACCAAAAAGGTTAAAAATCTCGAATTGATATTGAGTTTGTTCAGGTGTTAAATAAGTTTTCCCCCAGCTATAATGATAACCATCTGCTCTAGTTAGACCATATTTATCGAACATAAAATGCTTTCCATAATTTAGAATTGCCCCCAATTTTGTAGAATGTTGAACTGGATTTCTATAACCCGGATAATAATCTGGCCAGATTGCTGAGAAAAACCCTTTATTCAATTCATCGTTAGGGCCGCTATAACTTACTCTGCTTGCGCCTAAATAGCCAACGACTCCTTTATCTTGTGCTTTAAAAATTGCCTCTCCAAAACAGTCTACAGTAGGTTCGTCGTAATATCCGCTTAAGCAATTGACAGAAAACATAGCGGGTAGCATATCGCTATTATTAAGAGCCGGTATATCGCTCATTGTCAATGATGGATGGCCCCAGCCATTAATTCCACCGTGATTCCTATGATTAGCTATAAAAGTACCTTCGTTAATTAAATCTATAACTTCTTGCGTAGTACCTGTATATGAACCTCCCGTATAGACAGTATTACACGCGTAGCTCTCATTTTCAAGTAATTGCCGAATTGACTCGGAAGTATCTATAAAATACCGTCCAGATTGTTCGTAAGCTGCCAATAAAATATTTTGGCGCCAAACTTCGCTTTGATTGAAATTATTTTTGTAATCTAAAGTTTTATTAACAACAATATCCAATTCGTTTGCTGTTTTTACAGGGAATCGCCCTACATAAATATCGGGATAGTAATCATCCCCTACTACAGTTGCGTAATATAAATCCGTTGCGGGACCGCCATTCATGTAGTGAGCAGGTAAAAACTCAACATCGCCTACCAATAATACATAGGTCGGAGCGGGATTCCAAGTGTCGTACGCATTTTGGATGTATTCGCTTATGTTTTTTGCGCTCGGACTAGTAGCAATATCTGTTAAATTCACTACTTTTGTAAGGAGCCCCTTATTTTCTTTGCTTTGAGCTAAAGGTATTATATTTTCGTAAAATTGATCTGGAGTTAGAATAAGATAATCCGTTCCATTAATTTCAGGATCGGCTTTATTTGGCTTTTCGAAGAGATCTTTAATACTTATTAGTTCTTCTTCGTAAGGCTGTAAAAAATAATTGTGATTTCCAAACGCACTAAGTAAAGGAAATACTGTAACTATTAAAACATAAAAAATTAAGCCTAACGACACTAAAGACTTGCATTTTTTCAATTGAGAACTATTTAGTATTACCATCTTTTATCCATTTTTTATGCTATAGTTCATTGTTATTTCTAATATTAAATCATAAGATGTTTTTCGCTTATAAATTCTTTTCAAATCTATCTTAGTTGGATCTTCTTTAAAACCATTTCAATCCTTTAAAAGGATGATAATAGAAGGAGAATAGTTAATTCTTTTTTTTTTACTCTAAATTTATTCGTTGTATAATGTTTTTCTCTTTAATAATCTTAAAATCTTCAAAAACAGTTGGCACTTTTTGTTTTAATATATTTAAAATTTCAATTGCCATTCTCCTTATTTCCCATTGAGCCGCTAAATCCCCTCGAAGTTCAATTATATGTCTCCATTCCCGTAAGTTTGCTGTTAATACTAATTGGCTTTCAGTAGCATTTGGTAAAACAAATCGAGCGTCTTCTTTTTTAATACCCAAATCTTTTAGTTCTATATAAGCATCCCTAATCTTTTCCATCAGATTAATAAATAACGCGTGAGCTTCACTATTTCTTTTAATCGAACTAGGTTCAATATAGTGAAAACTTTTTTCGTCTATATATCTCTGTGATTGTTGCGTAATTGAACAAAATCTATGTCTTACTAATTGATGCGTCAACGCTCTTGATATTTCTGAAATTCTAAAAGTAGCATAAGCATGTTCTAAGACGGAAGTATGGCCTCTCTTTATAAGCATTCGAACGAATCTTTTTTCGGAGTCATTCCCTTGCTTATCAAATGATAGATATGACGTACGCCCAGCAGATTCTATTAGTTTTTCTGCTTCTGGAGTAATAAATAATAATTCAATTTTCATAATTATTTTTTAAGATATTCTGTTCCTTAATTAAATTAGGTGTTATATACTTAAAACGAATATTATTGCTGTTTAAATAACTTAGCTTAAAATCTTCTATTCTAATAAACATATCATTTAGAAGAACACTTTTTAACTCTTATCATACAACACCTGGTTGTGCGCTATTCGCGTCACTACTATTGGTACATTAAATTTGTATCCTCCGATTAATGATAATTGGAGAAGGAATAAAATCTAAAAAAAAATTCTTTTTTTGAGTTTGAGTTATTTTCGATAAATAAAGTTGTTAGTCATAGCTTTAAAATTTTCAAATTTTACATCATTATGAATTCCAGTGAAATCGAAGGAGAAAATTTAACTTTTTTTTTGAAAAAAAGGTCCCAAAAATGATTATATAAACATAAAACTTAATATTAACACAATTTTCTCAAATAAAACTAATTCTAAACGCAACTAAAAAAGATGTGAAGTATAATTAATTCGACACCAAAAAATCAAGATAAAAAGTTCGATAAACGCCTTTTAATCATTTTTCTGATTTTATTTACAGAAGTTTTAGGGTTTAGCAGTGTGATGCCCATAATCCCATTTTTAGGGTTATCTTTAGGTTTGAATGCGTTTCAAATTGGCATAATTTTAAGTATTTTTAGCATATGCCAGCTTTTCGCTAGCCCAATCACTGGAAAACTTAGTGATATATTCGGTAGAAAACCATTGCTAATCTTTAGTCAAACGAGCACTCTTATAGGATTTTTTCTTCTTGGAATAGCTAATAATGTCTGGATATTAGTTTTAGCACGTCTTGTAGACGGAGTTCTAGGAAGTAATATGACCGTTAGTCATGCGTATATTAGCGATGTGACTAATCCAAGATATCGAACAAAAACTTTTGGTTATTCAAGCGCGGTTTTTGGTGCCGGGCTAATATTTGGACCAATGATCGGAGGATTGTTAGCATCAATTAACTATTCAGTTCCCTTTTTTTTTGCTGCTGGAGTTAGCCTTCTCTCCGTAATATTGGTAATAATTTTTTTACCCGAGTCACTAAGTAAAAAAGAGAATAAATTAGATTTTAATCTTGGAGATATAATTCCTATTAAGGAAACTAAACGATTCTTTAAAACGGCTAAAATACGTGGTATTTTAGTGGTTTTTTTCATCTATAATTTCGGGTTTTTTCTATTTATTTCAACATTTTCTCTATTGGCTGAAAAACAAGTCAATGTTTCTGTCCAAGAAGTTAGTTTTTATATGGCTTGGATTGGAACTCTTAGGGTTATTTTTCAGACTGCTCTGATCAATCCATTATTGAAGAAGTTAAGTGAAAACACAACTCTGAGATTAGGTATTTTTGCTATGATTTTCACAATGACGTTTCTTATTTTTTCCACTAGCTACTGGATCGTGTATCTTCCCCTTAGCTTTTTAGCATTTGGCACAGGTGTAGCTCGCCCCATTCTAACTAGCAAGCTAACCAAAGCCGTCAAAAAAGAGGAAACTGGTAGTTTACTAGGTGTAAGTAGCTCTTTAACCAGTATTGGTCAGATTATAACCCCAATTCTTGGTGGATTAATCTTACAATTTCTACCAACACAAATGCTACCAATCTCTTCAGCAGTTATATTCACACTCATATTTCTCATATGGCGATGGGCATTTGTTAATTCAGTTCAAGAAGAAAAAGAGCAAGTAATAAAATCAAAAGAACAAGTTATTAATTCATAATTGTTCCATTTTTCTTTTTCAATTCTTTATAATATCACGGTAATATCAAAGTAATATTAGTATATACATATATTATCGTGAAACTCAGCTTTCACGATCTAAATCTTTACTTCATTGAGTTTTAACAAAAAACTAAGCAAAAATTATTAATACTTAGTATTTCTTAATTTTAATTAGTGAATTAAAATGGTATTAGACAAA
>JAHQWH010000009.1 GCA_029856105.1 Promethearchaeia archaeon | reverse complement strand
AGTTCTGAACTTTGGCTCTTTTCCATAATAAAACCTCATTTTTATGTTTAATTTTATTCTAATTCATTATCGGGTTGTGGTTTAAGGGAATCAATAATTCTTAATATATCCTCAGCGAGTTCGTATCTCTCATCTCGATATTTTGGTCGAGACAATCGTTTCTCTACCTTAAGTGGGGTCCCGATTTTTACTCTTAACCCCTGTGTTTTAAACATACCTAAAATTTTCGCGTTTTCCGTGTATATTGCTATGGGGATTATAGGCGCTTTTCCAGCAACCGCAAATTTAATGATTCCCGCCATTGCTTTCACCTGAATTTCGGGTGTAAGTTTTGATTCCGGCGTCATGGCTACAAGATCCCCAACTTCGTTAAGATAGTGGAACACTTTATCTATAGGTATAGTATCGTCCTTATCGAGGGTACTGCGAAACATGCCTAACGACTTAAGAACGGGGCCGTACATTTGATTCTTCATTAGTTTATGATGGACCATAAAGTGAACTCTTCGTCCAGTAACTTGACTTATAATCGCCATATCTCTTAACGCGTTGTGGCTAATCGTAGTTAAAATCGCTCTTCCCATAATAGGTACATTTTCCCGCCCTTCAATTTGTAAGTCTGCGAATGCCGTTAAACCAAAGTTTCCTAAACCTTTGGTAACTGCGTAAAAAATATCTTCCATAAGATTCTTACTAAGCACCTTATCTTTTCCTTTCGTTTCATTCTCCTCGGAAGATGTTTCAACCATTATTTTCCCCTCGTTTATAGTTTGTCTATGAAATTATTAACTTCCTCCATCCGTCTCTCGTAATATTCCTTTAACTCTTTTTCGGAAACAAATGAAGGGATTACTTTTTCTAAATAAATATCAAATATTGTCGATAATTTTGTTTTATGTTGCAAGGACTCGAGAAATTCCCCGCCCAAGTCTTTTAATTGCTTAAAAAATTCTGTCATTTTACTTCTCTTTTATTAAAAATTGGACAATATTTTAATAACTTTAGTAGATATGCTTTTTCTTATTTTATTCAAATATTCATTTATCTAATTTAAAGATTGTAAATACAATAATAGTTTGAAAAGTATGTTATCAAAAGATCAGAATATAAAACTCGAAATTAATCTACTTGATCCCATTTACCACAACGAGAGCCCCAGCGAGCTATAATTTTATTTCCCTCTTGGGGCATCTTTACTTGGACTATTTCGCAATTATTGGGGCAGTCTCCACAGTTGAACGCTGAGGTCGTGAATTCAATTTCAGCTACTTCGAGTCCTCGAAATACAGTTTGATGTTCGTTCTCTAAATAGAAATCTCTAACTAAAATTGCCATTCCTAAAGCCCCCATTAGGACGTTATATTTAGGAACAATTACTTTGCAACCTAAATGTCTTTCAAATGCTTCAATGATCCCTTTGTTGTAAGAAACGCCGCCTTGGAACACAATAGGTTCTTCCAAGGTTTTACCCTTACCTACATTGTTCATATAATTGCGAACAAGTGAATCGCATAAACCAGCAATAATATCTTCTTTAGAATACCCCGCATTTTGCTTGTGAATCATATCGGATTCTGCAAATACAGTACATCTTCCAGCTATACTCACAGGATTTTTCGATTTTACAGCGTAAGCGCCAAACTCCTCTATAGGAATCCCAAGTCTCGCTGCTTGATGATCGAGAAAAGAACCCGTTCCCGCAGCGCACACAGAATTCATCGCAAAATCTACAATTATTCCGTCCCGTAGAAGAATTATTTTCGAATCTTGACCACCAATTTCTAAAATCGTTCTTACATCGGGATAGATGGTCTGTGCTGCAACAGCGTGAGCTATTATCTCAGTTTTAGCGAGATCGGCACCTACGATTGCTTTTGTTAAATACCGTGCCGAACCAGTAGTACCACAGCAACGTATCTCGTAGTCGCCTAAATTTTCACTTTGTTCTATGTTATCGCGTAACCCTGCCATTCCTGCCTTGGCTGAGTCGATGGGAGAACCTCTATTTCGTAAAAATACGCTGGTAAGTAAATTTCCATCTTTATCCATTAGAACGAATTTGCAACTCACGCTTCCTATGTCAATACCAAGGAAAGCATCTTTTTTTTTCCTCTCTTTAGCAATTTTTTCAGTAACTTCAACCATATAATCTCACTTTTATTATTAAACCGAATTTTGAATTAATTGAACGCATTCATTATAAAATAAATTGCCATAATGCGGATAAATCTTTTTATTACCATTTGATATGAATTTGGCGTTAGTTTCAATTTCTTTATTCCTACGACCATACATTAGATCTGAAAATGCTTCTAACCTAGTTCTGAAGCCACCTAATCCACTCTGTTCGTCGAAAGAGAAGTAAATGATGGGAAGATCGTAAATTCCCTTAAGTTTATTAGTTAAAATCGTCCGAGCCGTCACTTCGGGGAGGCATAAGAACGGATATTGATGAACGAAGCCATCAAACCCCGCTTGAGCTTTGTCTATATATTCACCTAACACCCATTGGCAAAGATGGTTTTAAGCTAAAAGCTCAAAACTTTCACCGCCAATGTCCATGGGCATGTATGGATGGGAAAGGTGTTCCAACCACTTTCTGTGATAATTTAAATGGAATTTATGGACGACCCAATCGTATAAGCTCAAGCTTTGGTGTACTTCAATGTTCATCTCACCCAGCTTTCTACGGATATCTAAATTTACATAGGGTTCCAAGTTAATGTGAATCTCCCCCGAAACACCCACCCGTAGAGGAGTTCGGGTTTTATCAATATCTAAATTGCTAAAATCTTGCTTAATAACGCTTTTAAATTTTCTCAATTCTGGGAGCGTATTAGCTTGATCAAGCTTATCCAATAAGTTTTTAATCAAATCCGTTGTATCTCCTTGATTACGCTCGTAAGCTCGGAAGATACCTTCGGCAGTTTGAATATCGTTTAACAGTTTAGCTTTCTTTAGAAAAATAATAACAGCCTTAACGAATTTTGAATACATAAATAAATCCTTTCGACCGCTAACTTCTTGAAGAGTTTTGACCCATTTAAAATCTAAAAGGTCTGCTTGGTCAAGGGGGATAACCGTAATGTCTTTATAACCCATATCTTTTAAAATGCGTTCTTGAACGCTCGCGTAAAAGCCAAATCTACACGGTCCGCAATCTATTGCCATGATTAGCGTATCTGCTCCCTTTTCTATAGCATTCACGAAATCTCCAATAGTCGCTTTAAACGGGAAGCACACGAATTCGGGGGAATACTTGACTCCAATCTTTATCGCTTCTCGATTCGTTGGATCTGGAACTACAACATCTAGACCAAGGCTTGTAAATAGCGTTTTAAAAGCTACCCAGTTAGGCCCCATGTTAGGGAATGATATTAACATGATGTATTTTTACCTAGTTAAGTATTTAATCAAATAACACAGTTTAAAATAAAAATTTTCCCATTACAAACAGATTCGCAATAGTATGATAAAAAAGTAATTTTCCAAATCCCTCGCTAAATAGTCTGTTTCTTTCAGATTGTTAAGGTTAAAACCAAGCCAACATCAATGGCTTGGAATCCAGGCTTCTAAATTCAAACTTCCCGCCACTGTTACTTCCTGAGGAAATCTCTCTATTGGAACTGCCTTTCGCAAATGAAAGGGGTATAGAAGGAACGCTCCGTCCTCAGTTTTTAGAGCAGACGGTTCCTTGTACAAAACTCTAAACAAGTCTCGTTGAGTGAAAGAAGCCCATTTTTTGGGGATAGCATAGGAATCAATAAATTCACCAGTCAAGATTACAACTCTTTCGTTGCCGGTTGAGACGACGCCCTTCTCTTCTAACAACTCGTCAATGAGCTCCACGGAATAATACTTAAACGGTAAAAATAATTTGTTGCAAATACCTCTCTGGAGCTCGCTGTAAGGTGACCGCAAAAATGACAGCAACATTTCAACGCTTTGACCTATCCACTCGCGAAGATCAAAGTAATAATCGTCGATAATAACTTCCATCCCACTCTGAAGGTTTCCAACAACCCAGTAGTAATCGTAGCCATCTTTATCCTTTTTAACGATAACATCTGATACAAATACCCTCAAAACCAAAACTCCGTAAAAATGCTAATTAAATTAATAATTAATAAAAAAAAAGAACAATTCTAATTTAAATTTAGGTAGTGCGTGGGGATTCTAGTTTTCGTTCCTATCAGGGTATGCCGTAACAATTTCTCCCTCTTCGTCTACTAGAATTTTCAAATAATTAATTTCACCTTTTCTCCGAATTTGATACACATAAAGTGTAGACCGTCCCCCAGCTCCTGGTAATTTTAAGTGAACTGGAAATTTAGTAATAGCGTAAAAAATAAAGTTGCCAATAGTTTCAGCGTCGTCTGATATACCAAAAATAGTGCTGAATTTCTTCTTTGGGATGCCACCCTCACCGTGACGAAGTAAAATATGGTCAAGACCTCTCCTTGCTGTTCCCTGCGTTAACCAAATAATTCTAGGATTTTCTATTACTTTTCCGTTTTTATCTACAACTCCTCGATTTCGAGCGAAAGCTACCGATTTGGTTTCGTCGACTTTGATACCCTGACTCACTAGCTCTTTAATTAACTCTGTATCGTAGTATTCATGTAATCTAAAATTAAAATCCCCAAATAATCCCTGTGAACCACGTCTTAAGCCACCAAGGAAGTTTGTATAGTGGAAATAATCTGCGTAATACTCAGAATCTACTCTTAAATTTCTAAGTGAATGTTGAATCGATTGATACTCACCTGCAGTCTTTGGGATTGAAAGCCCATACTCGTCTCGAGCAAACCTAGCTATTGTCTCACCTTTTACGCCTAAAATCTTACCAATCTTATTAGGAGATATAATCTCTAACATTGCTTCTAATAAATCCCTTTTAAGAACTTGTCTTAAGAAATACCGAGTGGAAGACACTCCATAATGATCGAGTCGTTCGAGCTTTTCTCTTTTCCTTTCTAGACTGTTTCCATAATTTTCCATCATTTCTTTAAAGAGAGGTATTTCCAAGTAGAGCCTGTGCTGGGTACTTCTTACAATAATATCCCTTCTGTGATCATATCTTTCAACGGTAGCTTTTGTTACTTTGCTTTTAATTCCAAAGTAATTCTTTAATTGATACAAGAATTCTCTGTTTTCAGAAGAAACTGTGGGATAAATACTCTTATCTTGGCTATTTAAACCTTTTGAACCATCTCCATCGTAGAATCCTAAAAGATAAGCTAAAGCTAATTCTCTGCTGGCGAATTCAGGCAATGTTGCTACTTTCACTCTCCTCCCTTTGGATTCGACGAAATCATACTCTATGCCGAGGTCAATAAGGTCTTGAGCAAATTCTTGATCGCCCCATCTTATCTCGCTAATTAAACTATCTTTCCCCGTAAAATCGCAACGAACTGGTCTAGTGCTTATATATTTTGGATTTAGTCCTACAGCTTTACAAAACTTCGTCAAAAGACCAAATTCAGTTTCGTCCTTGGTAGATATCCCTATGCCCATACGATAATAATCTCCATATTTTTTGTGCTCTACACTAATATAACCATCAGCTGCTATAAATCCAAGCCAGTATGCTTGTTCAGCGGTCGTAATCTCAGAGAAGAAATTTCTATTGAAATTTGGATGGTGATTATACATCTGATACCGTGGAGAAGGTTTAGGATTTAAGATTCTTTGATAATCGTCAACAAAACTAATCAGATCAGAGTAAACTTTGAATAAATCTTCTTCTAATTGTGGAAACTCGCCAGACCACTCTTCAATTTTCTGCTTCAAACTTGAACTCATAGTATCGAGTACTGTCTGAGCTAAAACTCTCTTAGCCCATTTCAACCGTCTTTGCTCGAGGAAGTAAGAATCCTTCTGACCGAGAAGACTGCCCATCTTTGTAAAAGCTTTATATGGATCAAATAAATAATTAATCCTATTAGGAAGGTTGTCTAAGTAAGACTTTATACGATCTGTTAACCATCTGTTATAATGGACTATCTCCTCTTTAGAATCTAATTTTTTATTTTGAACCATCCCTATCGTTATCGGCACGCCTACTCCGGGTAGAAAGCTCCAGAGAAGGTTTAAAGAGGGTAATAATACTTGCAATCCCGTCATTGTAGCCGACAGCGCGCCAATACCGACAAGACCTAACACTTTCTTTTTGTTGTTTTGCACATAGTCTCCGATTTTACTATTGCTTATAGCCGCTTTAATAGGGCTAAAAGCTTGCTTGAACGCGTCTTTAAGCGAAATGTCTTCTGAGAAGCAATAGGTTGCAAGCGTTGAGTACACTAAGGCGCTAATGGGTCCGAGAAATTGCGAAGCGGTAAAACCTAAAGCTATTGACACAAAACTAATAGCTCTCGTGGCTCCACCGAGCAATTTCAGATCACCTCTATGTTGTTCTATTTGCACTTCAATTTCCGTTCTGTACTCGTTAAAAACAGTGAGAACGTCTTGGACCGTTGGTTTTAAACCGCTTGAGAAATATTTAGCGTCGAGTTGCTCGTATAAAGACGCGCCTTCAGATTGCTGGGAGCTAAATAGGTTAGTAAAAGGTCCGGTGAGCGTTTCTCTCAAGCTCTCCGCGACCGAACTGAGCACCATCTGTAGCATAGCGTCCCCTCCCGCGCGCCTAACCATTCCAGAAACCGCGCTCTCGATCCAAGGGTCTATTAATACTTCTTGACCGATCTCTTTAGCCACGGTATACAATACGCCCCAAGAGCTAAACCCAGCGGTGGGTTGTAAAAGGCCCAAAAGCGTTTTCGAAGCGGACTTGCTCAACTCTTTCGCAGCGGTACCTGTTAGGCTTCCTGCTAATTCAACTACCTTTCCGACGCCTAAAGTAGCACCCATAGTAATAGCAGTGGATACAGCCGTAACTATCCCGGTGTAAAATAGCTCGTGGTAGCTCATCTGAGTCTGAACTGCGAGGTTAAATTGGTAATTGTACTCGAGAATAGAAGCTTCTATCGCTTGCGCGGTGGCGATCTTATTTACCTGTTCCGAGGTGAGGTCTCGAAGGTCGTCGATCGAGCGGTACTTCTCGATATTAAACTGGAAAACGACGTAATAGGAGCAACCCGAACTATCGGGCTCACTTTCTACGCGCTGAATCTCGAAATAAAGAGCGTTTAAAATATTCGCTAACTTCGCGTTTAAAGGTACCGTAAGCGTAAGCGTAAGCTCGCCGAGCAGGGCGTGCAACTTAGTAAATCGAATCGGGTTTGCACTAAGATCAATACAACTAAAACATTTGCTGTATTTTCCGCTAGTAATTTTTACCATTGTTTTTGGCTTTTTAGCGTTCGGCTATTTCGTGCCTTACCAATGCTTAAACGTCTTACTCGAGCAGCAACCGACCTTAGTAGCGTTTTATTTCTTCCTTACCGTCCTTTTATCGGGGTTGTTCGCGCTTGGAATAGTTTTTACGGTTAAATATTTGAAAAAGAAAACGCTTAATTTAGCAACTCGTAAAAAAACAAAACCTAAAAGTAGTCAGTTAAAACACTTTAAAGCCGATTTAGCTTTTGTTATCGTCCCTTTGATAATTTTTATTGCTACTTGCAGCGTCTACGCCACCTATTATGCCTTTACGAGATTTCTTTACTCGATTTCTGCAAATGACATTATGCCTTTAATAATTAGCGTTTGGACCGTTTTCTGGAGCTTGGTGCTGTTGAAGGTTTACTTTTCGTTGCGAAAGTAGTTTTGCCTTAAGCCTCTCAAAGGTTAAAAAGAGATCCGATACCAAAAAACGAATTTCTTGAAAAAAACTCGAGTCCATTCTTAACGGTGAATCCTACATCTAATTTCTTTGATGGATTCAGCATTGTTAAAACCTTTGACATGGGGGTTTCAATACTAGACAGGAAATATTCAAAATTGGATTTCGGCTTAAAATATATATTTTTTACTTCATCCGGGACCACATACTTGGCATCTCTAAACAAGGGATTAGTTTTCTTGTTGCCAACCATTAAATCGTGAAATGCCTCGATTCTTGTTCTAAGTCCTTCAAAACCAGAACTTCCATCAAGACTAATATGAATGTGGGGCATGTAAAACTTGTCCATGTTTTTCTCAGCTTCTAACATTCCCATGAGGGATATTTCGGGGAGGCAAGTAAATGGGAATATATGGACAAAACCATCAAAACCTTTTTCTTGAGACTCAAGATAACTTCCCATGTTCCACTGCGCTTCTCCACCGCAATCCATTGGAATATACTTTCTTGCACTATGTTCAAGCCGTCTTCTTCGTTTGCTGGCGTTAAGTTTGTGCATGACCCAATCAAAGACATCATACTGCTTGTGAACCTCGATACCCATGACGCCTAATTCTCCCATCAGATCATAATTAACCCATTTCTCCAACATGACTTGGATTTCCCCAGTATAACAAACCCTCAAAGGTTCCATTTCCTTGTCAATAGGAATCTTGCGAAAATTTTCATCTATCGTTCTATCAAAATTAGATAATTTCATCAAATTATTTTCGTTATCAAGTAAATTCATCAAAGTATGAACTACTTTGGTAGTCATTGATTTGTTTTTTTCTCGACATCTAACAAGTCCTTCAATATGGCTTATTCTTTCAACATAGTATGCTTTGGCCAAGAACAAGAGTGTGTTTCTTAAAACTTTATAGTCATCAAATTTTTTTCCTGTTCTTTTTTCTAAATCACGAAATATCCTTAGCCATTCAAGAGTTCGAAAATCATCTTGGCGCAGATAAAACATTCTAACATCCTTGAATCCCATGTTTTTCAGGATTCTTTTCTGGACAACACCATACATTCCTGCTCGACAAGGGCCGTAGTCAGCAATCATCGCAAAATCTTTAACATCATAATTACGATAAAGGTTTATCATTTCACCAAGAATGACTTTAAATGGAAAACAAACGAATTCAGGAGAAACTTTGACTCCTTCACTAACGATTTCAGTGTTTACTAGAGGGGGTTCAACAACTTCAATACCAGGAAGATCATGGAATAAACCTTTGAAAAAAATATAGCTCCAACCCATTCGTGAAAATGAAACTCTAACATTTACCATTTACCGCACCTACTATTCCATCGTGCAAATATCGCATCATCCTTTTCTCTTCCAGTTACTCTACTTTTATCTTCTTTCCTGACAAGGTATTTAATTGTACATCTATTTGCACAATCAGGACAGACAAATGAACCTTGAGCCAAGTTCATTTCACTAACTTTTAGGCCATGAAAAGAAGATATCTGTCCATTTACATGTTCCTTTGCCAAAATGGCTGAACCAAATGCTCCCATCACGTAATAGTTTTCATGAATAATGACTTCATACCCCAATTCTTCTTCAAAAGCATTTTTTATTCCGGAATTTGCTGCAACTCCTCCCTGGAATACGAAGGGAGGATACATTTTTTTACCCTTGCAAACATTATTCAAGTAGTTTCTAACAAGAGCTTTACACAATCCCTTGATAATTGATTCTTTAGAATATCCTTCTTGTTGTTTACTGATCATATCAGATTCGGCAAAAACTGTGCATCGTCCTGCAATTGAAACCTCCTCTTCTGCCCGAAGAGCATAATCCCCAAATTCTTCAATTGGAACCTTGATCCGAACTGCTTGGTGATCTAGAAAAGATCCTGTACCTGCAGCACAGACGCTGTTCATGTTGAAGTCTGTTACGATGCCATTTTTCATTAGGATAACTTTACTATCCTGTCCCCCTATTTCTAATATCGTCCTTACATCCGGGGTATAAGTTGAAGCTCCAATTGCATGAGCAATTATTTCAGGTTTTGCTATATCTGCACCGATAAGAGCTTTTATTAAATACCTAGCAGAACCTGTTGTCCCAACACCACAAATATTTCTCTCGATGTTATCAGGAAGGACTTCTTCCATGTATTTTAGATTTTCTTGTGTAGAAACAATGGGAGAACCATCATTTCTGGTCCAGGTAGCATACAATAATTCATTTCTCTCATTAATTATTGCACATTTCGTGGAGACACTTCCGACATCGATTCCTAGATATAACTTGTCATCCACATCATCTGAAAGAATATTCTTGAAAAATTCTGGTTCATTCACTTGTATTTCTTCCTCCTTATCATTTCGATAAAAGATTCTACTCTTGTAGTTATTTGAGATTCTCCAGTGTGTTCATCTAATGTGAGATTAATAAAAGGCTTATCTTTCATGTCAAAATCCTGCATTACCAATTCTTGAATTAAAGAATCAGGACCGCACGCAAAGCTGATTAAGAAAATACCCCCATCAATCTCTTCATTATGGATAACATAATCAGATAATTGAATCAATTCATCTTCATTATCCCAGAAATTGCAAAAATTATCATCAATTTCAACTCTTCTTGAGAAGATTTCCTTTGGAGCATTTTCAACAGTTACAACATCAACAAAATTGGTTTTGAGAATATCCATTAATCCATGATTAATAATTGATTCATAAGTATTGTATGGATGACCAAGAACCATTAATGAAAGTGGATATTTTTCATAATCTTTGTTAAGTTTAGGTTGAAATCTTTTCTTAAACTTATAATTTGGATATTTTTCAAAAGGATACATTTTGTAAAGTGCATCAGGAACAAGAATTCCATCCTCAATCAACTCATGGAATTCTTCAAGTTTTTTATATCCATTCTCATACGCAAGTTTTGATTCTTCTTTTGATTTATCTAATGTTTTTCCAAAATCTATTGCTGATTGCATCATTGAATATTCCCTGGCATTAAAAATCCATTCAATAACGGGAATATTAGAAACTGCTGAGTGTTGAGTGACATCTGGAAGGATCAGGAATTTCGGACAATAATAATGATCATTACTCTTACTAATGAGTCTTGGAACAAATATAAAATCTAGATCGGGGTGATTTCTCGATAAATAATTCACATGACCATAATGAATCTTGACTGGAATGCATAAATCGGTTGCAGATTGATTAGATCCGTTGGTAAGAATTTCTTTGTTTGTTTCTGGACTCACAATAACTTCGCAACCAAGACTTGTAAGCATTCCTTCCCATAATGGAAAATACTTGTAGAAATACAGGGAACGTGGGATACCTACCTTCAGTCTTTTCGTCTTTTCAGTCTTTTTCTTATAATTCGTCTTTTCGTACAAGTGTCGAAATAGGTTCTTGGGATCCGTTCGTTCTTTCACTTTATCGTAAAATTTCTTGTTATATACCTTCCAGAACTGGTCTTCCTCGTAGAAATTGTGAGTTATCAAGGTTTTCATTCCCCTGAGCTCATGAACCTTTTCTTCTAGCGCTTTATAGAAGTTAAATCCCTTTCTTTTTTGCTCGAACCCGTAGATGGCAAAATCTATGAATAGCTCATCCTCGATGGGAGCGATCATGTCTTGATTGAGCCACGGGTAGAACTTGTACCCATCTAGTTTATTTTTTTGCATGCGGTAAGGGACGATCCAAACCGGGAAGTAATCAAATAACTCCAGGTACCAATTGAAAAATTCTTCCGCGTGAGTGATTGGTATGAAGACATCAATAATCACGTCCGGTTCTCCCCCCTTCTTAGTTAAAAATGGCAATCGTTCGCTGATCTTAAGAATATTTGTCGATCCAAGTATAAAGGGCCCTACTAACCACCGGACTACTTTATTCTCAAAAATTCCTCCAGCAACATTCCGTATCGACCAGTGGCAATCTGCATCATACCTGAAAAAATAGTCTATGGTGGAGAGGAAGTCTCGCTTTTTTTTCATCGCACTTTTGTAATAAATATCGTAGAAATATTCACTCTTGTAAGGAGCTTCCTCCTCATCAACGAAGCTGGCAACGCAGAGTACGTTCATATTCTCGGAGAAGATAAGCCCGTCCATCATTTCAATATCCTGCTTTTCGTAGTGTTGCTTGATAGCTTCCATGTATTCACTAAAAGTATCGTAACGGATGTAATCGATGCGGACGCACTCTTTTGCTGGAACGAGCTTGAACTTCAGGAGCGTGATGATTGCAATCGTGCCGAAACTCCCGTGCAGCATCTCGAATATTTCATGGTTATCACTTTTCGTGCATAACATTATGTCACCTGTTCCTGTCACAATCTCTATTTCTTCACAGGAATCGAAAAATCCCCCATACTTGAAAGACATGGATTCAACTGAACATCCTGCTACTGCCCCGCCTATCGTGATTCCCTTGAGCTCGGAAACGCATTGCGGTACGAGCCCATACTTTAATGTTTCTCTTGCAAGCCTAACAAAAGTAACCCCTGCTTCTGCAATACATGTCCTTGTATCCGTGTTTATCTCAATAATGTCTGTAAGTGACCTCACGTCTATCGGCTTGTCGCTATAGACCGGGTTATCCGGCTGTGGAGCCATGTGGGAAACACTCGCCTTTTTTAGAGAGAAATATTCCCCCGGCTTCGCGTTATCGTACGCATTTCTAACCATTTCAGAGATCGCTTCTACTTTTCTTTTATGTATTGCTAGTTTTTCTTCGCTCATGTCAAACACAGGGTTGGGATTATTGCACGAAACGATTATTGCACGCCTCTTTTCGCTTTCTTTTTTCCAGCTTGCATTCTCTTCTTGCGCTTAATCATTTCAGTGAAGGATTCTATTCGAGGATTGTTTTATCCCAATCTTAATCGCTTCTCGATTCGTTGGATCTGGAATAACTACATCTAGACCAAGGCTTGTAAATAGAGTTTTGGGGCCCATATTGGGGAAAAGAAATTATCATTTCTTGGAAAAATCCTCAAGTTAATAGTCAGTATCTTGATTAAATAAAAAATTACCCAAGTTAAAAAATTACCCAATACAAATAGATTATCAATTGTATGATAATTTTAATAAAAAAACTGAGTAAAATTAATAATTAAAAAATAAATATCAATTAACCTATCTTATCACAATAAAAAAATTAATCTTTATGAATTAAGTTATTATGTTATTTTCCAAAATGAACATAAAAAAAATGGAGAATATTTATATTTTGAAGCCTTACAAATGTCTACCTATTTTCTAACCATTTTAGTGCCACATTTTGGACAATTTTGCTGGGAGCAAGGTATGCCCACTTGATGTTTCATAGTTTTGCCACATTTAGGACACTTGCAACTACCACCGGGTCCTGCAGCTTTAGATCCTCCCATTCTCCCTCGTTTACTCAAAAAATCACCCCATATGAAATATTTTAATTTTAATATATTTTCCGTTTGAATTTTTAAAAATGACTTATAAAAAGTAGTCAATGGTTTTTTTATTAAGCAGATTTAATCGTTAATTTATCTCTTTTCCCGACTGTCAATCCCTTTTTCTTTCTTCGGATCATTTCGACAAAACTTTCTACTCTTGTGAGCAATCCGGCTTCACCGCTGTGTTCGTCCATTATGATCTCCAAAAAGGGAAGTCCTACGACTTTCATGTCTCTCATGATCAGTTCAGAGATAAGGCTATCTGGTCCGCACGCGAAGCTGATTAAGAAAATTACGCCATCTATTTCGTCGCGTCCTTTCGTAAGGAAATATCGAATAGCTTGCATAATTTCCTCTTCGTGTCTCCAATAATTTTGTAATTTTGCCCCTCTTGGGTTCACTATAACGGGCTTCTCGAAAATAGATTCTGGTAGATTTTCGATGGTAATGTGATTAACTCCTTGGTCTATCAATTTTTTTTGAAAATCGAGGTTAATAAAAGTATCAAATATGTTATAACTATGCCCTAATAGCAAAAATCGTATATCTCCTTGGCTTTTTCTTTTTGGTAAGGTAAAAGGGCGATTTCTTTCGACTAACCTTAAAGCGTGGTTAACTGAGGCGCCCTCTCTAAGAAAGTCGTGATATTCGTCGAAATATTTTTGAGCTTCTTTATAAGCATTTAAAGCTTTGCTTTGACTTTTTCCTAGTTGCTTTCCAAGTTCAATAGCGGCTGTCGATATTGGAAACTCTTTAACGTTTACTTCAAAATTTAAAATTTTTGGAATGTCAGGTAAAATTTTAATTACGTCTGGTAAAGAAATAAATTTAGGGCAAAAGTACGAATCTTTTACTTCCGAAACATACCTAGGTACAAAAATGAAGTCTAAATCAGGATTATCTCTTACCAACTTTAAGAGTTGACCGTAATATATCTTGACTGGAATACACAATTCCCCAAATCCGTGTGTTACGCCCTCTTCGACGATTTTCTTGTTTGTAAGAGGACTTATAATGATTTCAGCGTTTAGTTCTTCCAGTAATTTTTTCCAAAACGGAAAATATCTATAAAAATGAAGTGCTCTTGGTATCCCTACTTTGATCCGTTTCTTATCTGTTTGTAGAGGCGCTTCCATTTGTTCCACTTTTATTCTCGTTTAGGCATCTGGGCTATCGTATAAAAGCAAATCTTTAATTTGAGCCATCATATTATCTGTTAAACGCTTTAATTCGGCGTAATCTGGCATTGGTTTGCCCCAATGTTTTTTATGTTCCATGAATGGGGGTCCTGCTTTTAATATAGACCCTCTATAGAAGTTTAACATCTTAGCGTGTTTTGGGTATGTATTTTCTGTACCTGTAATTCCTACTAATAAGATGGGTACCTGCTTTTCAATAGCTAATCGCATAGCACCTGTGTGGCCCTCTAGGAGTTCACCACCCCCGGGATTGGTCGTTCCTTCGGGGTACATCATAACCAATTCTCCGTTATCAAGGAGATACTTAGCGTAATTATATGAATCGACATCGTGTTGCCCCCTTTTTAGTGGAAACGCATGGTGGGTTCTAACCCAAGCGTTAACGATTGGGAATTTAAACAAACCCTGTTTCGCCATTTGGTAAAGAATTCGTTTTTTATGGTACGTCATACAAGTCGCAGTCATAATTACGTCCCACTCAGAATTGTGGTTGGTACAAAAAATTGCTGCCCCGGTATCAGGAATATATTTTTCAAAGTCAATTGCTTTATATGGTATCATTAAGTTGCCTAAATTATGGACTGCCCACCCATAGATAGCTTGCGATGGTGATGCAAAATGTTCGCGTAATCCTAATACTTCTAACGATTTTATGAAGGAGTACCAGAGGTCGTCAGCAAGTTGTAGCGTTCCCATTCCTACATCTTTTAAATATCTCATAAATGAATTTGACTTTTTGGGTTTTTCAGCATCTTCAGGGGAACCAATCGATAGTTCTTCTTCCTTTTTCTTTTTTCTTGTGTCCACAATGACGTATTCTCTTAAATCAAGAACATTCTGTCTTAATTCATTTGTTAGCCTCTTAATTTCTTCGTAAGAAACATCGTCAATATTATACTTATCGTAGTAAATCGGATCACCTACGCGTACTTTGACTTGAGTTGGTTTCATGACCAAATTACCTTTTGGTAACGCGTTTCTAGACCCAATCACTGCCATTGGAACAATCGGCACACCCATTTCAATCGCGAGTCGAACTGCCCCCGTTTTAAATTCTCCTAGTTCCCAATCATTCTCTGCCCTAGACCTCGTACCTTCAGGAAAAATTCCTACCCAGTCTCCGCTTCTGAGGATCTCTTTGGCGGTGTTCCAACCCTGTTCGGGGTATTCACGATCTATTTTGAAAGCTCCTAAATTTGTAAAAAGCGTTTTTACTAAAGGAGTTTTAAAATTATCCAATTTACTCATGTAATGGATTCTTCTTTGACAAGCAGCACCGTAGAAGAATGGGTCCAAATGAGACTCGTGGCTTCCTACAAGAATGCCTGCCCCATAATCCGGAAATAAATTGCCTAAAGGATATTCTGCTTTAAAATTCCAGAGTATTCGGGCAAAAAACTTTATATAAACATATGCCGCCCACCATTGGAGTTTTCCCTCTATTTCTCCAATGTTCAATCGGTCAATAGCTTGGCGATAGAGGTCGTTTAATGGATCGATTGGATTATATTTTAAAATGTTATACATCGAGTTTTGGTGTCGTTTCTTGAACTCTAAATCTTCCTTTTCTTTTTCTTCAGTAGTTTTTATAATACTTGTATCTGCTGAAGTTTTATATTCCTCTTTAAGCACCATTAATTTCATCCTCCTAGGATTTTATCTCAATCTTTTTTTGAGTACTTGAATTTGATAAATCTTTATTTTCAATTATTTTAATTAATTCATCTAACGAGTCAATCAATAAGCTTGGGTTAAATTCTGCCAACATTTCTCTTTTACTTACTCCGCTCGCAACACCAATAGTCCAAACTCCAGCTTCTCTACCTGCTTCAATATCTGAAGGCATATCTCCAATCATTACAAATTCCTTTAACTTGCAGGATTTATAACTTTCAAAAACAGGGTTTAACGCGTTTGGGTCGGGTTTTAGAGCGGGAAGAAGATCTGCTCCAAAAATTCCTTTAAAAAAGCTTTTTACCTTTTTTTCTTCCAAGTGAGGAATTATATTCTTAGTCTGGTTGTGAGAGACAATAAATAAATCGTAAGTTTTTTTATATTTATTAATAAATTCCGTTGCTTCTGGATAAAAAGAAGCGTCTTTCGCGTACTCTAGATAACGCGTGAAAATTTTCGTTGCTATTCGTAATTTTTTTAAATATGTTAGTGGTTGGAGCGATTCTATGTATTTAAACAAATTAAAAGACTCCAATACGATTTTTGGAAGCGGAAGTCCTTGAATAGTCTCCATTAGAGCCCCTATTTCTTGTATTGTGCTATCAATGTCAGCTGAAATGTGTTTTTCCTCGTATATTTCTTCTATTGCGTCCTTAAGCGTTTTTCTGATATCGAGGATAGTACCATCAAAATCGAGGATTATTCCACGAATCGTTCCATTTTGAAGCCGTTTAATTAATTGATTGTCAGCAAGCATTATTTATTAAAAAAGGGCAAAAATTTTAATAACTTTTTATTTAGATGAATTATTAAGTTTACTTAAACATATATTTGTTTAAAAATTTTTTGAATCATTTAATTTTTTATTTGTATTAATTAGGCATTATTTAGATGCTTTATTTAATAATAAATTGCATGTAATTTGATGAAAATTTAACGAAAAAAATTTACGAATTTAGAATTAACGAGTATTTATTTTCTGTAATTTCTAACATTTCTTTCTAATATTAATTCTTTAATATGCGAACTTTATATGTTAAACTATGAAATATATATAATGTTGAGGTATTTAGTATGCAAGAGCAGATTAAACTTCAAGGGGATAAGTATCGTCACGCTGATTTTCTTCAAACTATTCCACTAACAAATAAGATTTATAAAAAATTATTTCTAAAAAGAAAGCCCAAACTCAAGTGATATAAAAACTAATATTCTTACTTCTTATTAAGATAAAGTAACTTTCTTTTTTTTAGGACAATAAAACATTTATATTTCATAGAGTTGATATAACTTTAAATATCGATAAAAATTACAGAAAGAGAATTGACAAATATGTCAGAAAGTAAACTTGGTAAGATTAAAGAAGGAACATATCCGGAGGGCGTTTTTAATCTTTATAACCCCTTAAATTCAATTGATAAATTTAAAGAGAAATTCGCTGACGAAACCTTTAAGATTTTATTAAATCCAAAAGATGGTCAGTATGCCGCTTTAATAACTGTTAACAAAGGAACAGTTTCCATTGAGGGAATTGAAAACAAAGATAAGAAAGACTTAACAGAGGAAAAACTTGGTTGGAATGGAATGATGAAAACGACGAAAGCGTTATTTGAAGAGATTGGCGATGGAAAACTGTCGCAAAGCGATATCATAAAGAAAGTTGTAGCTCGCAAAATCAAAATGAAAAATCCAAAATTTTTAATAAAGTTAACCGAAATGCAAAGCTTTTTAGAAAGTGACTAAGCATTTAAATAAAAATTTCTTTTTCTTTTTCTTTCACGAATGCGTTAAATTTTTGATTTGAATTATCGTTATTTTTTTCTATTTACTTTTAAAAACCGAAAGTCATTAACAATTTCTCTGAAACTTATGTAAAAGATATATTCTTCATGTTTTAGCTATTTTAATAAACTTTAAGTTCAAGATTTCGCTTTCCTTATTATCGTTAACAAGTTCTTCTTATTAATATAATGAAAACAGATAATTACAGAGTGTTTCCAATATTCTTTTTAGCATTTACGCGTGTAGCAACAGGCGTGGCGATTGGTTTAGCTATTCCACTTTATTTAATTGAGATAGGTTTAAATCCAGAAATAATTGGATTCATTACTTCTGGAACTGCCATGGCATACTTATTTTCGCCTTTAATCTTTAGAAATGTACAGAAAAAGCTTGGCGTAAAACCTACGATTATTATATCATCATTGGGCTTCTTATTTGTTCAAGTAATCTTACAGTTCTCAAAAGATCCATTGTTAATTTATTTCTTGTTAATATTAGATGGAACATTTTTAGGATTGTTTTGGCCAGTTTTAATGGGAGCACTTTCGGCGATATCAAATTCAGAAGAATATCGTAAAAATAACTCCTTAAAGGATAAATTAATGAAAAAGTATAGTTTAGCTTGGAATTTTGGAGGAATTTTTAGCTACGCTTTAGGTTTCCTTATTTTGTTTTATATTGATAATATTCAGATTATGTTTTTATTTGCGTTATTTATTGCAATTATCGGCTTTAGTATGGCTTTAATTATTCAAGAACCATCTCAAAGTTTCGACAAAGAGATTATCGTTCCAATTGACGGGGGAATAAAAGTAGTTCCTCAAAGAGAACACATTTCTTTTCCTATATTTCTACCACTATTAATGATTGGAATCTATGGTTTTTTAATTGGAGGTATGGGATTAATTTATCCGATTAAATCTGAAATACTAAATTTCGCTCTCTTTACTAACTATCTATTTTTCTTTTTAAGAATGAGTACTCAAACGATTTCAATTTCAAAATCTATGGACTTTAAAATAAAAACCACCAAAAAAATGATTCCTATATCTAATTTACTTATCGTATTTTCCCTTTTCTTAATGGGAATAAATCAAAACTTATTCATTTTTGCAATTCTCTTTTGTGCGTTTGGAATATTTAATTCTTTTTACTATACCCTTGCTTTCAAATTAATAGTATTTCGGAATATAGCGAATAACACTTCAAAATACAGCATATATTTTGAAACTGCGATTGGAATTGGATTCTTTTTTGCGCCAATACTTTGTGGTTTTATTGCTGCGGTAGATGCAAACTTAGCATTTTTCTTTTTATCCCTATTATCGCTGCTAAGTTTAGTTATATATCTACTTTTTAAAAACAAAATTAAAACTAATTAAAAAATTAAAATTTTGGATTTTTTATTTCATTACTTTAATATGAGAAAGCTCATTTTAGAACCCATATAAGGGATATTATTATAAAAACTCAGTTCTTATGGAAAATATCAACTCTAATAACTCAACAAATTCTATTAGCTACAATCGCATATTATGGCCTATTTATTTTCTTAATGGGTTCCAAAGTATTGCCTGGGGCGGGATTATTTTTCTTATCGTACCAATATCAAGAATTATGTGGCCAACTGAGCCAACTCACGCATTAGAAATGGGAATATTAATTGCAGTGCTATCATGGTCTGCTTCGCTTTCAGGATTAGTATTTGGACACTTAATTGATAAATACTCTCGTAAAAAGATAATCGTTATTATATCAATATTTAGGGGGCTTGCGATAGTAATGCTTGGATTTGCATTGGAGGGCGGTGGCTCGTCAGCTTGGATATATTTCTTAGTTTTTATAAGTATTTTTGGGATGTTTGCGGGATTAAGCTGGCCCGCCGTAATATCTTTGTCTAACGATATCGTCCCTAAAGCTTTTCGTTCTCGTTTTTTTGGCGTTTATGAGATAGTTCGCTCTCTTACTATGACTTTTGGTTTTATGATTGGAGCTTTTCTAGTGCAGAACGGGCTGTGGAGACAGTATTTTTGGGGTACTGGATTAGGTATTTTAATTTGTGCCCTAATTTTTGCAATTCATAACAAAGAGCCTAAAAGAGGAGCTCAACAAGAAGAGTTGTTCCATATTCTTAAAAATAAAGATGTCAATTACGACTTTAAAATCAATCGGGAGACTATGCTTAAGACAATGTTAAGTAAAACTAATATTGTTGCCTTAATTGAAGGAATATTTACTCAAATTCTAATGGGCTCTATTAACTTCTTAATTCTTAACCTTATCCAAAATGATCCTCACAATATTTCCGAATTTTCAACTAGCATTTTTATGATTACTTTTGGGTTAACGGGAGGAATTATTGGACAGCTACTATTAGCAAGGTTAAGCGATAAATTAGCTAAAGAGCGGCCTATTATACGAATACCAATTATTATTGTAGCAATTATTGGGGGTCTATTAACTTTTATTTTTTTCTTTTTTATTCCTTGGCCCCACTTGAATATTGAGCAAGGGAAAGATGTTGCTTTCTTAATGACGCTCCCAATAATTTGGTTAATGGGTATTATGTTCTTCTCATCAAGATCTATTTTTTCACTTTATATGGTTAACCAAAGTCCATTATTGCAAGAAATTAATTTGCCAGAAGCACAAGGTCAAATAGTTTCATGGAATCAGTTCTTGGAAAATTTAGGGAGAGGGGTTGGCCCTTTATTAAGTGGAATTCTATTAGCTGTGACAAGCATGAATTTTCAATCCACAATTTTAATAATTGCACTATGCATTCTTCCCGGAGTAATATTATGGGGATTTGCGATAAAATGGTTTCCTTCTGATGCTTATAACATAAGAGAAATATTAAAGGGAAGAGCTAACATTTTAAAATCAAATGAAGGGGCGGCGACTCCCTCAGATCATCAAATAAAACCTTAATAAAATAAAAAACTCTCAAAGTTGTAATGTTTCATCAATTTAAAATTTGAATTCTCATTTTCCATTCCATATAATTATGAATTTATAGAATTTAGAATTGAAGTTAGAAATGGAATTAAACGATTCTCATCAATCTTACAATAAATTAATTTGGCCAGTATATTTACTCAACGGATTTAATAGTATAGCCTTTGCAGGGATAATTATTCTAATGGTGCCCCTGTCTTCGCTAATTTGGCCAGGAGAAGATTATCACGCGTTAGAGATGGGAATTTTAATGACCACTCTCCTATGGACTTCTTCAGTGTCAGGATTATTCCTTGGTAGGCTTATTGATAAGTATTCACGAGTAAAAATCTTATTAATCATATCCATTGCCAGAAGTTTTTGCATGATTATGCTCGGGTTCGCTATTGCCGGTCAAGGTATACTGACATGGTGGTATTTTTTTATATTTGTTCTAATTTTTGCACTCTTTGCCGGAGGAAGTTATCCCGCCATAGTTTCCTTATCTAACGATATTGTTCCATTAAAACATCGTTCTAAATTCTTTGGATATTTTGGTATTTTTGGCTCCGTCTTTATGATGCTTGGTTTTCTAATATCTGGTGCTTTAATGCAGTTTGGGTATTGGAGATTATATTTTATAAGTATAGGAATTGCGGTTCTTCTTTCGGGCTTAATTTTTCTTTTTTATGTTAAGGAACCAAAAAGAGGTGTACAAATCAAAGAATTACGAGATGTACTTAAAGATCGATCGATTGAATATGATTTTAAGATCGATAAAGAATTGATGCGTAGTACTATGCTATCTCGCACAAATATTGCAGCTTTAATTGAGGGAATCTTTACCAATGTATTTATGGGAAGTTTGGATATGATCATACTACCTTATTTACAAACGCCTCCACATAATCTCTCTCCACTAATAACAGGATTATTTGTCGTTATTTTTGGAGTCATTGGACGCGTTATAGGACAGATTTTACTCGCTCGAGTGTCAGATAAGTTAGCAGAGAAAAATGATGCCAGAAGAATTGGTTTTATAATATTATCTCTAGTAGGAGGGTCAATTACATTTGTTTTGATGTTTTTCGTTCCATTGCCTTTTTTAACGCCTGAAGAAGGAGCAAACATCGTCCTATTCTTTTCGCTTCCTTTAACATATGTAATGGGTGTTTTAATTTTAAGTTCTGACGCCATATCTTCTTTATACATGGTTAATCAACCACCGATCCTACAAGAAATAAATCTTCCAGAAGCTCAAGGCAAAATTGTTTCGTGGAATCAATTCTTAGAGAATATAGGCTATGGTATGGGGCCTTTAATCGCAGGTATTTTTATATCCATTTTCGGACAGGATTATAAGATTAGTGCTGTAATAATAACTATTTTTGTAATTCCTGGTATAGTTTTATGGACATTGTCTCGTAATTGGTATACCCGAGATAAGGAACAAATTAAGACTATACTAAGTGAACGGGCTAAAATTTTAAAATCAAGAAATAAAAACTAAATAAATACCGAAACTGTTTTTAATATTTAATATATCCTAAGAGAAATCGTATGTTTCATTATAAACTAAATATTAATAAATTTTTGTTTTGAAAAACATTCAAATAATCTTAATGATATATTTTGTTGTTAGTCTTTTGCTTAATTTTAAAAAATAAAACAAATTGAATTAGATAAAATGAAGGAACCAGGCTCTGAAACCCACCCCATAAAATTTAAGGTCCCAATCTTCGGGGACGGGGGCGTAGGAAAAACTACCTTGACTCACCGCTTTCTTAATGGGGTTTTTAAAGAAACATATCAGTTAACGATTGGTATGGACTTTTATATAAAAAAACTTGAACTTGATGGTAAAAAAATCTCTCTACAAATTTGGGATTTTGCCGGAGAAAAGAAATTTAGGTTTCTCTTACCTGGTGCGGTTATGGGAGCTAACGGAATTATTTTTATGTACGATATAACTCGATACATCACATTTAAAAATCTAACCGATTGGTTAACTGTTTTTAACGAAGCTAACGAAATACACGATCAAAAATTACCTATACTTCTAGTTGGAAGCAAGCTCGATCTTGAGGGAATGAGAACAGTTCCCAAAGAAGAAGCCATTAAATTTGCCAAAGATAATAATTTTATTGATTATATTGAATGTTCTTCAAAAAGCGGTGAAAATGTTGAGGAATTATTTGCAACAATTAGTAAAAGTATAGTAAAAAAAATAAAATAATCTAAAATCATTCTGAATTTCTTTCCGTTTTAAGAGAAAAGAAAAAATAAAGAATATGTTATAAAATTTTTATACCTTCTATTAATTATTAAAAAGTAATGTTGTACGATTTCTATTTTTAACAATAAACTATAACTTTAAAACAAAATTCTGATGGCAATATTATGAAATCTATGCATGAATTAAACGTTCCAGTTCCGTCTAAACGAGCTTTAATTGTAAGGAATATCAAAGAAGTTTCTAAAGAGCAGAGAGAAGTTGCTTTGAAAAAGACAGAATACAGTATGTTTTCTTTTCCAGCAGATATGCTTGTATTAGATTTTCTTTCTGATAGTGGAAGTTCATCTATGACGGACTTGCAGTGGGCTGCACTTTTCCACGGAGATGAATCTTATGGGCGTAACAAAGGATATTATGTTCTTCTTGATGCTATTAGAGATACTTTTGAAAGGGGAAGTGAGCCAAAAAACGCTATAAACTTGGTTCTTTCTGGAGAAAACAATGTACAAAAATTAATGGACGAGTTATATCTTACATCGTTCGAAGGAGGTTTTGTTAACGGGGGAATTCATCAGCTAATTCGCCCTAACGCGTTTTTAGTACCCCAAGGTCGTTGTGCGGAACATTTGTTATTTTCCACTATTGCTCCAATTCTAAAGGAAAAGACCCCAAATAAAGAATTCTTCATCCTCAACAACGGACACTTCGATACAACTGAAGCAAATATTGCCGCAAATGGATTACATCCAATAAATCTATTCTCAGCAAACTTATTGGAAGACTTTCCTCACGATCAAATGGATATTAAAAATCCTTTCAAGGGAAATATGGATAGTGAAAAATTGGAATCTTTTATCCAAAAAAAGGGAGCCGATAGCATCCCATTAATATATTTAACTATTACTAATAACACTGCCGCAGGTCAACCCGTTTCAATGAATAACATTAAGACGATTAAAGAAATCGCACATCGCTATGGAATTCCGCTTTTTCTAGATGCTTGCAGATTCGCAGAAAACGCTTTTTTCATTAAGGAATTCGAAGAAGGGTATAATAAACTTAGCATTTTAAAAATAATTCAAGAGATGTTTTCTTACGTTGATGGTTTTACTATAAGTTTTAAAAAAGATGGACTTGCCAACATAGGCGGGGGTTTATTTTTTAGAGATCAAGGAGTATTTTACAAAAAATTCTCGACTAACGGGAATATTGGTACCAAATTAAAAGAAAATCAAATCCTTACATTTGGGAACGACTCGTACGGGGGATTATCAGGTCGAGACATTATGGCTTTAGCAGTAGGATTATATGAAGTTGTTAAAGAACCATATCTGGCTGAGAGGATTGGCCAAGTTCGAGAATTTGCAAAAAAACTGGCAATTAATGGAGTCCCCGTCGTTCTTCCTGCCGGTGGACATGCAGTGTATATTAATGTGGAGAAATTTTTTGAAGGAACCGATATGAAAATTGACGATTATGGGGGCGTCGGGTTCTGTATAGAACTTTTAAGACATTACGGAATTAGAGCCTGTGAATTAGGACCTTTTGCGTTTGAGTGGGATAAGAAAACGCCAGAACAACGAAAAAGTATCTTAAATTTTGTTCGATTTGCGGTACCTAGAAACACCTATGGACTTTCTCATATTAATTACGCAGTTGCTGCGGTAACTGAACTTTATCGCAATCGAGAAAAAATTCCGAAAATAAGAGTTTCTCGTGGTGCTGATTTAAGATTGCGCCACTTTCAATCAGGACTACAACCTATTTACAACGATTAAATCTAAGAACATCTTACAAATATAATCTAACAATAAAATGGTTTAGAAACTCATCTCATACCATTGAAAAAGAATAGATGATAATTTGTAAAAACCAAATTAAATTTCCAGCGTTCTTAACCTTTGAGAAATGTTTTTTCTTCTTAGAATCTTCATAAAATCGTCTTCATTTTGTTTTAATCGGCTAAGGAACATATCTAACTTGTCAAAGTTATTAAACCAATGCTCTTCTCCATTTGCTATTATTTTTACGCCCTTCTTATCGTTATTGTCGACAATTGCGTAAATTCCTCCTATTTCAGAGTCATGTTTTATAAATACTTTTTCCCCTTTCAAGTTTCCATCCCTCTCGTTTCCTTTCTTAGCCCAGAAGGCGTTCTTAAGTAGATACGATCTGTACATACTCATTTTTCACACACGCGACCTTAATTTTCATATATTTTTTACGAGTCATCGTGATATAACTACTAATGACCCTTTAAGTAGTATCTAAATAATATAAGTTATGTGCGATTATAGATAGATGTGTTATGCGTATTATATCCACGTATTACGCGAATTAATTTGTGATTAATAGATTTACTCATATTATTCAAATACACTATAATCAAAAAACTAACAAATTAGTATTTAAATAGCAAAGTAAACAGGAAAGCACCATTTACTAAAAAAAAAATACCTTAGGTTATATAAACAAAATTTCCATTGCAAGTTTGTAATATAGCAACGATATTCTTCTATAAAAAAACCATTTAAAAATACGATTGGATTATTGTTACTTGAATGTTGAAAAAGGAGATTAGGGGTAAGAGAGGTATTCCTTAATAATGGTAGCATGCGAATGCGATTTCTATATGGATATCTTTGACGATTTTCTACTATCTGGAAACGACGAAAACCAAAAAATCATGTGGAAAATGCGTACAATAATTGATTTAATGAAGATCACGGACGGACAAGACGATAACGGACTCATGGAAAACGCACTAAGAATGATTATGCTACTCTTCAATCATTATAGTATGGCACCCTGTGAACTTGAGCGTAATTATTTTGTCAACGCGCCATTTGATGAAAAAGAAGAATTAATAACTGTTTTAAAAGAAGAATTTATTCGCTCTCTATAAAATTTTTTTAAAAATGTTTAATGAAATTCCACACTTTACTTTTTACACATAAAAGGTTCTTGATTACTTTCCCTTCATTCATATTTTCCATTTCCTTAGCATTATACATTGCCTTTCCAACTGCTATTGCTCTATGATTATTCTCGTCGACAATTTGAAGAATGTCTCCTTTTTTTATTGATTTATCAATCTCAGTAATTCCTGCTCGAAAAACATCTGCATTGTTTGAAACGAATCGAATAGCTCCCTTATCAACGACAATTTTTTTCAAATCGACCTGTTTATTAAAAAGTAGCGTTAAAACAGGAATAAATCCGTCTTTAGATTTCCAGAGTTTTAACACGTTATTTATGGCGTATAAGGTGTCTCCAGCCTCCGTTTGGATAACCTCGACTCGAGCTTTTTTAGGAAAAATTTGGTTCAGGAATTTCTCGTCGTAAAGCTTTAAAATGTCTTCCTGTAACTCTTTTATTTGCGATTTTTGGATGAAGTGCCTTTGTTTAATATTCATATTTTAATTCTCTTTGTATTTGAAAACTAATTCTGCTATTTTTTGAAACACTTCTTTTACGGTGTCCCCCGTAAGAGCTGAAGTCTCGTAATAAGGCGCGTTGAGTTTTTCGCTTAGGTGTTCTGCCATGGGCAGTATAATTTTACGTTCGTCTTTTAAATCTACTTTATTCCCTATTAAGATTCGAGGGATGTTACTTAGCCCAAATTTTTCAGCTGAAGAGTACCAATTAGAAACATTGGAAAACGTGCTAGACCGCGTCATGTCAAATACCAGAAGCATACCATCCGCCCCGTTAAAGTAGGGACGATGTAACATATAGAATTGTGGTTGTCCAGCAACCTCCCAGAACATTAGGTTAATTGTGGCGTTACACTCCTTTAATTCAATCGTTTCCTTTACTATATTAACGCCAACAGTAGGTAAGTATACTTCTTCAAACTTATTTTTAGCAAATTTTGTAAGAAGGCTCGTTTTTCCAACTGAGGGGTCACCAATAACTATTACTTTATATATCGATTCACTCTTCCCCTCAAAAAATAATCCTCCTTCTTCTCTCTTGTTATTACTCATTTGAATTCTGAACCTTTGTGATTTTAATTTTGAATTCTTATAATAAATATGAAGTACATCTATATAATTTTTAAGAATTTACTTTAAAACTAATTAAGTTTGAAACACTCCAAAGGAATTTAATTTGCTTCTACTAAAAAGAATTGTTAAAGAGTATCGATAAAAAATTTTTTTATTTTTAAATAGAACTGCGGTTGCTCCGCCAAGGAAATTTAAAATTAGCTTAAATCATATCTAATTAGTCTTAAAACCTTAAAGCAATAAAGTTAACAAAATTTATCTAAAATTTAATTTTCTTTGTACTTGAAAACTAATTCTCCTATTTTTTGAAACACTTCTTTTACGGTGTCCCCCGTAAGAGCCGAGGTTTCGAAATAAGGCGCGTTGAGTTTTTCGCTTAGATGTTCCGCCATGGGTAATATAATTTTACGCTCGTCTTTTAAATCTATTTTATTTCCTATTAAGATTCGAGGGATGCCACTAAGCCCATATTTTACGGCAGAATTGTACCAATTATTGATGTTGGAAAAAGTACTAGACCGTGTTATATCAAATACCAGAAGCATACCATCCGCCCCGTTAAAGTATGGCCGATGTAACATATAGAATTGTGGTTGTCCTGCGACGTCCCAGAACATCAGGGAAATTGTGGCGTTAATATCCTTCAATTCAATGGTCTCTTTTACAATATTAACCCCGACTGTGGGTAAATATTTTTCCTCAAATTGGTTTTTAGCGAATTTTGTAAGAAGGCTCGTCTTCCCCACGGCGGGATCGCCAATAACAATCACTTTATAAATCGATTCAGTTCGCCCTTGAAAAACTAAATTCCCTTCTTTTTTCTCGTTATTACTCATTTGATTTCTGATCGTTTGTGATTTTAATTATAAATAGTTATTATAAATATGAAGTTCTTATTTATAATTTTTAACAATTTGTTTTTAAAATTTTTAAGCTTAGCGATTGAAAAAAGTAAGCATTAATAAGGAATTCATTGAGAAAGTTTAAGAGAATTATGAAAAATTTTTTTTTGAAGTTTTTTATTAGATATTACTTTTTTACCATTAATTTGTTTATCCAAAATTTTATTTTTTCCTCTAAATATTTTTTAATACTCTCAGAGGATGGATTTTCTGCGTCAAACAAATCTGATAACGATTTTGCAGAGCTTAAACGATTTATGGCTTGTGAGATCTCATAGAGCATTCTATGTCCGCCTGTGAATTCGAAAATCTCTTCTTTAATTTTCTCCAAAATTAATCTAACGGCTTGAGGATCGTCGATATCTTCTAAATCCGCTTTTAAATCGTTTAATTGGGTTATTATCGATTCTTTCTTGTCTGTTGCAGATTCGTTTCTTTCTATAACTTCTTCTACGCTTTCTTTTTTAGAAGGACTTACGGTCAAATTTGTAATCAGGGATTTAATTAAGTCTAATTCGTTTTCTAAAGTTTTCTGATTTTCAATTAAATTACTCAATTGAGGTATTAGACTTTTAATGTCAATAGTAGCCTTATCTAGCTCGTTAATTTTATCAGTTAGTTGCGTAATTTTCAAATTTGTCTGTCCCATTTTTGTTATAATATCTAAACCAAACTTTTCAAGTATTGACGAGAATGCGCCAATTTTCTCGTCGAACTCTTTAAAAGACTTAGACAAATCGTTAAGTGTAATGTCGTTAGGTTCTGCCATAAGTTATCACCTTTTAAATTCAAATAAATTTGAAGAATAAGATTATTTTAATGTTTTTGATGAGAATGTTATAAAAAGATCAATTTTTTATAATAAATATAGTACATTAAAAATATAAATTCAAGTTTTTTCGATTATCAAGTTTTACAGCTTCAATTATGAGTCATTATCAAGATATATACAATAGAGGCGCATAAGCACCTCACAACATAAACCCTCGTGATTTTATGATTCAATACATTAATATATTGACCCGAACTGGAAAATCCTTGCTATTTAGGAATTACGGTAGTTCTGATGTGGATAGAGACTTATTAGCGGGATTTTTAAGTGCTTTTTCGGGGTTTATGAAAGAAATAAGTCAAAGTGACATAAAATCAACGGCTACAGACGAGTTTAAGTACTATTATACAATTATTGAAGAGATTATAATTGTAGTATGCACAGATCTTGTGGATGATGACGCTGTAGTTAATTCTAAAATTACAACGATAAGAGCAAAATTCATTGAAATGTATGGAGAACTTTTAGCGAGTGGTGATTGGACTGGAAATCGCGCTATTTTTACAAATTTTGAAAGAGAAATTGATGATACGATACTTGGCTCTATAAAAGTCTCTATTATTGGAATTGGAGGAGTCGGTAAAACCACCCTATTACACCTCATTTGTGGTAAGGAAATAGATTTAGAATACATCCCGACCATAAATGTGGATATCACATCATATAACGGTGAAGAACTTGATATTCACCGCTCTATTGTGCTGTGGGACTTTGCGGGCCAAAGTAATTATAGGTCTTTATGGCGAAGTTTATTGGATAGTACTGACATAGCTCTTTTAGTGCTAGATTCTAGTTTTAAGAATGTTAATCAATGCAAAGAAATAATTCACGATATTTTAGATCGATATTATAAAGACACATTAGTTATAGGAATCGCGAATAAACAAGATTTGCCAAATAGGTTAACACCAATATTTTGTGAAAAGATACTGTCCGAAGCGGAAAGAAACCCTCCCATTAAAGTCCACGGAATGATTGCAATTAATTCTGTATATCGAGAAAAGATTCACGCGATTTTAAGAGAAGCCATAAATAAAATTCTTAAGTAAGTCCCAATTTAAATCAAAAATCTGAGTGAAAACATAAAAAATTTAAGAATTTTATAACTATTGGTTATTATCTTACAAATAATTATTGTGATTAATTTGATTGATTTTGAATTTGAATTAGAAGATATTCCCTTTATCGAAGATGGAAATTTTAGGACTCTAGAATTGCCAGTATTAACCGAAGAAGAAAGATTTTTAGTTGATCCACTAGTAGCCCCAACTTCGGGGTTAAGAATTCAGATTCTTGAAAATATAGAAAAAGAAGGAAAGAAAAAATATTTATTACCCAACAGAAAGCTTTTTTTATTTCTCAGAACCTTTAAAGCGATTAGTGAAAAATATAAAGAACTGAAAGAAGGGAAGAATCTTAAAATTTTGATTGTTACCGATAATCGACCAAGCAAACAGATTCTACTTCGGTATTGCTCTCAAATTTTTGCTTATGAAGGATATGAAATATATCATCAAACAGATCAGCCTGGGGAATCTAAATTATCTGCCCCTTATGGCGCCGCCTCTGTCGCTTTATTCGAAGATATAAACTTAATTATCGTACTAACAGCGTCTCATAACGATCTATCGTGGAACGGAGTTAAATTTTATATTAATTATCCGATACCTCTGTCGGGAGATCTATTTAAAGAGATTGGTGCTAAAGCACTAAAACTTGAAGAAATTAAGTTTGATCCAAATTACAAACCTTTTCTGATTGATGCTGAGCAGAAAAACAACGATTATGTAATTTCTCTTTTATCGAGAGTTTTAGAACTTAATAACCTAAGAGGTAAAAATATTGTTATTTGGCCTTACTTAGGGAAAGCTAGAGGAATTGTTAACCTATTTAATCAGTTAGGAGCGAATGTAATTTTAATAGAGGAAGAAATCAACCCCCCCAATCCAATAAAAGTGCTTCGAGAAGATAAATTGCGGCAAGTTATGGAATCAGAAGATTCAGATTTAGCTCTACTATTAGATGCCGATAGAGATAGAATTGCCTTATATGTTAAACAGAGTGGTGAATATTACTATTATATTCCGAATGAGATATATTCTGCTATGCATAATATATTAGCTAATGTTTATCATAAGAAAATCATTAATGTAAGAACGATTCCAAGCGACTTAAGAGGAGACCATACTAGTTTTATAAATATTCTAACGGGTGTTGGATATAAACACCTGGGGGTGATTTTATATTTTCTACTAGGGATCGAAGTAGACCAATCAAAAGTGGATACAGCAATTCTTTATTATGAAGATGAAAACAAAAATTTGATAAAAATTGATAACTCAGCGCCTTTAAAACAAAAATTACTCGAATTGATAAAAAAAAACAACTTACTAGAAGAAGAATTTTTAATCGTAATGTGGGAAGAGTCAGGAGGACACACTCTGAACATATTAAATGTTTCTAAAGACGAAATAACTGGGGGACTCCAATTTGAGACAAAATTTCCAATTATCGCAGATAAATATCCCGTGCCTGCTCTAGTTATTATCACAGAATTAATCTCACGTGGACATAAAATTTCCGAATCAATTGATTGGTCAATCAAAGGAATTAATAGAACTATAAGTGCAATTGACGAGGAAAAAGTTAAAATTATGAATAATTTTGGAAAAAACGACGGTAAAACAATTAAAATCAATAACAAAGAGTATAAAGTGAGTTCCTTATCTGACAATAATAACAAAGTGGACTTATACCAGTTGAAAAGTAACGATTCGACGTTATATTTTAGACCTAGCGGGACCGGTCCGGAAGTAAGGTTTTATATTTTTGGAAATCGTGATACTCATCTAAAAGAAATAAAGGCTGTACAAGATTACGTGAAAACGAATTACTCATAACTTTTAATATTAACTTAAGTTAAGGGAATAGCTCCAGTTAATCTTTACATTTTCTGAACTATTCCAGGTATTATAATATTATTAGATTCTATCCTTAAAATTCCTTTTTCTTGAAGACTTTTCATTGTGCTTAATACTTTTTCTTCGTCCCACTTTAAACCTTTCAAGAAGTTAATTTTTTTCAATGGTTTTTTATTTGTTGCGAATTTAATGAACTTTTTTTCGACAGCGTTTAATTCTACATCTTTAAAAAGATAATATATGACTTTACCAATTTTAAACGATTTAAATATCAATTTCAATTCAAAAAGTTGGTCTAATACGGTTAAAATTACTTCGTTAGGAACATCTGTGATTTCTTGATCGATGAATTGCTTTATTTTCTCGTATTGAGAGAACCCACCATTTATTAAAAAGAACTTTTCGTGGTAGCTCAAGATTTTTTGAGAAATAGTTTCTTTTAATTGAAGGTCTTCCTTCTCAACATATTCTAAATCTAATGGCTTTTTGAGCGTACTTTTATCTTTTGCTACTTCTTTTTTTTTAGTTTTTGGTAGGCTTTTCACAGCTGGTTTGGTAGCAAATTTAATTTTTGGTAATTCTTCAATTTCATCTATGCTTGTATCTTTTAGTTTATCTTCAACCTTAGGTTGTTTTTTCTTAGGAGGTGTTTTTGGAATTTTCACGCTTTGTGTTTTTTTTAAGCGTTCTTTTAATCTATCCTTTAGTTCTAATTGGCGTTTAAGTTTTTCTTGTTCCTTAACTTTTTCTCTTTCTGTGTGTTCTTCTATTATTTCGTTCCATTTTTTTCTTTCCTCGAATTTGCTAAATCCTTCAATAACAATGTGATCCTCCTCTTCAATCTGAATAATTTCCTTTTTCTTTAATTTTTCAATAATTTTATTTGCATAAGTGTAATCCCAACTGGTTATATCTAATAATTTTTGAATAGTTAGATCTTCGTTTTCGTAAACAAAACTTAAAACAACCTTTTCTGGATTCGACAGTTCGATCTTTTCGGCAGTAAACACCATTAAATGAAATGTAGGGTTGATTTCTATAATGTCACTTAGAAATTGTGTTTTTTTCATCAGATTTAGAACGGGCAAAAAATCGTCGTTTTTTATGCTCTTAATATTCGTAAATGCGTGGTATTTAAATTGTTGAATCGGAATTATTTTGAGTTTATCTAAATCGTAGTCTCTAATAATGGAATCAAATTTACGAGACATTTTTTCGTAAAACATTCCAACTCCGACATTTGCTTTTTTCGCGTCAATGTTATCCAAAGACAAATCGAAAGACTCAAGCTTTTCAATTGCACCTTCAAGATTCTCAACGTCTTGCTTTAAATCTTCATCAGATTTTGGCATAGCAGACTTATATCCTGCCGTAAAGACCCGATATTCCTTACCTGCTTTTTCGATAACTTGTACTTCTGTATCTTTAAGCTTAAGTTGTTCCTCAGCAACTTTTATCTTCTTTTTAACCGTTATTTCTACTTGTTTTTCAGTTTTTGATATAATTTGAGATATTTTCGCTAATTTCTTCTTCACATCGTCTTTTTTTTCTTCGCTAATAAATTTCTCAATATGGATTTCTTTTTTTCTTAGTTCCGCTAGAACTTCCTTTTTATCAAGAAACTTTTTATAACGAAGAGTTAATACAACGTAAAAAATTAATAGTAGAAATGATACAAATAAAGCAGTACTAAAAACGAACATTATTAGTGGATTCAACTAAGTATTAATCGTTGTTAATTAGTTAAATAAAGAATTTTTTAGTTAAAATAATTTTACTATCCAATTTTCAAATTTCATATTAAAACTTTATTTTAAATAAAAAATTTAATAATAGTAATAGTATAAAATCTTTCAATTTAAAAGAAATACAATTAGAATTGACGAGAATCATGCAAGAGAAAATAATAAACGATAAAATCCTCGAAAAAATGACGTTGGATAATGTATTCAAAATTTTTAACGATAATATATTTCCAATGTTAAATGATGAAGAGGTAGAATATTGCCAGGAGTTAGAGTCTTTTTGTTTAGAGCTTCACCCTAAAATCGATAAAAGTAAAGATGTATACGTATTATTCCCCGAGCTAGGTAAGCACGGATACATGCAAAGGATAAATAAATGGCGCGATTTTGAGCCATATGGTATGAAAAAAGAAATTTTATTAGCTACAATCATGTCTATATGTGATCCTCAATTAGAATTAGCCCGACTAGCAAGCGGTATTTTATGTGGGAATCCAACATTTCAACATGGCGATACAAGCGAGATTCTTAAAGTCCAAGACGAATTGATGAGTGGAAAAGAAGTAGGTTGTATTGGAATAACTGAGCCAGAACGCGGGTCCGATGCTGTGAACCTGACAACGACTTGTACAAAGGTGGATGATGGTATTGTTTTTTCAGGTGAAAAGGTCTTTACGACAAATGGTCCTAAAGCAAAGTATTTTGCCTGTTATGGAGTTTACGATACCGAGCACCCAAGACAAACGATGGTTCAAGGAATGCTTTCTAGGGATTTCGGTGGAATAGAGACAAAAAGATTGAAGATTAATTCAGTTCCTCGAGTTCATATCGCTCATACGTTTTTAAATGATGTAAAAGTTCCAATGGAATATATTTTAGGGGATAATGGAGGAGGCTATCATAATCTGTTTAATGGATTAGTTCCTGAACGCTTAGGTATTATGGGCTCAGGTGTAGGTATATGTTGGGCAGGACTTATATACGCAATAATTTATACTAACCTCAGACAACAATTTGGAAAAACAGTAATTAATTATCAAGGCGTCGGATATAGTTTAGGGGATTTATTATCGAAATGTAGTGCTGCTACAAGCTTGGCATTCCAAGCAGCGACTATCTATGACGATAAAATACTTTTTGCCGATAAACCAAGCAAAGAAGCAGAAAAATGGGTGGCGGGAGTCTCCTCTCAAGGCAAGTACTTACTTTCAAAACTTACGCACGAAGTTTGCTACGAAGTTCAACAGCAAATGGGTGGTGTATCTGTTACAGACAACACTCCAGTTGACGAGCTCATGGATGTAAGTAAAATTGAAGAAGTAATTGGTGGAGCCAGAAACATCCAATTGCTTATTTTACACGGTGGGCTTCGAAGGTATTCAAAAATTCTGTAAAAAATCTGATAATAATATTCTTTTTATTTTTTTCTTCTGCTTAAATTAAAGAGTAAAATATTATTTAGTTAGAGAAACCCTAACCTATTTTTATTCTAAAATTTTTTATAACTTTTTTTAAAACCTTCTAAAGAATAACTTCTCCTACTTATTACAATCAGAATGATGCCCATTATTGAAATTACACAAAAAAGTACAAATAGATAATATCCAGGGATGAGCTCTGAGGATGATAGATCTTTTATAATAATGATTTCCTTAAATGAAATATTTCCAGCTTTATCTACTGCATAAAACCTAATTGTAATTTGACCATAATTTAATGCATCCCAAGCATCTTGATTAATTGTCCCATTTTCAATAAGAGTATAGTTACGTAAACCACCATCAAGTGTATACCACATTTTATGTAAAAATCTCTCTTTAATTATAACCTTGAAGTTCGGAGCATCAAGATTATAAACAGAGTTATTCGTAGGTAATATAATAGTCATCTCTGGAGCTATATTATCAACAATAGGAAGTAAGTCTTGCATTAGAGGGGATTGAGTAATATTATGTGGTGTATCCCCAATGCCATCATTATTTCCATCTGTACCTGTATAATTATCCCAATAATTGCCAATTTCTGTGTTGTTCCATTTATTAGTAGTTGAACCCCCGTCTGTATGTACACTATTCCCTATAAAAAAATTTTCATAAAAAAGATTATGTTCACTTCCACCCATAACTACTATACCATATGGATTTTCTCTGATGATATTGCCACAAATTAAATTATAACTACTTAACCTTAACACTATGCCCATCAAACATCCGATTATTTCATTATTAATAATTTTATTGTAATCATCATAGAAATTAAAAGTCAACCCTTCCATTGTCCTATAATTACTATATATATAGTTTCCCTCAACTGTGTTATTTAAACCACCAATAAAGTTACCCCTTTTATTGTTTTCAAGTGTGTTATTAATTATAAAACTATTATTGGTATTCTGAAGATATACTCCATAATAATTATTTGAACTTACTGCATTCAGCACAGTTATGTTGTTCGAATCATATATCTTTATTCCACTTGATGAATTAGACACATCAATGTCCTTAACTAAGATATTTGTACAATTACCTAATATTATTTGACCTGCATTTGTAAAGTCATTTGGAGTCAGGTTTGTTTCATTTACATAAAAATAAATCGGACCACCATTCACAAAATTGGTTGTATCAATACTGATTTGAGAATAATACGACATCGCTATACCTGATCCTACCATAAAATTTTCTGTTAAATTTAAACCATAAGAAAGAATATCCATTCCATAATCTCTATTATCGATTGCGATATTTCTTGAAATTTCGCTATTTCCTCCTGGCCCCCATATAGATATTCCAATACTATTATTATTTACAGTATTTCCTGAAATTATCTCTGGATACCCTTCGTGTAATATTCCCATACTATTGTTGTTAGCCGTATTATTAATTATATCTCCACTAGTGGCCCAATCCAAGTGAATTCCATATAAACCATTATTTGCAATATTTTCAATTATGGTATTGTTAAAGCAACCATATGTTTCCGGTGAAGGCATGCTCGGACAATGTAAATATATACCATTATTACCATTAAATGAACAATCATTTTGATACAATGTTCCATTATCAGTGCTTATTAATTCGATTCCTATTGAACAATTAAAAATCGTACAATTCTCAATTCTAAAAAAGGAATTTCTTGAGAGGTTAATCTTAATTCCTGAACCTGAACCATGACCATCTATTATTAAATCTTGTATAACGTAAGGATCATAATAAGTTCCTGAACCTGTACAATTGCCAGCGTCTTCGAAATCAATCCAACCTTGTTCGCCAACTATACTAATTTTCCCTGAAATTCCTGAAAGCTTTAAATCGTTAATTTCTAAAGGTGTATCATTTTCTATTACTGTATTATTTTTATCCAATGTGAAAAATGTTAGATTTATTGGAATTAAAAAGATAAATAGAAAAAAAATCAATAGTATTAAATTGCTAAACTTCATCTTTTTGATAGAAATCATTATTCAACCACTTTATTGTTATAAATAGAATATCTATTGATTAAAATGTATTTGTCTCTAGTTCTTATTCAAAGTTAAGAAGATGTAATATTAATAGTTTGTTAGTGCAGATATTAATTAAAAGCATGATAAAAACAGTTAATATTCGATTTTTCGAGAAGATAAGAGATTATTAGATATTTATAGTGATCAGATTGTTTTTTTATAATCTGATATTACTTTTTTATTAAATGATAGAAGTCTTTTCTTTTTTTTAAAAGATTAATGTATAAAGCGTATAAGGAAAATTAATAAGTTCAAAATGGAATAATTACATTAAGAAGGAAGAAGTGTAAATATATTTTGGTTTTAAAAAAAATAAGAATTATGCCAGAAACTAATGATAATAATTACAGAAAAATCGTAAGAAACTTCAAGGGAAGAATGGAATTTATGAATAAAATACCCACTGAAGATGCGGTGAAAATTTTTTTCGAAATTTGCGACCTTGGTATAAATAATTACATTAGAATTGAAAAAGAAAGGTTTCCAAATAAAACAATCAAAGAAATTGTTTTGGAAATGCATAAATTTCACGAAAAAATAAAGACAAGAGGGAGAAAAAATTGATGGAAGTAATTTACAAAAATGCGTTTATTCAATTAATTAATTTTCTCGAAAAAATGGAAAAAGATAAGGGTATTAAATATTATTTAGTTGGTGGAATTTTGACTAGTATCTATTCTGAAACAAGGTTTACACAAGATATTGATTTTGTAGTAGATATAATTTCAGTAAACATTAATCTTGAGACATATATTTTATTATTACAAGATAATGATTTTTTTCCCATTCAAGATTGGAATACAACTACAATACTAGCAAGAGAAACTAACATAATCCAATATTTAGACAAACAGGAAAGAATTAAGCTTGATAATTATATTATTGATAAATCTAATAAAAGTAAATATAAAAGGATTGGCCCTATAGCTCTAAAAAGGAGAATAAGAGTCGAATTCGACGATATCAAATGTTGGGCAACATCTAAAGAAGATTTCATCTTAAGTAAATTAGTTTTTGGAGGGTGGCAAGATTATTCTGACGCTTTAGGATGTTGGATGAGATTTAACGACTTAATAGATCTACTTTATATGGATAGAACTAGCAAGAAGTTAGGAATTCAAAAGGAATATGATTTATTAAAATCTGGAATCGACGATCCAGACGATTATTTTAAACAAATTAATGGCTATTAAAATAGTTTAAATCTCATCATTTCTTTTTTGAATGTTTTTTAACTAATCAAACTCAAAATTGACGAAACAATCGACTTAATGCTAATAACTAAGAGAAAACAAAAAACAAGAATCTGAAATTTTTTTATAGGAATTTTAGGAGTAATCTTATGACCAAGTTTAGCCCCGAGGAATATAATTGGAAAAGCGAAGAAGAATATTAACAGTAGTTCGCTTGGGAATAGTCCTTCAACTAAATAGAATGGGATTCTTGAAACGGAAAGTACTATTCCAATAGCAGCAAAATTTCCGATAAAACTTTCTCTGTAATGTCCTGTTTTTTCTAATAGGGCTACATTAATGGGTCCTGCCGCACCAATTAAACCCGTTAACAAACCATAAGAGAACCCCCCGAACAAAATTAAAGGCGATGTTGTGTTTATTTCCTTTTGTATTTCAATTTGAGATTGACCCTTAATGTAATTACTGAGTTTTAAAGAAGAATATATCAGAATAAAAACGCCCAAAATTAACTCAACCCATTCCAATCGAATATTTATAATTAAATAAGTTCCTAGAATTGTGGCGGGAATGCCTAGCGATACAATTCGGAGAAAATAACCCCTATCTAAAAATTCTCTATATTTAATATAATTGAGTAAAGCGGGAAAAGTGCCCCAGATATTTACCAGTATTACCGCATCCTTAACGCCTATTATTGGAGCTAAAATAGGGATTAATATCAACGCGTCGCCGAATCCTATAATCCCGTAGACCGTACTCGAGAAGAAAATTGCTATTAGTGATATAGGTATAATCATAAATATTTAATCTCTATTCATTAATTCTTTTTTGAGGATCCTTTATTTTCCCAAAAAGCATTTCTTTATTCTTTTCTACAAATTTCCACCCAAACCCAGAAAGTTCACTTAAGGGGCCTTTAATTCCTTTTGGGGTTCCTGTCCGAGTAAATGTAATTTCTGTTTGTTGAATTGCCTTTAACACGCGATAGGGCGTCTTGTAATTATCTATTAAAGATTTTGCCTTTTTTGGGCCAATATCTACAAATCCTTCCACAATAAATGTCCTTCTTTCTTCAGTACTCATACCTTTTGGTGCCCTTCGGGAGAGAATGAATGCTCCATCCTTTACTTGTTCGCGATAGGCAATCCTTTCGATTACAATCGCCGTATCCTCCAAGTTACGAGTGGGAATTATAGATATTCCCAATTTATAAGAAATGTATGCCAGAGCACCATAAATTGAGGAAATCTTCATTCCAGTATTTTCAAACACATTATCATTTAATCCCTCTAGAATTAATATAGGCGTTGTGTAGGTTTCTTTTAAGCGAAGACACTGCTCAAATAAACGATTATCCATAATAGAAGAAACGAAATCAAACCCTTCTTTTCTTTCAATTGCTACATCTTCAGAAATTACTATATCCGCAATATCTAATTGTTTAGTTTCGAACTTGATATTAATGTACTTCTCTTCCAATAATGTGATTAACTTCCTTTCTCTATTGTCAATAATGACATGGAGGATGTTAGTTTGGCTCATTTTTATTTTTATTGGTAATCGAATTTGTAATTGTTATTTTAAAATCAATTATGTTAATTAAAATAATCTAAGCTATAAAAATAAAAAATAGTAGTATTACTTTTAAAAGTTAAATTATTTGTTTTTATTCTATTAATGAGGTTCTAGGTTAATATTACTCTTTAGGTAATTTGTGATTTCTTTTATACTGTACAATTTGTTATTTATAACGATAAAAATGAAAATTAGAATCCCTGTTATCTCCGTCAAATAAACTACGGGATTGTTAAATAATGTATGTAACCATAATCCAATAGGATCGTCAATTAAAATAAAATCATACATGATAAATGGATAAAAGAGTGGTACTTCTGGTAGATCTAGAATTAAGTGAACAACCATTCCCCCTAAAAATGGTATTGATATAGATTTTCTTCCTTTCGTAATAAAATGCAAAATAACAAAACTGATTAAAATAAATAAAATTGTATGTGAGATTCCCCTCCCTGAACCCATATTTAAAAAGAGTAGAAATTTATCAATAATATCTGGAAATAACGAGCCAATAATTAACGCAAATCTATTAAATTCAAATCTCTTCTTAACCAGTGGTAATTCAAAGAGAATTAACGGAATAGCAACATGAAAAATTGGAAACATATTTATTTCCTCATTTATAATCCGTATAAAAACTGAAAAAAGTTAAATATTTCCGGTAAGTAGAATAGTAAAATCAAAATTATTACAAATTCAATTGAGCCCTTAATCGCTCTCTTTACTAAATAAGGGTAAGAAACCAATTTATCTTGTTTCATAATTTTCTTTAACTCATCTATTTTATTTGGTATTCTTTTAGAACTTCTTCTACGGTGTATTTATGATGTACAATTTTTGATAGAGCTTTAACAATTTTTATAGGATCATCCGCTTGAAAAACATTTCTTCCAAACGCAACTCCTTTACCTCCTGCTTGGATAGAATCGTAAACTAGTTGGAGCAAATCTTGAATCGTATCAGTTTTCGGACCACCGGCTATAATAACTGGAACATGTACACTTTTTACGATATATTTGAAAGAGTCAATATCTCCAGTGTAATTTGTTTTTACTATGTCAGCGCCTAATTCAGCACCGGCTCTTACAGCAATATTAACTACTTCAGGAGCATTCTCATCTTTTATTTTTTTACCTCTAGGATACATCATTGCTATAAGCGGTAAGCCCCATTCTCTTGATGACTCAACGACATTATGAGCGTCTTGAAGCATTTCTGGTTCCTCATCAGCGCCTATATTAATATGAATTGAAACTCCATCTGCACCCATTTTCAAGGCTCGCTCTACAGAACACACCAATACTTTTCTATCAGGGTTTGGAGTTAAACTTGTTGCTCCCGAAAGGTGAATAATTAACCCTATATCTTGTCCGTACTGCCTATGCCCCGCTCCAACCATACCCGAATGCATTAAAACCGCGTTTGCGCCACCTATAGCTACCTTATCAACAATATCAGCCAAATTTTCTAATCCTTTAATTGTACCTACAGTGAGGCCGTGGTCCATTGGTACAATTATCGTTCTTTTGCTTTTTCGATCGAACAACCGTTCAATTCTAATGCCCTTTCCAAGACTCAATCTTTTTACACTATCCTTTAATTATAATCATTATAAATGAGAGTAAAAATATAAAATTATATTATTATTATTATTATTTAGATTCAAATTACCAAGGTCTTCTAATTGTAGTAGCTCTACTCATTTCAGATTTATATGGATGATCTAAATTGTAATGAATTCCACGACTTTCTTTACGTGAGATAGCGCTTACAATTATAATTTTAGCCACTGTAGCTAAATTTCTAAGTTCAACGAGATTCTTTTCTAGCTTAAAATCCCAATAATATTGATTGATTTCTTCTAGAAGCATATTAATTCTTTTTTTAGCTCTTTGAAGACGCTTATCCGTTCGGACGATTCCAACGTAATTCCACATGAATCTTCTTATTTCATCCCAATTCTGTGTTATTATAACCGCTTCTGTAGAGGGTACGGCATGACCGGGTTCCCATTCTTTAAATTCGGTGATTTTCAGATCTTTCGCTTTTTTTGCAAGTGTTTCAGCACATTCATATGCGCATACTAATCCTTCTAATAAAGAATTACTTGCTAATCGATTAGCTCCATGCAATCCCGTACAAGTTGATTCTCCAATTGTGTAGAGATTTTTTACTTTTGTAGAACCATTTACTTTGGCAATTACACCTCCACAACTATAATGAGCTGCTGGGACAACGGGTATCGGATCTTTAGTAATATCAATATTAAATAATTTACATTGCTCGTAAACGCCTGGAAAATGACTTTTAATAAAATCAGGACTCTTATATGATGCAAAATCTAATACTACGTGGTCATATCCAGTTCGCTTAAGTTCTACATCAATTGCTCGTGATACAATATCTCGTGGTGCTAATTCCTTTAATGGATGATATTTTTCCATAAATTCATTGCCATAAATATCTTTTAAAACAGCACCTTCCCCTCTCATGGCTTCTGTTATCAAGAAAGATTTAGCAAATGGGTGATAAAGACAAGTAGGATGAAATTGATAAAATTCCATATTAGCAATTATCGCTCCAGCACGATATGCCATTGCAATTCCATCTCCAGAGGCAACATCTGGATTTGTGGTATAAAGATAAATCTTACCGGCCCCACCAGTCGCTAAAATTGTAGATTTAGCAGAAATATTGTAAATCTCTTCGCTCTCTTGATTTAATACGTAAGCGCCATCACATCTAAAATTATTACAGAATAAATTGATAGCACACCAATTTTCTTTAATTTGAAGATTTGGAATTTTTTTTACTTTTTCGATAAGCTTAAGCTCTATATTCTGCCCTGTTAAATCATTTACGTGAAGAATTCTTCTTTCAGAGTGACCTCCTTCTTTTCCAAGATCATATTCCCCCTCATTATTCCTTGAGAATTCAACTCCCATCTCAATTAGTTGATCAATTCTTTCAGGCGCTTTTGATACAATTAACCTTACAACCTCTTCATTACAAAGTCCATCCCCGGCGATTAATGTATCTTGAATGTGTTTCTCAAAACTATCATTCTTGTCCCGTACACATGCGATTCCACCTTGGGCATAAAAAGTGTTGCATTCTGATAATTTTTCTTTGGTAATTAATAATATATCCTCCTCAGGAACCATATCTGCTAAGTTAATAGCTAAAGATAGACCAGAAATGCCTCCTCCGATTATCAAGAACCCCGTCTTAAGTTTTAGCGAAATATTTTTTCAAACCCCATGTTTTTACCAAAATATCTTAAAATAGCAAAATGAAATTATTTTTATATATCTTTTTGAACAGAATAATAATTTTTTTTTGGTTGTCTACATTTTATGGTTTAGATTATGCCTAAAATTAAAAACATACTTTTTTTATGTAGTGGTAATACCTGCAGATCACCATTTGCGGAATATTTTGCTAAGCGGTTACAGCAGACAATATATAAAGATGAATTAAAAGATATAGCTTTTGATTCGGCAGGACTTTACCACTATTATGAGCAACCTCAAGAAGGCACGTTAAAATATCTTAAATCTAAAGGCGTCGAAATGGACGATTTTCAAGCCAAGGATGCCGATGAAGAACTGATAATTAAACAAGACCTTATTCTATGTTTCGAAGAGAAATACCACGTTAGAAAATTGAAGAGAAGATTCAAGCAGTTAAAAGATCTGGATGAAAAGACTTTTTTACTCTTAGAATTTGCTGGAGAAACTTACAATCTAGAAATAAAAGATCCTTTCTATTTAGAGGAAAATGAATATAATAAAGTTCTTAAAAGAATCGAAGATGGAATTATTAAATCCATTGATAAAATTATCGAACTAAATAAAAAATGACATTTATGCCCCAAATAAATCAGAATATTTCTGATTGAAGTATTTTTCAACTAAATACTTAGTATCTTCAAAGGGGGATACATTTCCAGCAAACTTTTTAAGATACTTCCCGAATTTTACTTCAAAATCTTTTGAAAACTCATCAAGTTTCTTTAATAACACTGGTAAATCTATTTTTGTTATTAAGCAGGCAATATGGTATTTTCCAAAAGAGAATAGAAGATCATAACCCTCCTTGTCAATTTTCCTTAACTGTTTTTTGCTTTGAGTAATTTCAGAAATGATTCCTACAACACCTGTCAAAGCACCAGAAATAATATCTTCATCCATCTCTCTCTTCTTCTCTTTTTCTTCCCCTTGGGCACTTTTCTTGAAATTATGGTAGTAAAGCCCAACCCCACTAACGCTAAAAACATAAAGATTTATTATTGCTGATGACCAATTTTTTTCTTTAGAAATTAAAATTTCTTTCATTGCCATCATCCATACAAGTAAAATTACCAGTAAAAAGGAGTTCAACCTATTTGGAAAATCTGGAATAATAATATTTAATTCAGGATATAATAAATATAAAAGGTTTAACGTGCGACTGAAGAAAAATCCAAAAATGACACCAAAAAATACTAAAGAAATGAAAAGTCCATTAATGCGGCCTCTGTATCTTATATTCTCTCTTTCAGTTGAAAAATCTCCGGAAATCGTGAAGATAGCTAATAATAGTGGTGCTAACGAAAAGGCATAATGTATTGAAAGGAAAATTTCCCGAGGTAATCCAAAAATAGTTGGCGATTCTATATATGAACCATAAGTAATAAGAAAAAATGAAAGAAGAAGTATACCTAGGACAAGTGATACTTTTCTCCCGATATTATCTAAAAAGTAACCAGCAGCTACAAGGTATAATATAGTTGCTATTGAAAAAATAAATAAATTTATGTGAAGCGTAAATCTTGCTACTAAATCACCCAAAATAAAACTTAAAACGAAGAAACTAGAAGAATACCTAAAAAAATGTTTTTCAAATATTATTTTCTTAAATTTGGTTGTTGATTCTAAATGTTTTTCGTTTTCTAAATATTGATTTTTTTTTGAACTTTTATAAATAAAAAATAAAATAATAGCCATAAATACGGAAAAAGTATTATATAAAAGATCAAAATAAGTGAAAAATATGCTAATTACGCTTGATCCGATACAAAGTATTAATAAGTATGCTGTTATCCGTCCTCTATTTAATATTGTTGTGTTATGAATCAATGTAGAAAACCACAGAGAAGTTAATTGAATTAATCCAAGTAGACCAATCAATATTCCAAAATGATCAAAGAAAGTGTTTTTAAATGTACTTAAAAATAGACCAGCTATACATACAATAAATATAATGTTAAAATTCTTAGTTTTATTCTTTATTCGGTCGACTAAATATCCTGATATAATAAAACCAAATGCTATTATAAAGAGGGCTAAGATTATTTCAAATTCTAGCATAGGACTTATTTCATTTAATAAGACATATCTGAGTACAGTTACCTCCACCATTAAGATTAATGCAAATAGCGTTAAAAACAAATAAAAAAATGATTCTTTAGAGATATTAACATCTCTAATGAATGTATTAATAAATCTCGCTTTAATTGATTTCTTTTTCATAATATATCAGCATTAGGATTACTTATTTTTATGAAAATTTAATTGTATGGTTTAATAATTTACACTTCTGTAAATAAGTTTTATTAAATTTGACTTGTATGCAGATAATTTTATATAGAATTTATGAACAAAGTTAAATTAACATTTAAATCATATTTATTGAGAGAATTTTATGAGATTTGTTTTTAAAATAACGATAATTGGGGATGGTGGAGTAGGAAAAACCTCCCTTATTAAAAAGTATACTCAAGGAGAATTTCAAGAAGATTATATCTCTACAATCGGAGCTCAATTTTCTATTTATGAACAAAAGATAAATGGAGATGATATTAAGCTTTTCTTCTGGGATCTAGCTGGTCAAGATGATTTCCAAATCATTCGTTCCTCGTTCTATGAGGATAGTAAAGCAGTAATAATAGTTTATTCATTAGAACGAAATAATAAGGGAAATGAAAGCTTAAAGAATGTTATGAAATGGTATAATGAAATCAATCAGTATTGCGAAGATATCCCAATTATAATATTCGCAAATAAAACAGATTTAGTTGGAGATACTGAAATAGATGAAAGTAGTTTTGAGGAATTAAGTGCGAAAGAAGATTATTTAGGAGTATACAGAACATCTGCAAAAACAGGAAATGGAGTAGGCAATGCATTTAAGGCGATAATAGAAAAATTATATTCTATGTATAAAGAAGTCTTATAATGAGGGAAATCTATGTTAAACAGAATTGATGTAGAGGGATTCAAGAAAGTACAAGATACATACCGCAAAGATCGATCAAAATGTAAAAAGGCTTTAGAAATAAATGGTAAATGGAGATTAGAAGTAGATTATGGACCACAATTCGAAGTAAAATTAAAAACAGAAAGAGCGGGTGAAATAACAGTGCAAACAGACGAAACTATTATTCTTGGGGGCGGAGGTACTGCTGTTCATCCAGTGCACTATTGTTTGGCTGGTTTTGCTGGTTGCTTCTCTGCTGCTTTTGCCAAATGGGCAGCAATGCGTAAAATAGAATTAAAACGACTTGATATAAGAATTATTGCGGACATTGACCTAACAACTGGTTTTGGGATTGAGGATGGGATTGATGCGGTGGAAAACTTTAAATTGGAATTAACGGTGGAATGCGATGCAAATCTAAACGAATTGAATGATATCCTTGAAGATACGAAAAGACGCTGTTTTTGTATGTTTTGTATTCAGACTCCAATAACGCCCAAGATTGAAATGATAAAAGAATTCTCTAAGAATGAACAAGAGCTTATTCATTTCATCTGTCCCATGTGTTTTAAGAAATCTATGGTATTTCTTGATGATAATACCCAAGTATGTCAAGAATGTGGCACAACCGGGTATTTTGTGCGAAACCCAGAAACGCAAAAGGTCTCTCTCAAATAAAAATTCTCTAATATGAATAGTTCTAATAATAAAATTAAAAATAAAACTATGTGAAAAGCATGTCAGAAGAATGGCCATATGAACCAAATGATGAGCAATATATAAAAAATCTTGAACTAGATGTGAAAAAATTAAAGACTCAGTTATATGATACTCTTTTGAACTCAAATAAAGTTGTAGGAGAAATACAAAAGCTCCAGAATCAACTAAATGCTTGTCAAATAGAAAAATCTAAATTAGAACTACAAATAGATGAGCTAAAGAAAACACTAAAAAAATAAACAAGAATTTTGTTTTACTCGTGAAATTCGACTAGCTGATCAATCTAATTATAGAAAAATTTAAGATATTTTGCTAATTATACTAAAAGAATTATGCAAAGAATCAAATTTGTTCTCTTTGTTTGTACTGGAATTGTTTAAAAAACAACAGATATACAGCAAGGAGCCCCCCCGCTGAATACTTAGCACGAGATTACGCCAAGAAATATGATGTTAATTTAACTTTTGAGAGCGCTGGTTTTATAAATGCATTTTCTTACATGCAACCCGAATCTCAAGAATATTTAAATTCTAAAGGCATTAAACACTCTGATTTTCAACCGCAAATAATCAATCGAAAATTGTTAGAAAAACAAGACTTAATCATAACGATGGAAAAGTCACATGTTAATGATATTAGAGAAAATTATCAAGGGGTTAACGACTTCAGCAAAAAATTGTTTACTTTAAAAGAATTTAACGGAGAAACTGATGATTTAGATATAATAGATCCATATTACGCCAGTACTAAGACTTATCAGAAAGTTCTTAAAATAATTGATAAAAATATCGAAAAAATGATTAAAAAAATAATACGGATAAATCAAACCGAATCATAACTACTTAGTAAGAATAAAAATGACGAAAATAAAACGAATTCTGTTCATATGTTACGCAAACACATGTCGTTCGCCAGCAGCACAACATCTGGGGGCTTTTTACGCTAAAAAATATGAGTTAAAAGGAGTTGTCTTCGATTCCGCAGGGTGGCACGATGCTTTTGATTACGCTCAACCAGAGACAATAGATTATATACAATCAAAAGGTATCGAAATAAGTGATTTTCAACCTAAAGTCATAACAAGAGAATTGATAGAAAAACAAGATCTTATAATAGGTATGGAACGATATCATTTAACAAAAATTAAAAAACGATTTAGAGATTTACAAGAACAATTAAAACAGAAACTTTATACTTTGAAAGAATTTAATGGGGCAGATAAAAAGGATATAAACATTCCAGATCCTTATAAAACCGGGAAAAAACGATACGACGAAATATTAGAAATCGTCGAAAAAAATGTAGAGGCGCTCGTTAGAAAAGTTAAGCGCATAAATCAATAAGCTAAACTTGTTTAGACTGCTTTTAAATACTTACATTTTTGTAAAGGCTCTCTTAATCAGCCTATATAAAGTATAGATAGTATTAAAAATAACTGATACTATTAGAAAAATTATATAAGAATATTAAGAAAGCTTTTAATGAATCAATTAACGATCAATAACACGGTTTTAGAAATTTTTGTCGGCGATTTAATTAATGCTGACTACGATGCAATTGCCATTCCGACAAATAGTCGCCTTTTGCCTAGTGGTACCTTAAGGTGTCGAGTATTGAGAGGAGCAGGTCATAAAGTACAAGTTGAATGTAATCGTATTATTAGTAAGATATCAAATGTTCCAATTGGGGATGCTGTAATTACCTCTGGCGGCAATTTAAATGCCAAATTTATTATCCATGTAAGAGCAGGTCACGATCAAAAAAAATTGATGTTAGCGATCTGGAATTCGCTGAAATTAGCCGATAAAGAAGGGATACGTTCAATCGCTTATCCTCCAATATCGAAAGAAGTAATCGGATTTAACGCAAAGATTTGTGCGGGTATAATTATTCCAACGATTAAGAAGTTCGTTGTAGAAAGAAACAACAATTTGGGAAACATCTCAGTTTGTCTTGAATCATTACCTGACTATAAGGATTTTGAAAATGCATTAAATAATATAGCTGAAGTTCCCAGTATTTTGACACAATAGTATTTTGTTCTTTCAATTAAACATTTATTCGAAAAATGTAACTTTATAAAATCACACTTAATCTTATAATTGAAATTAAACATTTATTTAGTTTCAAGTTTAAATTATTAATTAAGATTATTAACGATTAAAATTAATATCGTAGATTTAGGGGATTGCTTTATGGAAATAGATGAAATAAATGAAGATATTTTAAATGATATAAATAAAAATATTAAAAATGATATTTCTAACATTAATTCGTTAAAAGGGTTTGAAATAATCAGTGAATCAATGGTTTATAAAATCCTTGATATTTTCGGTAAAAATAGTTTGCTTTCAATGCTGTATCAGATAGGATCAGGACCAGGAGAGATAATTGTTAAAAGGATAAAAGAAAAGCATAACAAGGAGGAATTTGGAATTTTTGAAGCTTTAGAAATCTTAATGACCGAATTGAAAGAATTTTATTCTATCCAAATTAGAGAAGTTCAATTAAATTCAGAGCAAACTAGAATAGTAATAGAAAATTTCTGCTTTTTAAGAGAGTCAAGTAAACGCAGAGAAAAATTACAACCCGGGAAAGCGTTTTGCCGAGTCAATAAAGGTTATTTTGAAACGGCCTTTCGAAAATTATTGGGAAATAAAGTTAAAAAGATAGAGATTAACTTTCTCCAAGACGATCTTGAAAAAAATGTGTGCATAGAAGAATTAATTTTTTTTCACAACTCTGATAAAGTATGATGGGAATACAATTTCTCTTTCAACCTCTGATTGACAAATTCCTGGCTATGTCTCTACTTGTTTTGGTATCAATTACTCGTTGAATTACAATCTCATCCACACTTCTTTCTTCCTTCTCTTTCGTAAGATCAATAATTTTTTTTAAATTAAAGATTAATTGTATTCTAATTGATCATTTATTTTTACTTTTTGAAAAATAAAATGTCAAAAGTTAAAAAAAAATTCGAATTAGTTTACATATTACAATCTGTTTATGAAAAATATTAAAATAAGAATATAATTAAAAATAAAAGGTTGAAAAATAAAAATGGTTGATGTCAAAAACGTTGTTATTATTGGTGCCGGCCTAATGGGCCACAATGCCGCTCAAATCTGTCTAATGGCGGGTTATAACGTAACATTAGTCGATATTAAAGACGAATTCGTTGATAATGGAGTTGCAAAAATAGATGAGGGGTTAAAGAAACTTGAAGCCAAAGGAAAGTTAGGGGAGGGTGTTTCTTCCGCTGATCTTATGGGAAAATTAAAAAAATCTATAGATACAGCAAGTGCAGTAAAAGACGCTGATTTTGTATTGGAAGCTGTTGTTGAATTAATGGATATCAAAAAACAAGTTTTTAAAACTTGCGACGAAAACGCACCAGCTCATTGTATTTTAGCCACAAATACATCTACGATGAGCATTACTGAAATTGCTACAGCAACAAATAGACCAGATAAAGTAATTGGTATGCATTTCTTTAATCCACCGATACTCATGAGATTAATTGAGATAATAGCAGGTGAAAAAAGCTCTGATGAGGCAATGAATATAGGCGTTCAAGTAGGTCAATCTTTACCTTGTTTAAGAGGAAAAAGGTTTGTTCCTAAAGTATTGAAGGATAGACCTGGATTTATAGTTAACAGAATGAATGCCCCAGTCCAAATTTATATGAATTGGATATTCGATCAAGCAGCTGAGAAAGGAATTCCATGGGAGCAAATTGACGGTGATGCGGGGTCTTTGATGCCAATGGGACCGTGTGAGTTAACGGATTATGTAGGACTCGATACAATGTTCCATGTGGGTAATTATTACACAGAAACATTATCTCCTAATTTTAAACCTGGAAAAGTTATTACCAAGATGGTTGAAGACAAGAAACTTGGGCGTAAAACAGCCCAAGGTTTTTACGATTGGTCTAAAGGAAGACCAAAAATCGATAAATCTCAAAAAGCAGGCTTATTTAAAGTCGAAACTTCAATGGCAATTATGTTAAACGAAGGTTGCCGCCTATTAGAAGAGAAAGTTGTAACAGGCTTCAAGGTAATTGACGAAGCAAATATGGCGGGAATGAACACTCCTGGGCCATTTGCTGCTGGTAAAAAACAATTTGAGAAATGGGCTAAAATTTTAGAAGAGTTAGCAGATAAGACTGGTATGGAATATCTTAAACCTTGCGAATTGATGAAAACTGGCGGCTTTGTTAGCATGCGAAAATAAATCTAATATTTAATTAAAAATAATCATTTATTTTTTCTTTTTTTTCCATTGTATTGTTGGTTTGATAGATTGAATTACTTTTTATTTACGTTAAAAATTAGAAAATGAAAAATTTGAAAGTTTTTAATTACTAAAAAATTACTACTAAATATTCATAAATCAAATTTTAAAATTAATTAAATTAATTGAAAAAAGGTTATTAAAAGAGGTTATTAATTATGTCGGAAAATGTATTTGAACATATTAAAATTGAATGGCCCACAAAAACAGACGAACAAGGTAATGTTATTCGAGAAGGGACAATTGATGGAAATTACGCCGTTATTTCGATGAATAGACCCGATAGATTGAACGCATTAACGGAGCAAACTGTTTCAGAAATATCTAGAGCTTTACGGATTATGGAAACAGACGGGAGCGTTCGAGCTGTTGTTTTAAGAGGTACGAAAGATTTTACTAAGAAACCCGCGTTTTCTGCTGGAGCGGACTTAGCAGCAGCTTTTAGCCCTGGTCTAAAACCAAACGTCACCTGGCACATGTCTTTAGCAATGAGAATTCGACATCGTGATTACGACGAAATTGAACAATTCTCAAAACCTTTAATTGCTGCGGTTGATGGATTTGCGCTCGGTGGAGGCTGCGAATTAGTATTATGTTGTGATATTGTTATAGTTTCTGATAGATCAAAAATTGGTTTACCAGAAGTCAACAGAGGAATATTCCCTGCTAATGGTGGTATTACTCGAATGGCTGCAAGAATAGGGGTTAATAGAGCGTTGCGAATGGCAATGTTTGGCGAACCCATTGATGGTCAGACGGCAGTAGACTGGGGTTTAGCTTCTTGGGTTGCACCTGCAGGAGAGGAATTCGAAAAACTTGTCCACGAGAAAGCTAAATGGTTTGGTGAAGCCGCAACAACCGCTTTGTTTATAATAAAGAAATGCGTCAAATTTGGAACGAGATACGAACAATTAGGCTTAATAATGGAACAAATGGGCTTCGGAGTAAACAGTGGAGCCTCCGATTCTAAGGAGGGAATAATGGCATTCAATAGAAAGGTTAAGTGTCCAAAATGTGGCGGTAAGGGAAAATTTGAAGACGGTACAAAGTGTGACGTTTGCGGTGGCAGGAGAAAGATTAAGGATACACCTCATTATATAGGAATGTAGTCAATTATCAAAAATTATATCCAAATCTTTTTACTTTTTTTTTTACAAATATTACTCATATCAATCTATAATTTTTTAAACAATTTTAGTTATAAAATAACTAATGGTAAGTATCGAATTAATTGATGAAATTAACGAAGGAAATCTTTTTCTTAGGAAGGTTTCTAAAGACGACATTTCTTTTTTTTATAATAGTCTTACTAATAAAGAGATGACTAATTTTTTATCGTTAGGACCGCTCAGATCTTTAGAGCATTCAAGAAGATTAATCAAAAATTATCTAAAATCATGGGATAAATATCTTCAATTTAATTACGTTATAGAATTACGAGATAATAAAAGTAATAGTAAAATTGGCTCAGCTAGTCTCTGGAATATAAGTTGGTTTCATAATCGTTCTGGTGTTGGAATTTGGATTCTTCCAGAATATTGGGAAAAAGGATTAGGTAAACGAGTAATAAAATTAGTTAAAAATATTGCTTTTAACCACTTAAATCTAAATAGGATCGAAGCACATATCGCTGTTAAAAATGAAAGGTCCATTAAAATGTTTAAAAACTCTAACTTTGAAGAGGAAGGAATACTAAGAAAATATCTTAATATTAATGGTAATCAATATCAGGATGCTTTGATATTAGCTTGTTTTAAAATTTAAAAAATTCCAGGACTTATTACAAAATTTCTCAAGAGCCCTTTAGGTTTTATCATCTCATTAATATCCTTAGAGAAACGTTTAAAAGGAGTAATATTTCCGTTGAAATCCATCAATTCGCTTTTAAATTTAACAAAGAAATTATCAAAGATTTTAACAGCAATATTGTCAATTGACTTTTTTTTAAGCTTTTTATTATCGACTTTACTATCACATTTTAAAATCAGATGAAAATTAGTTCTAGGATGCGTTTTAAAATAAAACACGCTTCTTTTCATTTTTAAAGTGGTTAAACTCTCCTTGAACCCGTATTTGGCAAAGCGGCAAATTTGGTCGAAATAGCTACCAATTAATTGATAATTATTTTCCTCGTTTGAACTAGCACTAAAGTTATGGCAAAATATAGGAACACCCGTGTCATTAAGAATAATAATCTCTTGTATCAATTTTTATCCAAAAATTAAATTGATTTTATATTATTTAATACCTTCGTTAAAAAATTATAAACCATTTGATATTAATTAAACTGGTTATTAAGAAGAGAATAAAAACTATTTTTTATTAATCTCAGCTTTTAATTGGTTCAATATTTTTTTAAATATTTCAAGAGCTCCAGAATAATCGTCATATTTCAAGGCTTCGATACCTTGGACGTTAAGAGTGGTAACCCTAATTTTTAATTCTTCGATTTTGGAAACTTCCCTTATCTTATTTTCAATGATATCAATATATTCAGTGTATTTTTTTAAGTAATGATTTTTACCAATAAACCTTGAAATTTTAACAATTTTCTTAATATTGTTTATTGCTTGCTCAAATTGATTTTGAGAAACATTTTGTTTAATTTCGCTTTCTAAATCTTTTAAATCTTCTTCTAATTTCAGATATTTATCCTCAGCATCAATTAAACTTTTCATTTTTATTTTTAATTTCTGTTGATAATCTAAGAAATCTTCTTTTTGCAAAAATTCTATCTTAGAATTGAGTATTTGTTTTGCCTTATCAAATTCGTAATTATCTATTAATTTTGAAACTTCTGTCAATGATTGTTCAATGTCTTTATTGATATCAATTTTTTTTTTTAATTCTAAAAACATTGCCTTGGAAGTTTCCCACATTTTCAGCGTTTCAGTATCTTTAAGCTTTTTCAGAAGAGTTTTTGCTTGTTCTAATGTTTCTTCTGCTAATGTGATGTTATTAGTACTTATATAGCTATTAAACTGGATTTCTAATGGCTCAAGTTGTTTTTTTAGAGTATTTTGTTGTTTTTCAATTTCAATAAATTTATTATTTTCTTTAACTTTTTTATAAAGGTCAGCAATAAACTCTCCTTCCTCTCTTACAATAGAATATAATTTAGCCTCTTCAGCTTTATCCATTATTTCTTCTGCTATTTTTATTGCTTCATCAAACTTGCCCATTAGATAATGGTTATTCGCTATTACTTTCAACTCATCAATTTTAGATAAAATTACTATTTTTTTCTTATTATTAGTCTCTTTGTCTGAGTTCAAATCCAATATTATGCACCCGTCAAAGTTTTATTGTTAAATTCTAATTTTGTGATAATTTTTTCAAAGATTTCTATAGCTTTAGATATTTCACCTTTTTCCAAATTATTAAGGGCTTCCATACTTACTTGAGCTATTTCACTAACTGTTTCTTTTTTTGCTTCATTATATTGGGTTTCAAATTGTTTCAAACTATTTAAAACATCATCATCAAATAAATTCTTAATCTCAGCTTTAATTTTTCCAAAAAATTCTTTTGCTTGCTTTAAATTACCCTTATTGGGACCAGTCTTAAAAGAATTGTAGAATTCATCAATTTCCTTTTTTATCTTTGTTTGATCGATTTTCAAACTATATATCATGTTTTCATCTTTTAATATTAATTGCTGGGCTAAGGGAATTGAAGAAATGTCGTATTCATTTTCGTATTTTTTTTTGAAATCTTGTGCTAAGTTATGTGCCTCTCGATAATTCTCTACATCCACAAACTGGTTAAATTTTTTAATTACTTCCTTACTTTCATGTTCTATTTGGTGGAGAATCTCGCTGGATTGCGCCCTCGATTGAGCCTCGGCGATAAAGTTGATTTGATCTTGTTCAAGAGAATCATCGTCTATATCCTTGGCAAGGTTAACAATTTTCTGAGCAGCATCAATTGCCATAATGTATTTTTCTGAAATGAAATATTTATCTACTTTTTCTTTTAACCTGTTTATTTCAGAGAGAATTGGTAACAAATTAGTCTCTAGCTTTTTAATTCTAACTTTCAGGACCTCTTCTGTAATCCCAATAATATCTAAAAATTCCGCAGATTCTAATCCAGATTCGATCGTAATGTTTCTTAAAATCTTTAATTCGGGATACTCACTTGAAATAGCTCCTCGTATTTGTGGGATAAGTTTTTTCAAGCTTTGCGACACTTTTTTTCCAATCCAAATATACATTAATCTCTGATTTGGCACGTAAAATGTTAAAATATCAAATAGAGTAAAGCTAAGGAGAATTTTATCTGGTGGTATTTCCTTAAAGGTTCCAGAATAATTTAACTTAAAAATTTTAATATTAGAACTCATCTATACAATCATTAAATTATGATAATATTTCAATTTTCTTTGGTATGGTAGCTTAAATTAAAATTACATTGTCAAAATTAAGTGAAAATAAAAAATTGTAAATAAAAAATTAGGAAATTTATTATTTTGGTAATGCCCCTTCTTTTTTGTCGAGCAATTTATCTTTCAATATTTTTCCATCCATCTGAGTGCCTGTTAGAATTTTGTCTGTTTTTTTTAGTTCATCGTGATAATTCTTATTAAAAGCAGTCTTGCGCGTTACAATTTTCAAATCAGGACCTTTCTCTTTTGCTAGGGTCTTATTATATTTACGGATTTTTCGAACAGGAACCGGAAATCTCCATACTTTGATGTAAGCAATTAAAAATCCCGTTAATGCTACTGCCGCTACGAGAGCAATTATAAATATTCCACTAAAAAACCAGGGCGTCTCTTCAGTGTCACGAATGAACTCCGTATAAGAAATCTCTAAATACACATCTGTTATCGAAATAGTGATGTTTTGATCTAACGCAAAAGTGTCTGCGATAAATACTTGAATTGAAACTGAGATATTAACTTCTTTTAAAATCAATGTTGTTACATCAAAACCTCCTGCTTTTGCCTCTTGAAAAGTGGTGCCTGCCGAGCTTAACTTAACAGTTTCTAACAAAGAATTATCATTTATAAAAAAGCGTATTTCCGAATTTGGAGATGAACCGACTGGCCATAATTGGTCAACTTTATATTGAAATTTTAGATTAGCCTCAGTAATTTCGATATTTTCTCCACTGAGAGTGTTCCCCATTTGGAACCAAGAGGCTGTTGTAAAGCGATCGATCTTTTTTTCGTAAGTAAACGTAAGATTGCAAGATTTTATGAGTAAAGCGTTCCATATATCTCGGTCGCTTACAAAATTATCTTCGCACCAGATTCTCATTCCTAAAGTTATTGTAAAATTTTGAAAATCGCTTGATAAAACGGAGGTGAGATAAAAAATTAAGTCTTCTTCCGATACTGTTGCCATAAATGTATCAAGCATTGTATCAGTTGCACCAGCTAAATCTGTCCCAAGATCAATTGTTTGATTATATGCAACTTCATAGACTTTAGTTTTCGTTAAATCTGATAATAATACATAGAACCGGACATAATCCCAAGTATAATTTTGAGTACTACCAGAACCTGTAGCATCACCTGGAGCTTCTATCCCACCACCACCCCAATCTCCCGGGGAAGCTGTAACTGAAGCATTTACTTCAGCTGAAAGAGATGCAGAAGTTATTATGTAGTCTTCCATATCAACCGGCATTGAAACATTTCTCTCCCAATGTACGCTTGGAAATTGATCAGCTCCTTCTGCAAATGTGTGAGAAACATAACAACCCTCAGAATTTATTGTGGATGTGTCTGGGTATAAGGGGAATTCAGGATTATGAACTCTCGTCCATTCTGAACTTAAAGGAGTACCAGATATATTTGAATAGCTTCCTTGTCCCCCTATTACTTCATAATTCGCTTGCCCTAAGCTAGAAAAGGAAGTTATATCAGAAGCGTCTCCTTGAACTTGACTTTCCCATGGATCAACTGGTATTGAAAAATTAGAATTTTTCAACCATTGTTCTTGATATTCATTTATTGTTGAAAGTTTAAGCGTATTATACTCTATATTTTTCTTTAAATTCTGGTTTTGAATATTTAAAGAACTTAAGAAGATCAGACCTGAAATTAAAAATAGCGTTATTAAATATAATGATTTCTTGTTTATTCGCGATTTATTCATTTCTGTTCTACCCCTCCTGTATTTTTAATATCAGTTGATTTTTTCGTATTAGTACTTTTATGTATTATATCAGGTTGTGATATTGGTTTAGTTTTAGTATATTTTGCTGATTTAGTTAATTCCTTTTTATACAACTTATTAAAAGCATCTTTACTACTTGTTATGTGTTTTTTTGGAGGATTAGCCGTTCTTAGAGTTTTTTTGTATTTTCGCACTTTTCTTACAGGTAATGGATATTTAAATATTCTTTGATACAACACGAAATATGTAGCCACAATTCCTCCAGCAATTACAGCAATTACAGCTAGAAGCTGGAATATCTCTGGCTCACCGAATACATCTGAGCGAATTTCTATGTATGAAATTACGAGAGATACATCGTCAATCGATATAACAATTGAACGATTTAACAAAAATTCATCTGCTAGATATACTTGAATAGAAAGTCCAATGTTAACATTTTTTAGAATCAACTTAGTAACGTTAAAACCGCCTTGCTTCGCTTCTTGAAAGTCAGTTTCTGCTAGATTCAGTTTAAGAGCTTCTTCGTGGGAGTTATTGTTTAACAGAATTTGTATTTCTGAGTTTGGAGATAAATCAGTAGGCCATGATTGGTCTATTTTATACTTAAATTTGAGATTAGCCTCAGTAATTTGTAAATTTTCACCCGTAATGTTGTTTCCAATTTGATTCCAAGAAACACTTGTGAATTGATTAATCTTTTTTAAGTAGCTAAAAGAAATATTACACGATTTAATTCTAAGAGAATTCCATCGGTCTCGATCGTAATTGAAATTATCGACGCATTTGATTCTAATTCCAAGAGTAACTTTAAAGTCATAATTATCACGCGCAAAAAGAGAAGATAGAAAATAGATCAACGCTTCTTCTACTACAGTGTTCATTAAACTATCTGTAATATTACTAATTTCGGGACTATCTTGCCCTAAATCTACCGTTTGATACCACGCTACTTCATATACCTCATTATCTTCTATATCAGATATTAACACGTAAAATCTAGCAGTATCGTAATCTCCTGGTTGAGCAACCGTATCTGCAGGAGTATCTACTCCATAAAAGTCATTTGGTGTACCAGCTCCACCTGGTGAGGTTGTAACTGATGCATTGAACACTGCTGAAATCGATGCAGAAGTAATTATGTAGTCTGCCATATTTACAGGCATAGTAATATTTCGTTGCCAATGAACGCTTGGAGATTGGTTTGTATCATCAGGATCGATCCATGTATGATTTGCTTCACATCCAAATTCGTCAATTCCGTGATAATCTGGCAAAGCGGGAAAAGCAGGGTTTGTAACATTTAACCAATGGTCCGAAGTTGGCGTTCCCGAAATTTCCGAGAAGTATCCTTGATCTCCAGTGATCTCTAAATTAGCTTGACCCGGGCTGTAAGTAGCAGTAACATCGGAAGAGTCACCTTCTATGCTATAATACCAAGGATCAGTCGACCCTTCAAATCCAGTATTTACAAGCCATTCATCTGTATGAGGAATTACGGTTGAAGTTTTAATCATTGTTTGCTGTTCAGCAACATTTAGATTTTGATTCAATATAACTAAATTTAAAGACGCGATGAAGAGAACAATAACAAAATAAATATAGAATTTTTTCTTGATAACCATTAGATTCACATTTTATATAATTAAAATTTATGAATTAAAAATTGTAGGATATATTAGGATATAACTAGCCACACTTATAATATTTAATAATTTTAAATTATAATTTCATTATATTTTAATTTATTTCTTTCATTAAAAAAAGTTAAAAAAAAGAAGTTAAAAATATGATTTATCAATTTCTCATTTTTGAATAGGAATTTCTTGTTGTTTTCCAAGCAATTTATCTCGCACAATTTTGCCGTCTAGAGGAGCGCCTTTTAAAAAACTAGTAGTTTTGTTTAATTCTTCTTGAAAACTCTTGTTGAACGCGTATTTTCGATTAATAATACGCGTGTCTGGTTCTTTTTCGCTTGTCAAAGTCTTTCTATATTTTCTAACTTTTCTAACTGGAATAGGATATTTCAAATATTTCTGATAAGCAATCAAGTAACCACCTAGCACTACCGCTCCAATCGTAACGATTATAAATAAGCCACTAGCTATCCAAGGGTCTATTATTGGATCTATATAAGAAATAACATATGTTATATAGAAGTAAACATCTGTTATTGAAACTTTAATCTCTCTATCTAGCCCAAAATCGTCAGCTAAGAACAATTGAATTGACAAAGTGATATTTGTATCTTTTAAAATTAAAGAAGTAACGTTATATCCGCCAGATTTTGCCTCTTGAAAGTTTGAATTATAATTATAATCGGCAAGTTTAACAACTTCAGAGTAGGGGTTATTATTAACTAAAATTCTAATTTCAGAATTTGGCGAGGATTCGGTCCAATTCTGGTCAATTTTATATTTGAAATTAAGGTGAGCGCTTACAATTTGGGTATTATTTCCACTAATGTCGCTCCCTTCTTGGTTCCAAGATATAGAAGTAAATCGATTGATTTTTTTTACATATGTAAAAGTAAGATTAAAAGATTTAATCCACAAGTCGTCCCATTGGTCTTCATCCCAATCTAAATTGTCTTCGCACCAAATTCTAATGCCCAAAGTAATCGTAAAATTCCTGTTATCAGTGTTTAAAACAGATGTAAGATATTCAATCAACTTATTTTGTGGGATATTATGTAAGAAGGTGTCAAACATGTCATCTGTAGCTCCAGCAGTGTCGTTTCCTAAATCGGTCGATTGATTAAATGCCACCTCATAAACCTTGTTTCCTGTTAAATCTGAAAACAACACGTAAAATCTTACATAATCGTATGTTGCCGCATCTGTAACAGGATCACCTGGAACTTCTATTCCCCCCCATATTCCGTTATTTGCGCTAACAGTTGCATTAACAACCGTACTTAATGATACAGACGTAATTATATAATCAGACATATCAACGGGCATAGTAACATTTCTTTCTAAATGTACACTTGGTGCTTGGTCGGCTTTTTCGTCCCATAAATGACTAGCGTGAAATCCTTGACCATCAATAAATTCAACGGTATCAGGAAAATCGGGAAAATCGGGGTTTTCCTGCATTAACCAAGAATCGTTATTAAGAGGCTCGTCAATGAGTTGAAAAGCGTTTTCATTCCCTAAAATATCGAAATTTGCTTGTCCAAGATTACTGGTTGCATTAACATCTGAGTGATCCCCCTCAATTTGCGAGTACCAAGGGTTAATTGGAATATCAAAAGAAGGATTTTCAAACCATAATTTTGTAATCTTATCTTCGTATGAAAGTTGAATGTCGTTTTCAGTTGAGGAATCAGCAATGCTAAGCGAAGGCAAAAAACAACTTAAAGATATAACAATGGAAAAGCACAGAGTAACTAATAAAAACTTTTTTCTGAAAGAATTAAACGCCATAATTAACTTTTACCCTCCATTTTTACTTATTTTAGTTATCTTTTCAGATACTCCAATCTTTTGTTTTGATTCGCTCTTTAAAAATTTTGACGCTTTATTAACTTCTTTTTTGAAGGTTTTTTCAAATGCGCTTTCCCGACTTGTAATACCTGTTGAGGGAGTATTTGCACTTCTCAAAGATCGTCCATATTTTCTAATTTTTCTAACTGGTTTTGGATATTTCAAAACTCTTTGGTATGCGATCAGATAGCCACCAATAGCAGACGCTGCAATAACTGCCGCTATTAGTAAAGCAGTATAAATCAAGGGTTCAGGAATATAATCTGAATATGTTTCAATGTATGAAATGTATAAATAAACATCAGTAATTGATACGGTAATATTATGATCTAAGTCAAATCTATCCGCTAGAAATACTTGGATCGAAACAGTAATATTGATATCTGTCAATATTAACGAACTCACGTCGTATCCTCCTGGTTTTGCTAGTTGAAATGTATCGGTTGCTGAACTCAATTTAATTGTTTCAGTATGCTTCTTATTATTAATCAAGACTCGTAATTCGGAATTTGGAGATGATAAACTTGGCCATAATGGATCAATTTTATATTTAAAATTCAAGTTCGCCTTAGTTATTTGAATACTACTACCACTAATCTTTTTACTAATCTTATTACCTTCTTGTTTCCACGAAGCTTTAGTAAATTGGTCAATGATTTTTTCGTAAGTAAAAGTTAAATTACACGAATTAATACGCAAAGAATTCCATGTGTCGTTATCGCCTTGGCCATTATCAGTACAAAAAATTCTGATTCCTAACGATAACGTAAACGATTTATGTTCTGGATCGTTATTTAAAACAGTTGTTAAGTAGGAAATCAAACTCTCTTCTGGTCTTGTAAACAAGGAAAAGTCAGTTAAATTTGCGATAGTTGGACCAGAATCCTGTCCCAAATTAGTTGTTTGGTTAAAAGAAATTTCAAATACATCATTTTTTTCTATATCGGAAATTAATACATAAAATCTTGCGTAATCATATTCTCTAGTAAAGTCTGGAGAAGCACCATCAACGGTATCACCTTCAACATCTATACCACCTCTATAAAGTGGGGTAGTTCCAAAAGGGGTGACAGATGCATTCACAATGGTATTTATTGAAACGGAAGTAATATTATAATCCGACATGTCAACTGGAAGAGTGATATTTCTATCCCAGTGTACACTTAACGATTGAAAGGCATCAGTGGGATCTACCCATGAATGTGAGATTTCGCAACCATTATCGTCAATCTCGTGAAAGTCTGGCAAAGCCGGAAAACTCGGATTTGTAACATTTAACCAATCTTGGGATGTAGGTGTACCAGAAACATTTGAGAATGTTCTTTTATCTCCGTAAACCTCAAAATCTGCTTGACCTTGGATAGAAGTGGTGCCAACATCCGAAACATCTCCTTCTATTTCAGAAAACCATGGATATACGGGTAAATCAAAACCTGAGTTGTTAAGCCATGGTACATCTGGATAAATATCTTCGCCTGAAATATTTATTACATCTGATTCTAAGTTTGCTTTCGCAGAAAAAGTCAAGTATGGATTTAATAAGATTAAATTTATGGAAATAAGGAACAATCCAAGATAAACGATAAAATTTCTTTTTTTTTTAATAAATTCAATTATCATTTTACAAATTACCCTCTTTTTTTGTTAAAATAACGAATTTTAAATAATTTAATTGATTAAATTTAAGTTAATAAATTACTTAAGACATAATTATTAATTAACAATTATTAATTATTATTACTTATAAAAAATTAGAGGCAACCCAAATTGATACAATCGATTTGTACATTTCAATTTAAATTGAATCAGAATGAAACTACAGGGGAGATAGATCCCGAATTTAGCCCAATTCAATTAGTGTTTAAGAACGATAAATTTAAAGAAGATGACTTTTCAGAACTAATCATTGAGAACGATATCTTTGCTACGTTCTATCAACACACAACGGGCATATTTGGCGTTAAATACGGATTCAGTAACTTCTATACTGGCCGCTTAAAAGAAACGCCTTATAAAGTTTTGTCGTATTTTAAGCAGTTAGCTGATGGAACTCAATATCTTGCGATGTCTATATTTGAATTAGACGACGAAATAGAATTGTTTGAGGATTTAATTAAGGATATGGCAAAAAGATTAGACACTATTTTTGAAAAATTAACTAAAGCTGTAAATATGAGGCAATTGGATTTAGTTTCCAACGTAAACGTCCGTTTAATGAACGAATTAAAGTATACTATATTTCAAA
>JAHQWH010000010.1 GCA_029856105.1 Promethearchaeia archaeon | reverse complement strand
TAACGACTTTAATTATTTACGATAGTTTTTTCACGATAATTGGTTTGAACTTTAATTCGCTTATGGCAGAGTTAACTATCGACCCAAATGAGCGCGCTAAATTAAACTTATTTGCAGGCGTTGGTTCTGGTTTTGGGATTTCCATTACTTACCTCCTTCCTATATTATTTATTGATCTCGATGCCGTTCCTTTTTCTAAAAATTTGCCAGCCTTCTATTACATCGTATTGATTCTTGCTATATTTGGGGCTATATTTTTAGCATTTACAGCATTTGGTATTAAAGAGCGTCCTGAATTTTTACCAGAAAAATCAGAGAAACTAAGCATATGGTATAGTACCAAAATGACGCTTAAAAATAAGGCATTTTTAACTTTTGTGATATTTAATTTTATGATGACTTACGTAGTGTTTGCGATTCAATCGAATTTGCCGTTTTATATGGCTGACGTGTTGGGGGTGTCAAGCGACAACATACTTGGTTCGACCCCTTTACTAATGTTTATTATATTTTCTATTTTTGGATACCCCGTAGGTTTATATCTAAACAAAAAGAAAGGAAATAAAAGAGCTTTATTTTATCTTTCGATAATAGTAGTTTTTGGTTTTATATTAGTTACTTTTTCGAACAACCCACTTTTCGCTAATATTTCTTTTATGATAATTGGATTTGGCTATTCAGGTCAAACTTTGTTGGTTTTCACATTATTAGCGGATATTATTGATAAAGACGAATTAGCCACGAATCAGAGAAGAGAAGGCGCGTTTTTTGGGGTTAACGCGCTTGTTACCAAACCAGCTCAATCGGTTTCCGCGATGATTTCAGGATATATATTCGCTTTTACCAATTTTAATCAAAATTTAGGAGTAGGTGAAACTCAGCCAGCAAGCGCAATAATTGGAATTAAGTTGTTGATTGGGCTAATTCCAGCAATCTTTATTATAGTGGGATTAATTTCATTATGGTATTATCCGCTTGATGGTGCTAGTAAGGAATATAAAGAGATGAAACGACAAGTAAGTATTTTACATATAGAGAAAATTGATCGCTTAAAAGAAAAGTTATTTAGTTCAAAGAATAATAAATAATTAAATTATTAATGTTTAATTTTTAGATTTATGGACTTAATAAAACGCCCCTATAACATACTTTCTTACGTTCCATTCTATAAAGTTCAAATTAACGATGATTTTTGGTCAAAAAGGCAAAAGATCAATAGAGATGTTTCAATTCACTTACAATATGAAAAACTAGAGCAAGATCACCACATTGACAATTTTAGAGTTGCTGGAGGCGTTAAAAAAGGAGTTCAAATAGGTGAGTTTTACTACGATTCAGATTTATATAAGTGGTTGGAGGCAACGAGTTATATTTTACACACACACAGCGATCCCGATTTGGAATTAAAGGCGAATGAAATCGTCGATCTAATAAACAAAAGTCAAAGCGAAGACGGATACATTAACACCTTCTATTCGACGAGATTTCTTCAAGAGAGATTCACAAATCTTTATATTATGCACGAACTTTATTGTGCGGGTCATTTAATTCAAGCTGCGGTAGCCCATAAAATTTCAACAGGAAAAGAAACGCTCTTAAATGTAGCTATTAAATTTGCTGATTTGCTAGTAAAAAACTTTTTAGGAGGAAAAAGGAAATGGGTTCCAGGGCACGAAGAAATCGAATTAGCTCTAATTGAATTGTATAGATTTACAAATAAATCTAGTTACTTGGAACTCGCTGAAGAATTCATTAATCGAAGGGGTGAAATATCCAATTTTAAAACATACGTTCTAAACCAATATCTAAATATGGGATATATTACAAAATTAGCTAAGAAAAAAAATCTAGAGTACGAAAAAGAAGTTAGAGGAAAAGATATTTCGAGCATAAAAAAGAGCGAAGTTGCCGAATTTGTATCGGGATTTACTATAAAACATTTTATAAGAATAATTCGCGAAAATTTTAACGGTAATTTCATTCAATCCAACAAACCAGTGAGGGACATATTTGAGCCTGTTGGGCATGCTGTAAGAGCGATGTATCTTTATTGTGGTATGGCAGATCTCTATTCTGAGACGGGTGATGTCGCCTTGTTAAAATCTCTTAGGAGAATTTGGTTGAAAATGTATAAGGCAAGAATGTACATTACGGGAGGGATTGGTTCAGAAAGAAGTATCGAAGGTTTTGGAAAAGATTTTGCCTTAGGAAATAGAGAATCCTATTCTGAAACATGTGCAGCTATTGGAAACATGATGTGGAATTGGAGGATGCTTCAAATAACGGGTAATTGTAAGTATGCAGATTTAATCGAGAAAATATTATACAATGCGATGTTAGTTGGGCAATCTATAGATGGAAAAAAATACACATACGACAACCCTTTAATTTCGCATGGTAAAGATGAAAGGAGAGAATGGTTTCTTTGCGCGTGCTGCCCCCCTAATATTGCTCGTACAATTGCATCTTTAGGGCAATATTTTTATAGTACTTCAAAAAATGGCATCTGGATTCATCAATATATTGGCAATACGACGAATATTAATTTCCAGTTAAATTTAATTAAAATCATCCAAAAAAGTTCATTTCCGTGGAAAGGGAAGGTAGAGATTCACCTCAATTTAAGTAAAAATCAAAAATTTTCGATATTCCTTAGAATTCCAAATTGGAGCATCAACGCCGAGCTAACAGTTAATGGTATAAAACACTCAGATGGGCTCTCTAAAGGGAAATATGTGGAAATATTAAGAAATTGGTTAGATAACGATATTATCCAGCTTACTTTTAAAATGAAACCAAATTTAATTGAAAGCGACCCAAGAATTAAGGATAATAGAAGTCGAACGGCAATTTCTTACGGTCCTTTAATCTATTGTTTAGAACAGAAAGATAATAAAAAATTCGATATTTTTAAGACTATTATCCCAAGAAATCAAGAATTTATTGTTAAATATAAACCAGAACTGTTAGGGGGAATTAATATCATTACCGGAAAAAATTCAAACAACGAGATATTCACAGCAATACCTTATTTTGCGTGGAGTAATAGGGGGCCAGATAAAATGCAAATTTGGCATAAATCAATTTAATTTGTATCATTCTTGAAAAATTCAATTAACGATGAAAAATCTTGATCGTTTTCTTGCTGAGCTAAATATTTGAGATTCTCGTTTAATTCTTCAACATTTTTAACACCTGGAAGAACAACTGAAACTCCTGGAAGTGAATTTACGTAATTAATACATTGCATCGGAGATAAATCTCGAGGAATCTTTTTTTTAAGCTTAATTCCTCCAGTTTGGTACTTTGCGATATATACTGTTCGGTTTCGCATTAAAAGCTTTCCACCAGCAAAAGGTTTAATTGCTATTAAGCCAATTCGTTTTTTCAAACATGTTGTTAATAGTTCGTCCCTACCAGATAAATTATGATTTGCTAAATTAATTGGAAACATGATCGTATCAAACTTTCCACTATTCGCAGCCTGTATGGCAATTGATGCGTTATGAGTACTAATTCCAATAAATTTAGCTTTTCCTTCTTTTTGAAATGATAATGCTAACTCCAATAAACCTCCCGTATTAAATATTTTAGGTAAATCTTTTAGCGTAACAAATTGTATATTAAGAATGTCTACATAATCAATTTCTAAAATAGATAACATTTTTAAGAACGATTTCTTGCATTCTTCAATATCTCTTGTTTTTTGAAATCTACCTTCATTATCTTTAGTCCCTAAATGCCCCGTAATTATGAGTTGGTTTCTATGACCCTTAATTCCTGCTGCTAATTTTTCAAGATAATTTTGAACAACAAAAAGAATATCAATATAATTAATCTTATTTTTAATAGCTTGATTAATTACGTCAATTGTAGTTTCTTTTGATTCCCTAAATAAATATTCAGTCCCTATACCAATTTCACTAACTTTCAAACCTGTGTTGTCTAATTCTTTAAAAATCATAAAATCCCAACTGAAATATTTTTATATTGATTTTAATAAAGATAAAAATTAAATACTAACGTTCTAGATTATTTCTAATTTATTTTTATTTATCATATTTCTTTATACGACTAAAAAGATTTATACCAAATTTCTGAAAAATTATAGGTTAAATAAGTAATTCTAGATGTATATCTTCTGGCTCTAATTTAAATAATTCTGGATTAATTTCTGATGCTAATTTACATCCTAAACCCATATAAAAATCGACTGTGTGTTTAGAAGGGGTTGCTGAAATGTAAAGTTTTTTAGCACCCATATTTCTCGCTCTTTTTGTCACTAAATTCATTAAATTTGACCCTAGACCTTTATCTCTATAATCGTGAGCAACATGTAAGAAAACCAATTGTAGTTGATCATTATTACTACCTATATATTTAGTTTCTAGAGCAACAATTCCGATTAAGTTATGATTTTTGAATGCTCCATAGAAAATTCCACCTCGATCATAAAGCTCATAAAGATCCCTAATGATATGTTCTAATTCTTCAAGATTCCATTTTGTTATATTATAATATTCATCTTCTAAAACTAAATTACCATTTCGGTAATAATTAATCTGTTCGACAATTTCACTTCTATCTAATTCTCTAACTTCTTTAATCTCTTCCCTTTTAATATCTCTAATTCTCAAAATTAATAGAGTATTTTATCATTCGATATTTTTCTATAAAGATGTTATAATAAAATAAATAAGAAAGTTCACTCATTTGGTTTATACTTGCCAAAAAGAGTATTTGTTATATCATCAAACGCTTTCTCAACATTTTCCCCCGTTTTGGAGGATAGTTCTATAAATGTCGATAAATTATATTTTTTGGCCGCTAATATTCCTTCTTCCCTTGGAACGGCTCTAAATTCCTCTAAATCAACCTTCGAACCAATTAACATAATGGGAATGTCTCCTGCATGTTCTCGAATGATCTGAGTCCAATCTGGCAAGTGATCTAACGAAAGACGATTAGTTATATCGTATAAAAAGAATGCAGCATTTGCACCCTTACAGTATTGATGGAGTAGAAACCTAAACCTTTCCTCGCCACCAAAATCCCATATTTGTAGTTTGACTTTTTTTCCTTTGTGGTTGGTGGTCTTAGAATAGAAATCTACCCCTATCGTAAGTTTTAAGTCGGAGAGGAAGAAGCCCGAAATATATCTAATGGTTAAGGATGTTTTTCCAACTGCTGCGTCTCCCAACATCATTATTTTCCAAGTGTAATCATAGTCCGTCAATTTCCTTAACCCGTATAAGCGACTTGTAATTATTTTTAATTTTTTATTTAATAGACCATTAAATTTAATTAATATTGTTTTCGAATGAACTAATTATATTTATCTTTACAAGATTTTTTAAATGTATGTTTTTTATTTATTTTTCAATACTTTTAAACCTTTTATCGCAATTATACTTAAAACTCAAAATATTAGAATTAATATGTTAAACATAGAATGAGCGATAGAGCTCGGGAGCAGAGAATTCTTAAAAAATATGAAAGTTAGAGCTAATAAAGTTCCAAGCGTGAAAAAATAACCGAAAAAGGTAATAATTGTTGATACTGGGACGAGGAAAGGAGGAACATGATAAATTGCGAAAATAAATGTGGATAACACAACTGAATATATTAGCTTCATTTTCTTCTGGCTTTTTTTTATGATAAATCCTCTGAAAAAGCCTTCTTCACATGGACCAACAATAATTATTTGAATAGTTATAATAATTATCAATTGGGTAATTGTGGGATTAAATGGTGCTGTTGTAATAGCATTTTCTACCCCCTGCTCAACAAATTGTGTTCCAAATAAAGTTTGCACAATAAAATTTGTGAAAAAATATAAAAAGCTACTAAAGAAAAATAATAATATTCCAATTAGTAATCCAATGAAAATTTTTATGGTGAAATTTTTTAAGCTATTTGTTTTCAGTTTAAAGCCCATTTCTTTAAATTCTTCGATAATGGGTCTTTTTTCTATTTTTGAAACAATTAAAGCAGGTATAAGGATTAAGAAAATCTCTAAAAACATAATAGTGATTAGTAACCATGGATCTTTTCCTAAATTAATAGCCATTTTTATTAAGGAGATCTAATAATTCGAATTGGAAAAAAATTATAAAATTTAATCTCTCATCGTTATTAATATTAACTCTCTTCATTATAAATTTAGATGACTATTAGAGATAATTTTTCAAAATCAAATATTACCAATTCTAATCAAGATATCAAAAATACCACCCGTTCTAAAGAATCAGGTTTAACTAAAGAACAACTATTATTGATTGACTTAAAATTAATTGCTCAAGAATACTTAGAAATTGAAAAATTAAAAAATAAATTTACTAAAAGTTTAATCGATAATCGTGCTAATTTAGATTTTTCAGAATTTATAAAATACCCTAATTACAATATTAAAGAAAATCTAGTTAAAAAGCTAGTATTATCTTCAAACATAAGAGGTTTAAATGTTGTTAGCGTCGATGGAAGTTCTGTTGTAAAAAAATTCATGAACGTAGATTTTTCCTTTTTGAAAGCCATAGCTGTGAATTACTATTTCTACAAGAATCATTCTTCTAAAATAGATTATTTTCCAGACATAACAGGGTTTAATAATTACATGGTCCGAGCAAATTACATAAACCGTGAAGAGAATGCTGTGGAAACTGAGATTTCTATGGATATGACCTTTATGGAAATTAATCTTTTAAATGAGTTAATTGAAAAAAATAACTCAATAGATTTAATCATTATAGATGGTTCAATCGTTATTATGCCTATAAATTTAATCTTTTCCAAAGATCCTGGGATTTCGATAAAATATGATAAATTATTAAAAGAATATCAAAAACTATATTCTAATTGTATTGAAAAGGGAATAATTTTAATAGGCTCAATAAAGGATACGCGAACTTCAGCACTTACCCATCTAATAAGGAATTCCATTCAGATGTTGAAGCCAAGCACTTCGAAATTAACAGATTTTATAAAAATTAATTATCGCCAAATAATAAATTATTTTTCCGACTTAGATTTATTCAATAGAGTTTTATTGAAATCAGAAAGAAGCTGCATCTTCAATTGTAAAAAGGAACTTGATAAAATTAGGGATACCGGTATAAAAAAAGAAATACCATATTATTTTCCCTTTAGTTTTTATGCGTTTTACCTTAAAACTACGCTTTATGATACTCCATGTAGAATTGAGTTTTTTATGGATGAGAAACACTCTTTAAAAGATGCTTCAGAAAAAGCCGATTTGATATCGTCTATCCTCTTGCCTATCTCTAGTTTAAACGAATACTATGGATTACCTATTCCTCAAATTGAAGCTCATAGAAGAGCTGTTTTTAAACCTGCCGAAGTTAATTTATTATTTAATAATTTATCAAGAACTTTAAATAGTTATGGAGTCTCTTTATTAGAAAAACGTCGAGCTAGAAGGCCATTTTAATCAAACCTTTTTTCCAAACGATTCAAAATAATATCTTCGAAAAAGACATGCTTTTTTTTTAAAATTGTGTTCTTAAAACCTTGTGTATTTAAATTCTCGTTCAATTTTTTTAAATTGGTTGTGCTTGAACTGATATAATAAATGTAAAACTTTTGATTTGGATCAATAAAAGGTTTGACATTTCTAAGAAATTCAAGGAATACCTCAAAACCTTCTTTTCCACCATTCCAACAATAGTCAATGTTTTTCTTATCCCAACCTTCATTTTTAAACTTCAAAGAAGGCAAGTAGGGTGGATTAAAAATTAAAACATTAAACGAGTTCTTAAGAATAGAGGGAAAAGTTTTAAATAGATCCGACTGGATAAATTCTATTTTATTTTCTAAATTATTAGCGTTTTCGTTTGAAATGGCGCATTTAATGGCATTTTTAAGTATATCTGAAGCGTAAATTTGAGGTGAAAATTTTGGAATAATCATTTTAATTAGCTGTAAAAAAATTGCGATTAATCCAGTTCCAGTACCCATATCCAAGACATTTCTAATTTTAGTTAATTCAAACCCATCAAAATAATTTTCATCGATATTTTCTTTAAAATAGTCTATAATTAAGTAGCTATCTTCAGAAGGCGAATATACATCGTCAAAATTGTTATTAATCTTTGGCTCAGGAAAAGAGTATATTGTTCTCACCATCTAAATTGGAAGGGTTTCATGTATTAATTCAAAGATTAACTTGCTTAATTGCACGAGTTCGTCGACTTTAAACTTTGTTACTTTCTCGTTATTAATATTATTTTTTTTTAAATACTGAAGAATTTCTGGTTTTGGAAAATTTATTACCTTCTTAATCTTTAGAAATAAATATATAGCATTTACAATGTTTTTATTCTTGTAAGGCATTATTCCAGCGATAAACCTTAAAAAGAACGACTTATTCTTGTCAGATAATAAAAATGGGTTAATATTTTCTCTAGGTTTAACAATTATTAAGGACAAATCAATCCTTGGGGCTGGAAAAAACTTAAATCGAGATATATTGTATTTTTTTACAGGTACCATGAAAGCGTTGAAACTAACCGTTATTCGTGAGAAGTTCTTGTATTTATTTTGTACAAATATTCTTTCTGCAATACTATTTTCAATTACTAAAATCCCTCGAGGAGGTTTTTCTTTATAAAAAACTTTTTCAAAAATAGGTCCGGTAATGGTATAAGGGATGTTTGAGACTATGACATTGGTCGGGGGAATATTTGCTTTTAATATATCTTCATTTAAGAGTTCAATATTTTCAATTTGAGAAAACTTCTCTTTAAGATATTGAAACAATTTATAATCTATTTCATAAGCGTAGACTTTTTTAGAAAACTTCAATAGTTCTTCTGTTAGTGCGCCTAAACCCGGGCCAATCTCTAATATTACTTCGTCTCCTGAAATTTGCGATTCTAATATGATTTTTTTTACAATTGTTTTGTCTATGAGAAAGTTCTGGCCTAGTTTTTTATTAGGTGTTATTCCTAATTCATTTAAAATAAGTTGAGTTTCTCTTTTATTCATGTTATTCATTCATATCTGCGTGTCTTCGAGAATAAGTAATATTTTATTCCCTCACGTTGCAATTCTTTGATTATTCTTTGAGCGAGCTGTTTTGCGGGGTGAGATAAACTTGTCCGGTCAGTTATATCTTGAAAGGTTGTGAATTTTTGTCTATTTCTTGCCTCTATTAATTCCCACATGTGCTTTTGGCCAATTCCAGGTAATAGCTTAAGAGAGTGCATTCTTGGAGTTATTGATGTAGAGTTATTAAAGAAATTTAGGAATTCTTCTTCATAATTTAATATTTCATTTTCAAGGATTGGTTGAATTAAAGCTTTTGAAGTGTTTGTTAAATCTTTATAATCAATTTTTTTCAAAACTTCTTTAAGTTTGTTTTGTATCATAAAGACTTCATATGTATTTTTTTCTTGAATTTTAATCTCAGAATCTCTATTACATTTAACTTCATAAAGGACAAAGTCCGGAAAAGTAAGAACTTGAGCGATTGGTGTTTTGGACCAACTCGGTTTATCTTCTTCTGGATGACCGTGCAATAATATATCTAGGATTATTAGTTCTCGAAATTTTTTGATAAACTGTTTCTTTTTCCTTGGCTCTCTTCTTTGATACTTGGGTCTGTGAGGAGGCCTTCTTCGATCTATATTCCTTTCCATACCGACCAATTTTCTTATTGTTTACTTTTCCGATGTGCATAATTATTTAATTTTTGAATATCCCTTTTTTAATAAGGATTGCTCAATAAAAATTAAAACAATTAGAATTTATAAATTCTTCGTTGTTTAACTCACTTTTTAAAAGCTATATAGTAAGAATCCGTTTAAGAAGTTTTAAGCTCTTCAATTTGAGCGAGGAGTTCTTGTAATTGCCCCTCATTTAATGTTTTTCCAATAAAACTTTTTTCTAAGATCATTCTAAGTTCTTGGATAGTATGAGGATCAATGTTTACGATGTTTATTGCATAGATTTCTTCGATTTCATATTTGTCTATTAAAAATTTTTGAATTTTAATCGCATCTTTCTCGCTCATTTTAGCATATTTATTTACATAATTATACGTAATTTCTTGAAAATGAGTAAGTCCCTCTTCTGGGTCAATTTTTTCTTTTCTTTCTTTAACTATTTCCATCATTTTTTTTACTTCGGGTATAGAAATAGTTTTTTCACTTATTTTACGTCCAGACATACAAATCACTGATTTATTAGCTGATATAATAAATTATTTTACAATTCCCCTATTAGTTCGTAAATGTTCCTTTCCAATTAATAACATTTTCTTAGAATTTCCTATTTTAACCTCAACTTCGTAGCAGCGCCCTCTTTTACCGATAACAGTGCCAGTTAGCCCATGATATCTCCTGTGGGGAAACCCTCTTTTGTGTTGAGATGGGTCGGTAATAACATCCACCTTCTCGTTGATTTCATAATCGATTAAGTATTTTTCTATAGAGCCCAACCCTCTATCTCGTACATTTTTCCTATGTTTTTGACGCGATTTATTCCTATAACCTTTATGCAGAGTCAAATTGCTTCCCTTCGCTAAATTGAATTATTTTTTATTAAAAAATCAAGTATTTTGTTTCAAAATATGAAACATAATTTATTTATTTTTTGATTTAACAACTTTTACAAGTTAACTAACATATTTTTAGAACATCTAATTTCTTGCAAACAATAGAAAAACCAAATATTTCCGTAATTGATGGCGTCGTTCGTCCATTGTCGCCGCTTATGAGTTCTTTAATGTAAGTTCCTCCCTGAGTTTCGATAAGAAATTCAAATATGCCCGGTTTAATGAATTTTCCTTCCAATAGATAGATTTTTTTATTTCTAATTTTATCGGC
>JAHQWH010000006.1 GCA_029856105.1 Promethearchaeia archaeon | reverse complement strand
CAATAATATATGCAAAGAGAATAAAAACAAAAATTAGTAGAGGAAGATTAATCATTTCTCTAAATTAAGATGATAGTTATATTAATATTGTTTAATAAACAGTTTTTAATAAACCTAATTAAAATACGTTTTCAAGGTTTTTAGAATACATAATCTATTTCCTAGCTAAAATTATTTTAATAAAAAAAGTTGTAAAAGAAACTTGAACAAATTTAGTTCATTCAGAAGAGAAATGTTAGAAATCAAATATTCAAAAATATTTTCTTCTATAAAATAATGTAGACTTACGTAATATCCCTCTTGGATTTTTATCATATCAACAATCCTTCTTATTAAATTTATAATTTGCTTTTCAACTACCAGCATGTCACATTTAGTAGGGTCAATATTAATGATATTAATTCCAGTAGAGCGGCTAAATGAAAACTTGCTTAATTCAGAATTATTCTGCACGTAATCATTACTTAAATAATGTGCAAACATAGATTCGATTTGAGAATAAATGATTTCTTTTTTTTCAGCTGGAAAATGAGCTTCAATCAGATTTGTAAGCAAATTTAATATCTGTTGAAACACACCTAGAATATCAAAGTATTCTGCGATTGTTGTGATATTTTCGGCTGTTAACCACTGCGCATAGTATTCATCGATAACATTTTTAAAAGGGCTAAAAAGCTCTGTATCACCTTTCCATATGGAGGCCCACTTTTCTTTATCTCCAGAAACATATTGCTCAATAAAAGTTTGCATGATAACATTGAGCCGAGCTTTTAACATATTTGAACTTATATTTTTCTCAGATGCCGCAATAAACAACAACTTAGACTCATTATCTTCTAAATAAGACCATCGGAGTCCTCCCATTTCAATACTTTCTATACCTTGTTTAAATTCATAAGTAGTAAATTGATTTAATGCAGCTAAAAGGCCACTAATGAGATCTTCATCTAAAGCCAAGTCCATATACGGTTTATATAATAAGGTTATTCCGCTTTCAGAATCTAAAATCCAGACATTCATTTTTCCAAAAACCCAGTGTTATTAGAGGTTATTTCTAATTATCTCTAATTATATAGCTTATAAATTACGAGCTTATAAATTATTTTTTTTAAATAAAATCCTAAATATATTACAAAAAATCAACCGTTTGAACTTTTACTTTTTTTTTAAAAAAAATTTAGACTCAAATCTATAGGTTTTAGTTCGTTTCTTTTATAAGAAATCTTTCAGATCTTTTGTTTTGCAATATTTCTCAATATTCCTCATCATTTCGGTAATTTTAGTTTGAAGTGTAAAATCCGCTACACTGCCTATTAAACTGAGGAAATCGCTACTTAAAGCAAAATTCTCCACAAAGACTCCTAGTTTAGTTTTAGTAGAAGATAAGGCCTTAATTCGCAAACGACCTTCTAATTGTTTGATATTTTTATTATTTCTAACGTTAAATTCAACTAATCGCCCCTTTCCTCCGATTTCACCTTTGTCTGAAAGCACTAATTCGCCTTCCATCTCAATTGGAATGTGAACTACATCTATCTCGTCGTAAATTTTAGTATACAACACATTGGGTGCTATAAATTTAGCTTCCATTTTCTTAGACGGGTTAATAGCTTCCCAAAATTCGGCTTTAAATAGTGCCTGAGAAAGGATATCCTTATTACAATTTTCAATTTCTAAAACTTTTGTAATTTTAGCCATGGTTAACACATATATATCTATTTCGTATGATTTATTAAAACATCGAAAGTTTATATTTTTTTATAATGTAAAAATAGAGTCAATAAAGTTAACCTCAGACTTCCAAGATTACTTCATAAAAATCGTAAGTTATACTAATAAAAAGAGCTTGAATCAAGTTTTTTCCATAAATTATGTATCTCGGAAAATTCTTGACTTTTCTTCATCTCGTTCCTCTTTGCAGTTAGGACAAATCCACGTGGTATCGTTCTTTTTTACAGAATTTAAACAAACATCGCAAACAGTAATATCACATATGCAATAATGGCATTTATCTAATATATCTTCACAATTCTTCCCACATATGTAACAATTAGGAGGGCTTTTGGTTTTGGACATTTCTAGTTTATATTTTAAATTCTTTTATTTATTATATTATTCATTATTATGATTATTACTAATTAAATTTAACAAAATTACTTTTTGCAAAATGGATAAACTAAAATCGCGAGTTCAATTGCTTTCGCTTTTTATAATTTTTTTTATTTATAAAGCTATAGCAGGTATTGTTGATAACAATTACTCTGAGTTCGTTCTATGGCTAATGATTTCTATTGTTTATGCTATATCTCTTATGATCTTATATTTTGCTTTTAAAAAAAGGCATTTAGAATAGTTTAATTAATATTGACTTTGAAAATAAAATTTTAAACTTCTTTGGAATGTATATTTCATTTCTTTGTCTTTTTTTTAAAAATATCAGGCAGTAAGCCCTCAATCCCAAGACGGCTCAAAATATTATCGCTAATATCGATCCTAACTTTCATATCTTGCATAGCTTTTAATGTTTCTCCTAGCATTTTGGAAAAACTTTCGTTCATTTCTTTAATAGTATCTGAAGTCAATTGAAGGGATTCCCGAATAGCAAGATTTGTCTCGTGTAATTCTAAAGTCATTTTTTCCATGCTTTTCCTCATTTCTGACATCTCATCTTTTAATCCCATTATCAACCCAAATTTTAATTTTTTTTTAATAGTTTTGTAAATGAATGAAGTACTTAAATTTTTTACTTAAATGGAAAAGTAATCTCTTATAATTATTAAATATAATAAATACTCTTTTAAGATTGCTTAATTATATTCAAAATAACTAATAAAATAAAAATTAATCAAAATGTCAGAATGGAAATACAAAGTTAAAAAAACCGTAGCAGAAGAAGATTTTTGTACGGGCTGAGGCATCGTTGACGGAATAATTTCGTGTATAAATATACTAAAAAAAAAACGCAAAGAAAAAAAAAGACAAAAATAAACTAAATCTCGAGGAGTAAAGCAAAAACGTTAGGTTTTATTCCTTCGTTCCGCAAGAACTTGAGATTAACTCTTACATTTTTACATAATACCGATCTTTTTATTATTATAAAAAATTACATAATTGCGTGGTAAATTTATTTTTTATAAACCACACCCTTAATACTCTTGATTTTTATAAACCTAACAATAAATTTAATAATTTAATAGTGAGAAAAATATATGTCGGAAGAAGAAGAATTTGATTTTGGATTTGATGACAATTGCTACCAAACTAGTTGATCTTTACTTACTATGTGGTACTTAAGAGCTTTAAAAACGCAAACAGCTAAAGAAAAAATGGATAAAAACACGAATAATAAAGATCTCTAAGATTAAGTCGTTAAACGATAGGATTTAATCAATAAGTTCTATGCCAGAACTGGAGATCGAATTTCTTATTACTTTTTTATTTGAAAAACAAAAAGAGAAAAACATTAATAGGGTTTTTTTGACCCTTCTCCAATCTTTCTGTAAACAAAACCTTTTTCTTCAACCAATTTCTTGTCAAATATGTTCCTTCCATCTATAATAATCGGCGTTCTTACTTTCTTCTTTAAATCAGCAAGATCGATGTTGTAATATTCTTTGTGATTTGTAGTGAAAAGCAAAACATCAGCATCGGTTACTGCTTTGTTGAAATCTTTGGTTAATTCAGTAAGATTATAATCGCGCGACTTTACATAGGGGTCGTGAGCAATGTAAATGATATTATGAGAATGATATCTACTTTTTAGAGCTCTAATGATATTTTCTGTTGGAGTATTTCGCGTGTCGTCGGTATCTGCTTTATACGAGACTCCTAAAAGAACTATCTTAATATTGTCTACTAACCTATGGGAGTCTCTGAATACATTTTCCATTAACTCGATCATATGATACGGCATATAATCGTTCAAACTTCTTGAGTCAGGAATTATCTTCATTTTGGATTCGTTATTTCTTTCGGTATATTTATTAAATCCGTACAATAGAAGCCAGGGATCTTTTGTAAGACAATGGCCTCCTACGCCTGAACCGGGGTAATGCATCATTCTGTCGTGGCGTTGATTTATTAATTCTATAATTTCGTATATATTTCGATTAAAATCTTCGCTTAATAACGCCATCTCGTTTGCAAATGCAATATTTACGTCTCGGTATGCGTTCTCTATACATTTAGTTAACTCTGCCGTAAGGGTGTCTGTTATCTGAAGTTCTTTTTTAACAACCTTCCCGTATAAATACATAGCTTTATCGTTGGCCTCTTTACAACCTCCACCAATTACCCTAGGAAAATTTATGATATAATCTAATAACTTACCGGGCATTACGCGCTCAAACGAAAAAACAAGGTAGAAATCCTTACCCCGTTTTAAATCACTTCCTTCTTCTAAAATAGTTTGTACAACGTTATCTGTCGTTCCAGGTGCGACTGTAGATTCTAGTATGACTGTAACACCCTTTTTCATGTGTTTTGAAATCTTTTGAGAAACTTCCTTTAAAGATGCATACCTTGGGGTCCTTTGGTCATCTACAGGAGTTTGTACATCGATTAAAATATAATCCGCATTTTTAGCATCGTCATATTTGTCAGTAACTTTAAATTTTCCATTTTTTACTACCCTTTCAATTAACTCATCTAATCCTGGCTCATCTCCTTCAAAGGGGTTTTTACAATTATTAAGCCAATCAATTTTCCAACTTGATCTTTGAGACCTTCGTTGAATACCCGTAACATAGAAATCGTCTACATCAGCTAACAGAGCGGCCATGGGAATACCGACGTATCCCATGCCAATTACAACGATATTAGTAGGCATTTTACTTACTCAATCTTATTAAAATAATTATATAATTTAAATTCGTTAATAATTCATCATTGAAAAAATTTTCATACTTTTTATTAAAAAAAGAAATAAGAAAATAAAAAAATTATTAAATAATTTTGGGTTACGATTATTTTTCCTTCTTCTTATATGACGATCCTCTAACGGCTTTAAACATCCCTGCTAAAACGGCACCAGCAACGAAACCTCCAACATGCGCGAAATGTGCTGTTCCTGACAATTCAAACGCAAAAAAGGCGTAAGTCAATTCGGCAATAAAATAAGTTAATATAAAGTATCCCGCAGAGACAGTTCTCATCGATCCTAATTGTGTGGGAAGTAAAAATTTATTTCTAGGATATAGTATCATATAAACAGCCATAAGCCCGAATATTGCTCCAGAAGCACCTAATGAGGGAATATTGGATAACATCGGACCCCAAATGGGGATCATTATTGTGCTATAAGCATGTAGAAGTGAACCGGCGAGTCCAGATACGATATAGGTTATTACATAGAAGATATGCCCCATTGCGTGTTCGCAATTATCTGTTATTACAATGAAAAACCACATATTCATAATTATATGCATAATATCTCCGTGCATAAACATTGAGGTAAATATCGTCCATAGTTTTTCTCCAGCGAAAAATTCAGCAGGAACAAAAGCATATTCAATGTGTATCTGTCCCGTAGGATCCATCATTTGCCATACGAAAACTAGAATGTTAGCAACTAAGAAAATAACCGAGAAATATTGTTTCATAAAAGAGATTTTATCGTCTGACGCTTCGAATACCAATTTAATTCACACTTCCTATATATTCAAAAAGTTTTAAATGTTTTTGTAGAGTTAGATTTTAATAGTATTTAAGAATTTTTTTGATAATTAATAAATTTCTATTATTATTAGTAAATTTGGAATTAAAAACATAAAAACATTAAAAAATTAACAAGTGATAACAAGCACTATGCGATTAGGAGAATCTACTTTACGTGGTATTGCAAAAATCCACCCTGACACGGTAAAGAGGAAGCGAATTTCAAGTTACGACAAGACGGGGGGAAATAAAGATTGGATAGATGTTCAACCTGGAGAAAAGGTAACAATTGGAAAAGAAGATTGTACTGGGTGTATAACTCATTTATGGTGTACAATAAAATGTAAAGACCGTTATTATTTAAGAAACATAATAATTAGATTGTATTGGGACGGTGAACAAGACGATAAACCTAGCGTAGAGGTTCCAATTGGGGATTTCTTCGGCTTAGGTCACGCCAAACACAAAAATTTTGTTTCATTGCCACTCCAGATGAGTCCACAATCGGGAAAAGGATTCAATTGTTGGTGGCCAATGCCATTTTCAAAAGGTTTCAAAATAACTATAGAAAACGATGCTTCTAAACCTATGAAATTTTTTTACTACATTGACTACGAAATCTACGAGGATGGATTTGATAACGAAAGGGACTATGGAAGATTCCACGCTCTCTGGCACCGCGAAAATCCTACAACTCCAAAAAAGAAAGACAGTAAAACTGGAAAAAAATTCTTTAAGGTGAAACCAAAGAAATTCTGTTATAAAGGTCGTAATGTCGATAATCCTCTGATGGAAAATTACAAAGTCCTTGAAGCAAGAGGAAAAGGTCACTTTGTTGGGTGCCATTTAGATATTGATAACATTACATTTATGCCTTGGTATATTAATTGGCCTGGCGAAGGAGATGACATGATATATATCGACGAAGATGTTGAAAAAGGCGAACCCACTTTACACGGAACGGGTACAGAAGATTACGTGAACCAAGCCTGGGCGCAACGCCAGAAATACTCTGCCCCTTATCACGGCACAATTGTAACTGGGGGGTTAAACTGGTGGGGCAAAATTTCCTATTATAGATATCATATTGAAGACCCTATCTATTTCAATAAGAAAATAGTGGTCACAATCGAGCACGGGCACGATAACCGCCGTAAAGACGATTGGTCGTCAACGGCTTATTGGTACCAACGAGAACCACACAACCATACTTTATTTCCAAAACTATTAGATAAAAAAGGAAGAAAACCGTGCGTTCATGTTGCTCATATGGTTAGAAAATCATTATGCTTTGCTTTAATCGTAACCGTCCCACTTCTATGGTTACTTCTTTAAATTTTCTCATCTTTTTTAATAGAGGTAGAGGATTTCTTGACATCTATCGTCTCAATTTCTGCTTGAAATCTTCCGAGCGTTGATGTTCCAATGAATATTAAAGCGATTGCTAGGAAAAACAGAAAATAATTATTGAATGTTTGTCTAAAAACTAGAGTTCCAGCAATTATAGGTATTGATAAACCAATTGAATCTAATATCGGAAATACTACAGCCATTCTACTTTTTTGGAAAGCACTTTGGTAAAACGCGAAACTAGCTAAATTACAAATCGCTAAACCCCACCATCCTATAAAAACCCACAAATGAGGGTAATCAAACCAGAATACCCCAAAAAATATTTCTATCCCAAAATACCAAGTTAATTGTACGTTTGCTTGCCCTATTGCTTGCGCTAGGATGTTCGTGAAGACGCCTCCAAGCGCTAAAAAAAAAGAACCGGTTAACATAACAAAAAATCCCTCTAATTTTGTTCCTCTTTTCTTTTGAGAATATATAAAGCAACCAATGGTAATAGATAATGTTATTATCAAAAAAATTGTTAATGGGATGACCATTTCGTATAAATTAATAGCGACTTCTGAAATACCTGCCAAAGCAATTAATATAGGGGAAAGTGCTAATACGGTTATTGCGAGAAACTCATACCAAGCTACAGTCTCGCCTAAGATACGGTTTGCGGCAATAACTACAATGATAATACCAATACTATTAATTGGCTCTGCTACCATAAATCCAACTAATCCTATTGACATTATGTACGGAAACCAAGCAACAACACCCAAAATAGCGCCTAAAAGCCACCACTTGTTTTTTGCAATTTCTTTAAATGCTTTTAGTACGCCTACAAATCCTTTATCGAAAGCAATTTCTGGACCTGCTCGTAAACCCATTTTCTGGAAGACAATCCCTAAATTAAACATAGGAGTTGCGATTAACACTAAAATAATTCCCAATGTGACTGTATATGTATCAACCATAATTTAGCCTAACTCTAATTAAAGATTTTTAATACTTAAGAAAATTATTCATCAATTTTAATCTTATTTATGGAATAAGCATCGATTTTTCGAGAATAATTTAAAAACAATTAAGAAGTAACTAATTAGTTTCTTTTTTTTTCTTTTTAAGTAAATTTTCTATATAGTTTACAATTTCGTTTCCGGAAATTGCTTTAACTAAATATCCATCCGCACCGAGTTCTTTACCTTTTTTAATATCTTTAAAAAAATTTTTCACAGTAAAAAGAACTACAAGAATATGATTAAATTTTTCGTTGGATTTTATGGATTTAAGTACCTCGTACCCGTTAAGATTTGGCATCATAATATCTAAAAGTACTAGTGCGATATCCTCGTGTTTTTCTTCCACGATCTGTAGCGCTTCACTTCCACTACTACAAGTAAGAGTTTCGTAATTCTCAAGTTGCAAGAACTTTTCGGTTAAATTGACGATGTCTTCTTCGTCGTCGACTATGAGAATCTTTCTAGCTACTGACATTTAGAACCCCGATTTATCTTAATATAATTTTTAATTCTAACATATAAATGGTTTATTTGGTCATATATAAAACATATATAATTTTAGCTAATTTCTCGATAATATCAAGAAAATTAACTTATAAATAGTTATTTAAAAATCATTTGATTTTAAGTTGATTAGAGCTTTTGAAATAAGTAATTTACAAACTTAAATCAGAATATAATAGTTTTAGTTACACAATTTACCTATTTAAAACTTTTTTTATGTAATCACGCAGTTCATTACCCGAAAAAGGTTTGGTAATGTATCCATCTGCGCCCAAATCTTTACCTTTTTCAATATCTTCTTTAAAACTCTTAACTGTGAAAAGGACAACTCGAATATCCTTATAGTCTTCCTTCGATCTTATGTTTCGGAGCACTTCAAATCCTGATAGCCCTGGCATCATTAGATCAAGGAGTATTAGGACGATCTCCTCGTGTTTTTCTTCAAGACCCTTTAAACATTCTTTCCCATTGCTACAAGTAAGCGTCTTAAAACTATCAAGTTGTAAAAATCTTTCAGTAAGATTGACGATATCTGGCTCATCGTCACAAATTAGGATAGTATTTTTTTCTGACATGTTAAAACTCGATTCCTTTTAATATAAATGTTTTTTTTTTAATTTGGCATATAACTTATTCTTATGACTACATATATATTTTATCTACTTATTTAATAATTTATATGTATACTTTTTAGCATTTTCTAATTTAGAAAATTTATGTCAAATCGCGAAGGTACGCCTAAATTTCCAGATTCCTACATCGGTGATAAATCAGTAGAATATGATAATTCAACATGGATGGAAAGAAATCAAAAAAAGACGACTTTATTATGTTTACAATACTTACGCGATGATAAATTGGATAATCTCGGTAACTACGACGTTTTAGAAGGCAATCATTACATTATTGTGGATTTAGGTTGTGGCTCAGGCTTTTCTTCGGAAATATTAGTGGATAGTGGCCATCGAGTTATTGGTATCGATATTCTAATCGATATGGTCTCGAAAGCAAAAACTAAAAAAAAAAAAAAATCAGAAAATAAAAAAAATCTAGAGCTCATATTAGCTGATATTAATTATTTACCTTTAAGAAAGGCTTCAATTAATCATATTATTTCAATTTCTGCTTACAATTTTATAATTTATGGAACAGAAACAATTCGAGACAAATTTAAAACTGTTAATAATACAGCGATATATTTGAGAAAAATATTGAAACCAAAAGGAAGAATAATAATCGAATTTTACCCAAAAGACGAAAAAGAATTAGATTTATTTATATCTTCCTTTAATAATAACGGTTTTGATGGATTTATGATTAAAAAGAATCCTGCTCAAAAAGCGGGTCAGACTTACTTATTATTAAAAAAGCGGTGAGAAGATATAGGAACTTGCATATTTTGTGGAAAAACAGGCAAGTTTATCTCTGATGTGCTTCAATTATGTCGAGATTGCATTCTAAACGAAAATTGGGAAGTCGTTGAACCTCATATTTTAGCCGTTCATAAACAAGTTAGAAATTTAGTAGATTTGCCATCCAAACCTCCAAAAGCAGATGATATGGATGCTAAATTAAGATGTAACCTTTGCATTAACGAATGTGTTCTTTCTAAAAATGATTTAAGCTATTGTGGGTTGCGAAATATACCGAAAAGTCAAAGTGGGGAGTTGCCTTTACCTTCTAGATCAAGAGGTTATATTCACGGGTACCTTGATCGAATACCAACTAATTGCTGTAATGCATGGTTTTGTAACGCGGAATATGATACATACTCGTACGCCGCGTTTCTTTATGGATGTTCGTATAACTGTTTAAGCTGTCAAAACTCGTCTCATAAGCTTTTTTCAAAGAAGCATCTATTCGACGCTGAATTTTTAGCAAAACAAATAGTAAAAAATAAGAAAATCACATGTTTATGTTATTTCGGCGGTACTCCAGAAGTCCAACTACCATTTTCTATTAATTTAGCAGGACTAATTATAGAAAAAATTGAAAAACAAGATAAAAAGAGAAAATTCAGGATATGTTGGGAATTTAATGGAAGTGGAAGACAAGATTTAGTAGAAAAATGCATGAGACTCGCAATAAAAACAGGTGGTAATATTAAGTTCGACTTAAAAACTTTCAATGAAAAACTTAATATAGCTTTATGCGGTGTCAGTAATAGTAAAACCCTTGAAAATTTCAAATACCTTGCGGAAATTTTTTTTAATACACGGGGAAAATACATGCCAGAAATGAGTGCATGTACTTTAATGGTTCCTGGCTATACGAATCACAAAGAAGTGGAGCTAATTGCGAGATTTATTAGTGAGATAAATCCTGAGATTCCCTATAGCCTTTTAGTGTTTCATGGTGATTACAAAATGAAGGATTTACCAATAACTCCAAAAAAACAGGCAACAAAATGCTTAGAAATAGCTAAAAAATATCTTAAAAATGTGCATTTGGGGAATAAATTTCTTTTAGGGTTTTCTTAAATTTCTCTAAAAGTGTTTATTGGTTTGAAAAAATACATATTTTCTAACGATCTTGTGAAACTGTCATTAACTTTTTTTAGTAATAACTATTAAATAGGAAAAGAAGGAAAACCTTATTATTAATTTTAAAAAAAAGTTGCTAAAGAATGAAAAGAATTAAGAGTGTTGATATAATTCGCGGATTATGTATACTTCTCATGATCCTTGGTCATCTAATTGATTGGTGGATTAGAATCGAGGATAGATGGTTAATCAATATATTGTTTGCATTTTTAGCGCCTATAGCTGCTTCTGGATTTATGTTTATTTCAGGATTCAGTGCTATTTTATCTTATAAAAGAAAAGTTACAAATATAGACGACCCAAATGGACTTACTATACGCAGAGTTAAAAATATATACCTTATTAGAGCCTTGTTATTATTAATCGTAGCTTTGCTTTATAATATAGTAATAGCTTTTGGAATTAACGATCTTACATGGATTTGGGCGTGGAATGTTTTACAAACAATCGCGGTTTCGCTCTTATTGGGGTATTTCTTCTTAAATACTTCAAAAATATTTAGGATTTTAGTTGGAATTGTATTACTAGTTGGCAATCAATATATTTCACCCTTATTGCTAACCTATGATGGACAAACTAATATTTATGGGCTATTATTCTATATTTTATTCCATCCTATAGAACAATTTACAATCTTGTCTTATTTTTCTATATTTCTCCTTGGAACTGTAGTGGGAGATTCATTTACTGATGTTAATAAAATTAACGATCAAAGGGAAAGGGAACATGCGATAAAACATGTGTTTATAACGCCTCTATTGTTAATTGGGATAATTTCAGTGACATTTGCTTTCATTTTTCGTTTTCCTGATATTATTTATCGTAGAACCTTTTCTTCGCTAGTGTTTTCTATTGGTTTTTTTCTAATATTGCTTTCAATACTTCTATATATTGAAGAATTTGAAATTATTAAAACAAAAAAAAGTTATAGATTTTTCTTTTACTATTCTTTTTACTCTTTCACTATTTATTTGGCGCATGATCCATTGTATTTTATATTTTTTCGTCAATTAAACGCTTTGACTATTTGGATAGCCTTCGTAGGAACTACAATTTTGATAACGCTATTACTCAAAGGTGTTCATAAAAAATGGGGGAGAAAAGCCTCTTTAAAAACTCAATTAAGCATCCTAAGTTTAATAATACTAAATAAAATAGAACAAAAAGAAAGTAAAAATAATTAATTTGGCGATACTTTATTTCTCAATAAAAGTTAAGTTTCTTGTTTTAAGGTATGAATGATAAAATTTATTTAATTTTAATAATTTCTAATTCTAACTACTTCAATTAAAAATTGTTTAAAAAATGCAGCGAGCAAGAATTAGGCTTTCATCGACAAAGCTTCCAGCGCTAAAAGCCGTATGCGAACAAATAGAAAGCGTATGTAAAAATCAAGGCATTAGAAAACTTGGACCTATCCCCTTACCTACAAAGAGATTACGCGTACCCGTATTAAAAGCACCTTCTGGTCAAGGAACTGCGACTTGGGCGAAGTTTGAAATGAGAATCCACAAACGCCTTTTTGAAATAATTGCGAACGAGCGCTCGATGCATCTTATTATGAAGATCCAGATTCCTGAAACAGTTTTAGTCGAAATTGAGCTAATTTAATCTTTTTATTTTGTAGGTTAATTATAATCTGGAATAAATGTTAAAATTAATGTAATCAAACTTCATTTTATAATCTAGATATATTCCATCATGGGAATTTAAATGTTAAAAGAATAAATTATTATTGTATGCCTTTCACAACATATCATTTAGGCCCAGGGTTAATGATTGGATTGTTGTTTCTTAATTTCATCGATTTTCCTACATTCTTAATTGCTAGCGTAATTGTTGATATTGAACCATTTATTATCTTACTTTTTAACTTAGATTACCCGCTTCATGGTTTTTTCCACAGTTTTTTAGGAGGAACTATTGTTGCACTTCTCTTGACGGTGGTAATGAGCAAAATTAGAAGACATTTTTACCCTTTAATGTCGTTTTTCAAGTTAGAACAAGATGTATCGTTTAAAAAAATCTTGGTTGCCTCTCTTTCGGGAATTTATATTCATATTTTACTCGATTTCCCTATTTACACGGATATTCAACCTTTTTTTCCTCTCGATTTTAATCCTTTCTATCAGAATACTAGTTTTCCTGGATTATTGCAAACTATAATATGCGTGTGGTGTTTCATGGGGGCATTAATTGTATACATAATTAGACTATTTCAATATAAAGTAAAAAATCAAGAAAAAATTCAAGAGAAAAAAGCTGTTGTAGATAAATGAACGAACCAGATAAAAGTAAAAAATTTTACACCAAACCAATTTTCGTGAATTCTGTATTATTAGTAGTAAATTTAAGTCTATTTATTTTTAAGTTAATTTTTGCCGATTTAAGCGGTAGTTTGGCGCTTCAAGCAGATGCTTTTGATAATCTTACGGATATAATTATGGTGTTTGCTGCTTTAGTTGGAATCAGTTACGCAAAAAGAAAACCAAATGAAAAATTTCCTTATGGATATTACAAAATAGAAAATATAATCAGCTTAATTATATCGCTAGTCATATTTTATACAGCGTATAATGTAATTATTATTTCGTTCTCCGAAATATTCGCTCACTTTGTTGGACTTCCAAAACAAATAATAACTTCTCCCGTAATTTTTATTTTCTTAATCGCTTCATTGACTATTTCGTTCTCAACAACCTTATATTTAAGAGTAATAGGAAAACAGACAAACTCACCCATAATTCAATCTCAAGCAAGCGAAAAATTCTACGATAACCTTATCTCGTCTTCAGTGATAATCGGTTTTATAGGTGCTTTATTCGGCGTTAATTTTCTAGATTCAATAATTAGTCTAATTATTGCTTTACTAATTATTAAAGGTGGATACGATATTTTCTTGACCTCTACTAAAATATTATTAGACGCTATTATCGATTTTGACCAAAGAAATGAACTTTATAATGTGATTAAAAACTTTCCAAATGTTAAAGAGATTGAAAACCTTGAAATTAGATCTTACGGTCGATATATTTTTTTAGAAGTTGTAGTAATTTTAAATAAAGAACTTCATTTGCATCAAATACAGTCGTTGAAAAATGCGCTGTCAGATAAAATCCAAGCAGAATTCACTCAAATCTTTAGAATCATTATTATTTCTCAAACTCTACCAAAAGAAGTTATAAAGATCGCCGTGCCTTTAGCGAACAACGAAGGTTTAAGTTCTAAAATCTCCGAGCACTTTGGAGAAACGCCTTTCTTTGCTATCTTGGAAATGCAAGAAGAAAATAACTTTCTTGAATTAAAGAACTATAATATTCTAACAAACAAGTTTGCGGAGGAAGAAAAAAGAAAAGGTATACTAATTTCTGAATGGCTACTTTTAGAAAAAATCGATAAGCTTTATTTAAAAAATGAGTTGAATAAGGGGCCACATTTACTCTTGGAAAATGGCTTTGTTCAAACGATTGTAACTAAGTTAAGTAGCATAAAAGAAATTTTGGAACAAGAAAGACATATTCAATCCTCTTAATAAAAGATATTTATCTAATTGTATTTTATTATTTAATCAAATTTTTGATTGGTTATATCATGGAACTTAGTATCGATTTATTGAAACAAATTGCTATAAATGTATATGATGCTATAAATCCTATTTTAGGCACTAAAAAGGCGGCAGAAAAAGCTCAGAGGGGCGCAGGTGGGGATATTTCAATGCAAATAGACCTTATTGCTGAAGATGTAGTTATTAATACTTTAGAAAATGAGAATGTAAATCTATTGTTAATTAGCGAAGAATTAGGCGAACGATATATAGGAAATAAGGAAAAAGCAATTAAAAGCCAAAATGTTTTAATTATCGATCCTGTTGATGGTTCTAATAACGCAGTAAGAGGAATCCCGTACTGTTCTATATCAATAGCCTATGCTATAGGTCGAACGATTAACGACATAAAAAAAGCAGTGGTTCTTAATTTAAACACGAAAGGTATTTATTGGGCAATTAAAGGCGAGGGCGCTTATTTAAATAATAATAAAATTCATGTTTCTGATTTGGACATTACTGATAAGTGCTTTTTTGAGTTAAATCTCCCTATGAAAAACTTTTTTAAACACATAGATAATTTAAGACCAATATTTAGGAGATTTTTTCGCATACGCGTATTAGGGAGTAGTGCCTTAACATTATGCCAACTTGCGAAAGGTAGCATGGAAGCTTTTGTTAACTTAAGAGAAACAAATCGATTGGTTGATGTTGCAGCGGGATTACTAATCCTAAAAGAAGCTGGAGGAGAATTCTTTTCACTTAATGGAAGTAAAATTGAAGGAGATTTATCTATTTATTTGAAATTCCCTTTCATAGCTTCTAATGACAAGTTGGTTTCATTCTTAAAAAACGAGTTAAGTTCCAATTATTAATAGCTTACTTAGATATATTAATCTGGAACATTTATAGGATAAGTCCCGTATTTTCTCTTAATATTTTGCATAGCTTCAAATCTATCAACTGTAACAGCTGGATGTATGCTATGTCCTGAACTAAAAATATATCCTCCACCTGGTGCTAATTCTCGTATTAATTTTTTAGCGTAATCTTCAATTTCAGAAATCTCCCCCATTGCTAGCATGATAGGGCTTAAATTGCCAACAAAAGTAATCTTATCGCCATACATTTCGTTTAATTTAAATATATCGTAATCTGGGTTAGCAGTAGTAGATTCGATGGGATTGAGCGCATCAACTCCACATTTTATAATATCCTCAAAAATTTCCATTAAATCTCCATCTGAATGTAAAAGAATCTTACAATCATACTTATGAGCGGTATCACATATTTGTTTTAACCATGGAAATATATGTTTTCGATATAAACTTGTTCTCATGAATAAGCCATTCTTAAATCCGTAATCGTCCCATAACAACACCATTTTAGCTTCGTTTTCCGCTAAGATTTTTACCAACTCTACTGTAAACGCTCCTCGATCGTCGAATATCCTTTTCATTTGTTTATCGCGTCCTGTAATTCGTGAAAAGGTTTCCATTCCAAAACCCTCCCAAGCACATTCCATTAGAGCTCCAGTTGAAGGAATAGAAAAAATTGCGTCATCCATTTCTTTTTGAATACTTCTTCCTGATAGAAATTGATCCATTCGAGATTTTAAGTTTGGGTCTGGCTGTTCCCAGCTTTCGTAGTCCTCAAACGACTTAAAGTGCCCTCCGTGGTAAGCTAAGATCATAGTTTTGTCTTCAGCATATTCATATTTCATTACTCTACCATATTCATCTATAAATCCTCCCCTAAACATTTTTCGGGGAAATAAACTTACATAACTAAGAACTAACTCTATTCCTACTTTACTAAAAAATTTATAGATGTTTTTGTATCCACGACCACCGCTAAGATTTACATCATAATGTTTTATTATAGTGTTGTTTGTAAACGCACTTTCAAAAGCGGGAACCCTATCTGGTTCTTCGTGCTTAATCGTTTTTAGTATTCTTTCTGGAGCGTTCATTTTAGCTTAAGTTAATAATCTTTTATTAAAATCTTTTATTAGTTATTCATAATCTTTTAAATATATAAATTTTTAATTTTACAAGTTTGTAATAAGAATTGATTCTGAATTGAACGAGTTAAGAAGGTTAACAAGGGAATTTTTTTCGAGAGATACGACCGAAGTAGGTAAGGACATCTTAGGAAAATATCTCGTAAGAAAAACAACGAAAGGAAGAATGATTGGAAAAGTTATTGAGGTAGAAGCCTATTTAGGTGTAAAGGATAAAGCGTGTCACTGCTATAATTATAAAAAAACTGAGAAAACAAAAATAATGTATATGAAACCCGGTACTTTTTACATTTATTATATCTATGGTACCTATTTCTGCCTTAATGTTATCACTGAACCAGAGGGGTTTCCATGTTCAATATTCATAAGAAATTTGTATCCAATTGATGGGATTGACTTAATGAAAGAAAATCGGACCATTAAAGTTGGCAAGAATTATAAAAATTTAGTGGATGGTCCAAGCAAGCTTTGTATGGCTATGAAAATAACTAAGGAGAAGTTTAATGGCAAAGATTCTTGCGTTGAAAAATCAGCACTCTTTTTTGCCGAAGGAGAGAAGATCGATGATAAACAAATCTTATTGGGTAAAAGAATTGGAATTAATTATGCTGAAGAAGATAAAGATAAACTTTTACGTTTTATTTTGAAAGGGGATTAATAGTTACAAACATGCTTAAATTTATATACGATTTATTTGACTTTTTATCTAGAGTTAAGGATTGTTTGACCACAATTTTAGTAAAAAATTAGGAAAAGTCAATTAGGGGTTGATTTAAATGGTAAAAGATGCTTTAAAATTTTTTCACGCATATATAAACGAGATGATTGATGTTGGCGGAGAAAACCTCCCACGAGCCGTTAGCACAAAATTGGGAGCAAAATTAGCCGCTTTATATAAAGAAAAAGGTATTAATGATTTAACAACTGCTTTAGAAACGTCTTATAAAGCGTTAGGTGCCTCAACTTCAATTAAAAAAATAGATGAGAACACATATTTTATTCAATTAAAACATTCAAAGAAATTTTGTCCAATTGGCGGAAAAAGGAACCCAACAAGCGCAAAAAATATTCAAGAGAGCATATGTCTTCCTTATACGAGGAGTTTTTTGACGAGTCTATTTCCTGAGTTTCAATTTGAGACTGAAATTAAGGAGTGTATTGTTGATAATAGTAATTCTCACTGTAAATATAAGCTTAAAGTAAAGAAGAAATCGTATTAATCTTAGGAAATGGTTTTTATAAAGAAAAAGAATAAAAGACCTGAACCTCGATTCCAATCCTACTATTATGACCAGATAATATGCTCCTCCACGACCTTACCATAAAGCGTGAATTCCTAAACTTACGATTGCTCCATCCCTGGCCTGATCGGGTTTGTTATTACGAACTCGAGCCTTTCCTACAAAAGGCCCTATTCTGGTACCCACCATCAAGGGGATCGCTTCGCCGGGACATAAAATTGGATAATAATACTCATGAAACCTGAATCCAGGCAATTTCCACTAATGAGGATTTTGTGGTCCGTCCAGCAAAGGGACTTCAGAGCACCCCAAACGCTCCATAAAAATAAAATGAATGGAAAAATAAAAATTTATTGAAGTTATAAGAAAAAAGAAATTCTAATCTTACTAAACAAAAAAAAAAGAATAGATTATTTATTGAGATTTTGTGTTTTTTGGTTTTTTTTCCTTTTTAATTTTTGGTTCTTTTTCTTTTTTAACCTTAGGAGGGCGCTCTTTCATTTTTCTTACAAAAATACTAAGGAAAAATGATAAAATTATAGTAACCAATAAAGTAAAGCTCATTACGATGTACGAAGTAATTTGATACCCGAACCAAATAAAAAAGAACTTAAAAACAATGAAGATTAAACCAAATATTCCTCCTAATATTAGTGTGGCCAATAAAAATTGAGGATACTTCTCTTTATCAGTAGTGGTTGTAAAATCGACATCCTCCACAATAAGAAACTTCCATTTTTGCTTTAAGAATATCCAAACACACATAAAAACAATAAACATTGCTATAGCAAGCCCTAAATCAAACCAGATAACTTGATATTGCGTTAATCCTATATTAACGGAACCTAAAGTGAAGATAATAGCAACCATTAGCGGAAATACTACCGCATTTATAAATATCACGTCGTCAATTCCAGTATCTTTCTTGACTCTCAAAGTTATAAATAAGGCTCCTAAAAACGCAAAACCTCCTAAAATAACGCCGATTAATATATACATTAAATTTCCTGTAATATTACCCATTAACGTAAATATAACAGCCGCCATCACAAGAATCGATTCCAATACACTGTAAAGACTCATTTAAGATCATCCAAATTGTAATTATAAATTTAAAATTATGTAATTAAACAAATTAATTGATTATTTCAATCCTTTATAACTTATTTGTTAAAAAAATAATAATCGATTGATGGATTTATCTTTCAGATTAACTATTTATTTAACTTTCTCCTTAATATCGATAAAAATTCGCTCGTGTCAGGAAAGACATAAGTTATGTTGTTACCATCGTCGTCAACAGTTACTTCTTTGAAAAATTTCCCTTCTACTTTAACTTTCATGTCATTCAATATCATAAGTAAAATAGATTGAAAAGGAATTCAAAAAATCACATAACATGGAAATAATATTTTATCAAACTTTTTGTAAAATCGAAAATAAGATAGCTTAGATTTAGTTAAATAAGTGTTAACAAAAGTTTTTAAAAAGAATTGATGATTAATATGTCTGGAAACATATTTATAGCTATATTTATAGTTTGTGTCGCCATATTTGGCATAGCTATGATAGTAGTTTATATAACTAAGTACAGAAGACTTCCCATCGATGGTTGGAAACCAAGTATAGCTTGGATTCGAGCATTAATCTATTTTTCTTTTTGCAATATTTTTACGGCTCTTTCTGGCACATTTGAACAGATACTCAACCAGCCCATATTCACTACGGCGCAAATTTCAAACCCCTTTTGGATAGCCCACTTCTCTTTCTGTGTTATCTATGTTTTCATTGCATATTGGATTCTATGGTCTCGCATGACGCTCACTTTCAACCGTAAATTCCATCTCGGTTCTGAGATCGTGTTTGGTGTTATATGGGGTTTTAGCACTGGAGGCATTCTTCTTTCGTTTTATCACCTTTGGAGCCTAACCGGCGTACCTAGTGCGGTTAATTACATACTTGGTTTCGCCTCCATGGGTTTATGGCAATATTTCATTCAAAATTACTTCTGGGACATTTATGTTAGCCCAGAGCATGACACTCCAAGGTCTATAATCGTCAAAACTGTTGTTTGTCACATACCAAATGTGGCTATTTGTTTGGGTTTTCTCACTATTTGGGACAACTATGCCATATACATCGCGATTCAAACGTTTGCTTTACTCGCATCGACTATTTTTCAAAAGTTCCCCGCTCCTTGGGCTAAAGGTCACTTCCACGCTCCTATGGTCAAACCTGGAATTGGTGGTTATCCACGCGGTACAGGATATATAGGCGAAATCGACAAAACCAAAGGTAAACTGGTTGAATCTAATTCCACTTAGGTTTTTACTTCTCACATCATGACGTTCAGAGATTGAAAATGTATCCCAAAGATTGTTTTTGAACTTGATCATCTATGTTGCTTTCCTTCATTACTTTCTAATTGCCATTCTTGTTGCTATTCGCAACTAATGCGTTTACAATATTTGGTATGACTTCACGAGGAAAACTATGCCCCATTCCATCCACAAGCATTAATTCAGCTCCGGGAATCGTAGACGCAATCTCTTTACCCGCTTCAATAAGGTTAAAAGGGTCTTCAGTTCCATGAATAACAACTGTAGGTGCCGATATTGCAGCTATATAAGGTTTAATATTACCTGGAACTGCCATTGCTGCTAATTGGCGGGCTATTCCTTGAGGGTAATAACTTCGATCATACTCGCTTGTTCTATACTCTCTTGATCTGTCCTCATCATAAGGAAATGTACCATTAATCAGACTATCACGTTTGACCATCTCTTCAATATATGCTTCACGCTCAGATGGAACAGGTGCGAAGAATTGCATCAAGATTTCTGACTTTGAAGGTGGAAGTTCGGGATTTCCAGTTGTGCTCATAATTACTGTGAGAGATAATAAACGAGAAGGATGTCTATATGCTAGTATCTGTGCGATTATTCCGCCCATGGAAGCCCCACAGATGTGTGCTTTATCAATATTCAGAGCGTTCAATACGCTGATGGCATCATCAGCCATGTCCTCTAATGTATATGGAACTTTAGGTATTTCTCCACGAGTATAGGCCGCACTGATCTCCATCATGTCTGGTATACCTGCATCTTCGAGTTTTGTTGACAACCCTACATCTCGGTTGTCGAATCTTATTACAAAAAAGCCACGATTTGCAAGAATTTCGCACATCTCATCCGACCAAGCAAGCATCTGGCTTCCAAGTCCCGCTATTAATAACAACGGTTTTGATACCGGGTCCCCGATTGTCTCATATTCAATCTCTATATTATTTACATTCGTTTTTGGCATTGTAGATCTTCCTTAGTTTTATTGTTAATCATATTAAATATGAAATGTGATTAATAATTAAAAAATATAAACTTTATGTAAAATCAAAAATAGGCTAGAATATAGTTCAATTATCATAAAATAATGAAATATAAGTAAATTTTAAAGGATTACTATGTCTGAAAATATTATATATCTCGACGCAAAAACACTTGAAAGCTTCATGAGAGATGTTTTTATTGGCCTTGGGGTTCCTAAAGACGATGCCCACATTATAGCTGAAGTGTTAATTGCTTCTGATATTAGAGGGATTGATACCCATGGAATACAACGTTGTAAAATGTATTTCGATCGTATCAAAGCTGGAATGTACGAAGTAATTACAAAGATTGACATCGTTAAAGATGGTCCAACTACGGCTCTTTGGGACGGAAATTGCGGAATGGGTCATGTTATTGCTTATAAGGCGATGAAAACTGCGATTGAAAAAGCGAAAAAGTATGGGCTTGGTTCTGTTGCTGTTCGAAATTCGACCCACTTTGGAATTGCGGGTTATTATTCTCTCATGGCTACAAAGGAAGGGATGATTGGCTTCGCAGTCACTAACGCTCGCCCCTCCATGCCCCCTACTTTTGGTGTTGAACCAATGTTAGGAACAAATCCGTTAACGGTAGGTGCTCCAACAGACGAAAAATTCCCCTTCTTAATTGACTGTGCCACTACAATCGTTCAAAGGGGTAAGGTAGAATTATATAATAGAATCAATAAACCTTTACCGGATGGGGTGGTAATAACAGACGATGGAAAAACAGAAACTGATCCTGCCAAAATATTAGATGGTATGAGTAAAGGGAAAGCTGCGTTATTACCCTTAGGTGGCAAAGGAGAAGGGACTTCAGGTTATAAAGGCTATGGTTACGCAACTTTAGTTGAATTATTATCTGCGGCTTTACAAGATGGAATATATCTTAAAGATACGATAGGTATCGTTGAAAACGGCCAAAAACGCTTAAAAGTGGGACATTTCTTTCTAGCAATTAATGTTGAAAGCTTCCTATCAACAGGTTCTTTTAAAAAAACAGCCGGAAATATCATGAGGGGATTGAGAGAGTCAAAAAAGGCTCCAGGCGAGGAAAAGATTTTCACGGCGGGAGAGAAGGAATTTATTGCCGAACAAGAAAGATTGAAAACGGGCATTCCGATTAACAAAAGTTTACAAGAAGATATCAAAATTATGCGAAAGGAACTTCATCTGGATAAATATGAATTTCCTTTTTAAAAAAATGTAACAAAGAATCCAATAGAGTGATTTCATTTCTGTCTTTTTTTTTGCTTTTTTATTTAGCTTTTTTCCTTAGTTTTAACTCAACACACTCCTCTTTAGCTCCTTTATTCAGAATATCTTTAAGCATCTTTGATTTCTCTTTAATATTTCTTATATTCTCGTTGCTCATTTTTTGCTTAAGTGTTTTCTTACAACTTTCTAAAAATGAAATGGACAATAATGCTGATGCAATACAATAAAAGCTTTTAGATCTTCCTTCATTATAATCATTCAATGCAAATTCCAGAAAATCAATTCTCTTTTTTTGTTGTTCCATGAATTTTTCCAAACCAATTTTCTTTATTTCTCTTAAATTAACAAGAGATTTTTTATGAGAAATGAAAGAGTCAGCAAGATCCCAAATCTTTATTTTTTGGCAAGGAAAATCTTCACATTCGCCACATGTTTCAAAATTTTTCTTTTTGACACAGCAAGTTATTATTGAACATGAAGGGTGTTTATTAGAAAAATCTGGACCACAACATCCAGAACATCTTGAAGGACCCTTGGTATAATAAACAGGACATAACCCACAATCTAATCCACAACAAGCAATAGTAGGAAATCTTTTCAAGAGTTTATTACTCATGGCTAATACAATAAATTAATAATTATTATTTAATTTTTTATTTTCAGCTAATTTTTCAATAAATTTCTAACACTTTTTCTATAAAATTATCAAAAAAATCGCTAAAAATTATTAAGATTAGAGTTACACGAACTTTCAACTTATATTCAATATGATTTTAATTAAATAGAAGGAATTCTAATAAAATTCTATTGCATTCAAAGTGGTCTATATGACAAGTACAAAAAATGAAGTAGTACCCTTATTTAGTGATATTATTTACATAGATATTAAGACTCTCAAGAATTTTATTAGAGATGTGTTCGTTGGTCTTAATGTAAATAAAGCGGATTCTGAAATAATTGCAGATGTATTAATTACATCCGATCTAAGAGGAATAGATTCGCATGGTATTCAGAGATGTAAGATGTATTACGATAGGATTATAAAAGGAATTTATAATACAAAAACAAAGATAAAGATCGTTAAAAAAGGTCCTACAACTGCGGTTATTGATGGAGGATGTGGGTTAGGACCGATTATAGGTTATAATGCTATGAAATTAGCGATTCAAAAAGCCAAAAAATATGGACTCGGAGCTGTTGCAGTTAGGAATTCTACGCATTTTGGGATTGCGGGCTATTATTCTCTCATGGCTACAAAAGAAGGAATGATAGGGATTACAACCACTAACGCTAGACCTGCTGTCCCTCCAACATTTGGTGTAGAACCAATGTTAGGTACAAATCCATTGACTGCGGGGGTACCAACAGACGAAGAATTTCCTTTTATGATTGATTGTGCAACCTCAATTATTCAAAGGGGTAAGATAGAAGTTTATAATAGAGAGCAAAAACCGCTTCCTGAAGGAGTAATCATAACCAAGAATGGAGGAACGCAAAACGATCCTCAAGAAACATTAAAAAATTTAGAAGATAGTACTGCAGCTCTTTTACCGCTAGGCGGTGAAGGCGAAAATAAATCAGGTTATAAGGGTTTTGGATATGCTACACTAGTAGAAATTTTATCATCAGCGTTACAAAATGGAATATTCCTTAAAGATACAGCAGGAATTATCGAAGAAGACCAAAAACGCTTAAAAGTTGGGCACTTCTTTTTAGCAATAAATGTAAACCACTTTACTCCCTTGAAAATGTTTAATCGAACTACTGGGACTATTATGAGAACTCTTAGAAACTCTAAGAAAGCACCTGGTAAAAATCGAATATATACTGCTGGAGAAAAAGAATATTATTCTGAAAAAGTAAGAAAAAAACAAGGCATTCCAATTAACAAAAGCTTACAAGAAGATATTAAAACAATGCAAAAAGAACTAGGTTTATTTAGCTATAATTTTCCATTTTGAATTAAAAAAAAGTTCCGTCTGTTCGACCTTCTAAAGGTTCGGAATGGATTATAATTTCTGTTAGATTTTCAATTTTTAATGATTCTTTTATTTGTTGCTCTAAATTTGAAACTATATTATGAACTTTCGAGATGTTTAAGGATCCATCAAAAAAAACATGGAGTTCGAGGGCACAAAAATCAAGTGCTGCCCAAAATTCTAAACCATGATATCCTTTAACTTCTGGAACACTTTTTAATAAGCTTTCTAAAGTAATCTGGATGGTTCTTTTCTTTTGAGGATCAATAGGAGTACAGACTAAGTGATCAGCTACTAATTTTTGTATCTTTGCTTCTGCTTCTATATGAGTAGTTATTCGTGCTATAGACGGAACTTGTTCCTTTAGTTGATTTTCAAACATATTACTTAATTCGTGAGCTTCTTCTAGTGATAAATTCTCGTCAACTACTATTGCTACAGATAAAAAGTATTTATTTTCTATTCTGAAAACGTTTAAATTCCTGAAATCTGAAATCTCATTAAATTCACTTTTCATTGAATAAAGTAAGTTAATTATCTCTTCACCTATTGAAGATTCACCACTTAAAGGATTCATCTCAACTATGGATTCTACATTATACGACGAAAAATATTTTTTACTCAATGTATGAATTGCTTGTGTAATTTCATTTGCATGAACAACAGATATATGATCTTCAACAGATAAGCGAACGTCTAAAAATAACGTATTTCCGCCAATTCTGACTTTTAATTCTTCAACGCCATTAACGTGATCGAGGTTAAAAACCTTTTCTTTGATTTCTTCTAAAATAAGATAACTTATGGGATTTTCATCAATTAAATCTTTAATGCCTTCTTTTGAAAGCTTAAACGCGGTGAATATAATCCACAAAGAGAGACCAATACTAAAAAATGGGTCTAAAAATTGGATACTGAAAAAGAGAGCTAAAATGAAATTAATCATAACTACAATCGCTCTAAGAGAATCTTGGAATAAATTTAAACCCAAAATTTTAATTGATAAGCTACTCCGTTTCTTTCCTTGCCACATTAAAATCCTAGAAAAAGTTAAATTAATAATGAACGAAATAATTAGTAATTGAAACCCTAAATCAGGATTCATTATACCATACGCTTTGGTTAGTATTGTTTGAACAGCTAAATAAATAAGAATACAATAAAGATTTATCAATATAATCCCTTGAATCAATCCTCCTATTGAATCAATCTTGGAGTGTCCGTACATATGTTCGAAATCTGGGGGCTTTTGACTTATATACAGAGAATAAATTGTTAGAAAAATAAAAAAAAAATCAGTAAGCGTATCAACAGTTTCAGATAAAAAACTAAGACTTCCCGTTAGGATTACCCCTAGTAGTTTTAAACTTGACTGAATTAGGATTATGAAAAAAGCAATAATTCCCAATTTAATTTTTATGTCCATTACTTTCTTTATTTCTCTAGATAATAATTTATTTCTTTAGAAGTAGATTAAAAAACTTAAAGAAATACTGAGAAATAAATATTTGGCAATTAAATAAAAAGAAATAAAATAGATATATATAAAAAATTTTTAGAGATGTCTTGGAATATTAATTAATTAATATTATATTTTCGTAAATAACATAAAACTTTAATTAAACTTCTTTTTTATCTTGTTTCGTAAGTTTTTTGGCAACTGGTGTACATCCTAATAAGTCCTTGAATTTTCGCATAAATTCCATATCAATTGGTTCTCGCGCATCCTCCCAACAAAGCTTTAATAGTTCTTTTGCCTTATCGGGAGCCTCTAAAATAATATCCTCAGTTAATCTGGGGTCTTTATTGACATCAAATAGACTTCCTCCTTCCGTGTCCCACACATACCCATTATACCAAAAATTTCCATCGTAAACTACTACAGAGCCACCCCAAGCTATCGAAATGTGATCGTAATACGTCAATTCCTCATCTTGAACCAATTTCAATAGGTCCTTACCATCTAAATTATTCGTAGAAATACCGCAGGCTTCACAGATAGTGGTGGTGATGTCATGATGATAACAAAACTTATTACAGGTTGTACCACTATTTTCGCCTTCTGGAAATCGGATCATAGCGACAAGATCAGCGACTTCACGTCTAAGCGGGTTGGCAGCTTTTGCTATAAATCCGTGTTCTCCTAGCATGTGGCCGTGATCGGAAACTACCACAATGATTGAATCATCCCAGATACCGATCCGTTTGATATATTCTATGAAATATCCAAACCATGTGTCCACGAGCGACACTTCTGCGGCATATCGTGTTCTTAAATTTTTGAGTTCCTTTTCGGAAAGCATGCTCGCTGGTCCATAAATCGAGTGTGATATTTTTCGACATCCCTTTTCCCAATCAGGATCTTTTTCGTATAGTCGAATGTAATGAGGCGGCGGATTCCAAGGTTCGTGTGGGTCAAATGACTCCACTGTTATAAATCCTTTTCCTTTTATTAGAGTATCATAATTCATATCCAGCCATTCCCCAGCTGCGCGAAACACTTGAGATGTAAAAGTGTCAGCTTCGGAGCGCCACCAGCGTACATTTTGAAGGAATCGACGCATCATATGTTGGCCAAATATCGTACCTGCTATTATTCCATCCCCTTTGGAAGTGAGATATTCTTTAAGAATATCGTCGGAGATTCGTGGTCCAGATAGATATGCATCTTCTTCTTGCCCACGGATCCATTTCCATTGATGAAATCCACGATTAAAATTATATCCCGGTTTAAATTGATGATAAACATCGGAAAATAAAGCTGAAACATACTTCTTACGATTGAATCGCTCTGCTAGAGTATCATGAGATTCTGAAATGGAACCCCAACCAGGTGCGCCGAGAGCATCAGCGATAAAATCTCCCCGTCCAGATTTTGTCTTTCCAAGCTTGTCATCCGTAAAAGGAAAAACACGTTTTCCAGTATAGATGGCTTTTCGTGCCGGGAGTGTCGGTAATGACTCTGGGTACATTCGTGTAAATTTCACGGATTCTTTGGCAAACTTGTCTAAATGAGGTGTTTTTATCCAAGTATTACCATAACATCCAACATGATCTTGTCTTAGTGTATCAAGTACAATTAATATCGCATTTACCATAAAAATTCACTTTGATTAATTTTTACTATAAAAAAGAAAAAAAATTGGTTATTTATAATGTTCTTGGAATTTTAATTTCGAGATCTGTAATTGGGTAGGATGCGCATGGATGGAAATAGTTAAATTTCTTATCCCCAGCTTTTCTCCAATCAGAAACAGGACTTACATATACATCACCAGAAATAAGAAGTGAACGACAGAACCCACATTCGCCAGAGCGGCATTTTGATGGTGGATTTAATTTTGCCCGTTCTAGAGCAACAAGGACGGATTCGGTTGCCTTTGCTGGTATTTCTTTAATCAAACTTCCAATGTGAGTCTTAACCATAAATACCTTATCAGCTACATCTTGAGGGAAGTCTGGATTACTTAGGACATCTTTGATTTCACCAAATGCTTCTCTACGGACGCGTTTATGAGGTAAATTGAACTTTTCTAATTCTTTTTCAACAAAATTATACATAACTTGTGGTCCACAGATAAAAAAAGAGCTACTGTTTACATCGCAATATTTTTCTATAATATCAGAAGTTAAAAAGCCCAATTCACATCCTTCGAGTGTAACTTCTTCACAACTTAAAATATATACAACTTTAATTTTTTCGGAGTACTTCTTTTCAAGCTCTTTAAATTCGTTGTAATAAATGATATCGTCTTCTTCGCTACTTCCATACATCAAAGTTAACTTTGCATCTAATTTACCCTCAATAATTTCTTTAGCGATGGAGCGGAATGGCGTAATTCCTGATCCTCCTGCAAGACCGACTATCTGTTTTAAATCTCTAAGAGACTCGTAAAAAAAGAATCCCTCTGGCCCGGAACTTTCAACCTTAGTTCCTACTTTCCAGCTATCCCATATATATTCAGTTAAAAATCCGAGTTCTTCCTTTCTAATCGTAATTTCATAGAAACCTTTTAATGCATCCGAAGGAGAAGAAGCTATTGAATAAGGTCTTGTGATTGCAACTCCATTGACTTGCACCTTCAAGCTTAAATATTGACCCCCTCTAAAATAAGCCAATTCATTTGTGTTTGAATCGGGATCAGGTGTGAGTTTAAAAGTTTTAGTAGATTTTGTTTCGTCTTTGATTTCATTGATTACTAAGTATTGTCTTATAGGATGAATTCTCACTGCGAGTTCATTCATTGGGTCCTTTGTTATCGGTTCACTAGATGCCTTTTCGAACTTCTTTTTTCGTTTTGGGACTAATTTTGTAAACGCAAATAAATCTCTTGTGTTGCTTTTGACAACTATATCAAATTTCTTTTTCTCTTCGCTCATTTTAACTCACCTTTTTTATGTAAATCTTGTAAAGTTAGTAACGCAGCAGTTTCTCCATCCTTTAAAGCACTACTATATCCGTGACATCTTTTACCAAAACCTCCACAAAATTCAAGACCCTCAATATGCTTTTCGTCATTCATCGTCATCAAGCGTGGGACAAAAGAATCCCAAGAATCTGGTTCGTATCCATATACTACTCCATTATAAGCTCTGGTAAATCTTGAAATGGTTTGAGGCGTAGCAACTTCAATCTCTTCAATATGTTCCTTTATTGGAGCACCAGTAGTTTTTTCAAAAGTGTTAATAAGGTCTTCCGCGATTTTATTTTTTAATGTAAAGTAATCTTCGGGCTTTACATCGTCCCATACTCCCGGTAGAAAAGCAGTTGTAATCGAAATAATACACGTACCTGGAGGTGAGCAATCTGGGATTGCATTATTTAAACAAATTGTTGCTTGAACCCCAGGCGTTTCAAGATTGTTCAAAGATTCGTAAAGTACTTCAGTATTCTTGTTGTTATAAATAAAGTAACTATAATCTTTGAGTCCTAATTCATCGGCCGTTGCATCTAAACCCAAATAAACAACAAATGTAGAAACTCCATGCCGTCTCGCATTTATTTCCTTATAAGCAATTTCTGGAACTTCTGATTTAGGATGTATTAATTTGTTATAAGTAAGCGTGGGGGAAGCGTTGCAAACTATATGATTCGTTTTAATCTTATCTCCTTTAGATGTTTCAACTCCGACAACTTTACCGTCTTCAACCAATATTTTTTCTACTGTCGTGTTATATTCGATTTTACCTCCTAATTCTCTAATCCTTGTATCTAGAGCGGTAGTGTAGTCGTGAGATCGAAATTTTGGAATATAAGCACCTTTCAAAATATAACCATAAACCATAGAAGCAAAGATCGTAAAATTCACTCTACTTGTTGGAACTCCTAAATAAACCCAATACGCGTTAAGAATACTCCTCGCTTTTTCTGGCATATTAAGGGCATTTTGAACATCTTCCACGGAATAAGCTGTAGTTTTAAGAAAATTTGAATGCTCCTTTAGTAAAACATTCTGATCGGGATTTCCTTTTGACTGGCCTATATAGGCAGTTGCCCTATTAATGTCTTGTGCTAGGTCAAAAAATTTACTTACCGATTCTTTACTTCCGGGGACCTCTTTTTCCATAGTATCAAGATAAGAATCAATTCCAAAAGGCATTACTACATCAACTCCTTCATCTGGGTCCGTTAAAATTAACCTATATGCCTCAGGAACTTCTACAAACTCTGAATCTAGTTTATATTTTTCTAATAATCTTCTAGTACCGCCCTTATCTGATGAAGGCCCATAATCATAAAGTTCATGAAGTGAAGTCTCAAACTCAAACCTTCCCCTTACAAAGCTAGAGGCAAATCCTCCCGGTAAGTTATGTTGTTCTAAAAGCAGTATTTTAACGCCTCTCATTGCTAATTCTGCGGCGGCAATTAAACCACCATTACCAGCGCCAATTATTACAGCATCATAAGTTTCACTAATTACTTGTTCAATACTCTCATTACTCATTTTAAATTCTCCTCATTTTTCAAAAAAAAACAATATTAGTTCAATATATTTTTGCATCTATTAATATATTATTCTGTTATCATTTAGTCAATCAAAATTTAGAATATATTGATTTAATTGTGGAAAGATCAAACTTTAAAAAAAGAGTATGCTATATTATTTGACAAAGAGATATAATTTTTAATAAAAAAAAATAACTATAAAAGTCTTAAGAGAAAAGAATTATATTAGTGCCAATTTAAAATAAGAAATTTTCGAATTCTAAAGAGATAATTAATATGAATGAATTAGAAATTGATAAAGAGGTTGAAAATTTTAAAGAGCAATTAAATTTACTAGCAATGATATTCGATACTCGCAGAAAAATGCGTAAAGAGATATCTAACGAAAAAACAGGATTTGTTTTTAATGCTAAATATCAGTTTACTACAAAAGATGATGAAGTCGATGTATACGTAATATTTAAAGATGGAAAAATGACGGTCGGTGAGGGAAAAATTGAAGATCCAAACATAACAATTTACTATAAAGATAAAGAGACTTTGGCTAATCTCTATAATAAAAGTGCCGAAGAATCTCTTGATTATCTTTTGACAAATGAAATGGGGTATATAGGAAACATGTCTTACCTTACTAAATTCTCTTATCTTACTTCACTTGTGACTGCTCCTAAAAAAAAGGACTATAAAGGTCCAGAAAATCGATTAATATATCCTATCGAAGATATTGATAAGGGAGAAAAGAGCAGAAAACTAAGGAACGAGAGCTTAAATCGTAAGATCGATAATGTTCAAGTTTTAGAAGATCCTTACTTGTCAAAATATACTTTAGATGATTTTCCACGCTTAAAATATTTGAAGAATAGACGGTTTGCCTTAAAACCAGTGGTATGTATTGAAAGAGCAAAACATTTGACAGAATATCATAGAGAGAATGGTTTTGAAGTAGATAATTCAGGAAATCCGATTGATCCCGAATTGCGCCAGGCAAGAGCAGTAAATCATATAATGTCAAATAAAAAACCAATAATTCACGATAAACATCTCATAGCAGGCTCAACTACTTCAAAAGAAGTAGGCATCCCCTTGTATCCAGAACTTATCGCGACGGGTATTTGGCCTGAATTAAAAACTATTGGTGAACGTGAGCTTAATCCTAACGATATCTCAGATAAAGATGCGGATATATTAAGTTTGGAAGTGTTTCCCTATTGGATGGAGCGGAATGTAAGAGAATATTGTAGAGCAAAAAACAACGATCCATTCTCGCAACATTTAGAAGAAGGGTGGGTTTTTTATTTCATGATGAAAAATAACGCCATTAGCCATACCGTTCCGGGATTTCCAATGGTGCTTAATGAAGGATTAGAAAGCGTGAAGAACAAAGCCAATAAAATGGAAATAAAAGCGGATACAACTGAAAAGCAAAATTTTTATAAGGCAATTCAAATTGCAATCGATGGGGTTCTAGCGTATTCTAAACATTTAAGTGAAGAAGCCCTTAGAGCTGCTAATAATTTAGAACAAACTAATCCAGATCAAGAAACTCGCATAGAGGAATTGAAGGAACTCTCTAGAATATGTGCTAAAGTCCCTGCTAAACCAGCAGAAACAATATATGAAGCCGTTCAATCAATTTGGACTAGTTTTGTTTGTCTTCACTGTGAAAATGCAAATTCGGCTTTATCAATTGGTCGGCTTGATCAAATGTTACAACCTTTCTTTTTAAAAGAAATAGAAAAAGCTGCAAATGATGAAGAAAGAAATCAAATTGTAAAAAAAGCTATAGAACTTGTAGGATCGTTATTTTTGAGGATAAACGATCACGATCCGGTAATGCCGAATGTAGGTTGGAAATTATTCGGGGGGAGCTCCTCTGACGACACGGTAACTATTGGAGGCGTAGATAGAGACGGTAAAAATGCCGTAAACGATATGAGTTTTATTATATTAAAAACAAATGAAATGCTGGGTTTTCAGGATCCCAATATGAATGCTAGATATTATTCTGGTATTAATTCAAAGGAGTATCTAAGACGATTGTGTGAAGTAAATGTCAATATGGGCGCTTCGCCTAGTATTCATAACGATAGAACTATGATTGAAGCATTGGTCCATGAAGAATTCTCAATTGAAGACGCAAGAGATTGGGCGGCTACAGGTTGTGTAGAACCCACAATTGTAGGTAAACATTATGGTCATACGAATTGTATGCTTTTAAATTTAGTCGCACCATTAGAAATTACGTTAAATAATGGATTCATACCTTTAACCGGAGAAAAAGTAGGTCCTGAAACGGGTGATGTTCGAACATCTTTCCCGACATTCGAGGACTTTCTTAATGCTTATAAAACTCAACTCAAATATTTAGCAGAAAAATCAATTGAAATAAATAATTATTTAGGGGAAGCCCATAAGTATATACACCCTACACCGTTATTATCTGGGTTTTTTGAGGGTCCTTTAGAACAAGGCAAAGATCTTATTCAAGGAGGGGCTATTTATAATACATCAGGAGTTGCTTTAGTGGCATTGACAGACGTGGTTGATAGCCTATTAGTTGTAAGAGATCTCATCTACAAGAAAAAAGAATTGACCTTTACTACGTTGATGGATGCCATTGAAAATAACTTTGAGAATGGTTATGAATCCATTCTACACAACATAGAACAAGTTCCAAAATTCGGGTCTGGCGAAAAAGGTACTGTCGAACTTGCTCAAGATTTAATTGACTTTTGCTACGATGTTTATCATTCTACTGATAATTATAGAGGGGGTAAATACTTAGTGGGATATTGGTCTATTAGTTACCACGCAGGGTTTGGAATGCTTACTGGCGCCTTGCCCTCAGGTAGAAAAAAAGGTAAATCTTTAACACCGGGATTAACTCCCGCCCCGGGTACAACGGATATCCTATTACCAAGTATTCAAAGTGTTGCGAGCTTAGATTATTTGAAAATGGCAAACAACGCATCTTATAACGTTAAATTAATACCTCATTCTGGAGATACACATGAAGAAACGTTAGATCTCTTTACAAGCTATGTGCAAAGCTTTTTTGATTTGAATGGGATGCAGTGGCAATTTAATGTCGTGTCCACTGATACATTAAGAGATGCGATGGCTAACCCAATTGATTATCGCTGGCTTTTAGTTAGAGTTTCAGGATATAACGCATATTTCACGAAATTAAATAATAACATGCAATTAGAATTTATTGAGCGGCATGAATATAAATCAAGATAAACCTAATAAAAAATATATTTTTTTATTCATTTCCTCTAACTTTTTAATTTTTTTATCTTTACTTTTATTGACGATATTGTATTCTTAACAATGACAGATAAAACTCTATTAGTAGATATTAGAAGGAACGCTTTAGATGACGGTCCGGGAATAAGGACATTACTTTTTTTTAAAGGTTGCCCACTTTCTTGTGTATGGTGCCAAAATCCTGAAGCTAAATCTCCATTTTTAGAATTATCATTTGATAAACAGATGTGTTCAGAATGTGGAAGTTGTATAGAATCCTGTAATCAAGATGCTATTGATTTTTCAAACAAATATCGAATAGATCGCTCTTTATGTAATCTCTGTGGTAAATGCATTGAAGTATGCCCAAATTATGCCTTAGAATTTGTAGGACAAGAATATAGCATAAAAGAATTACTTGAAATTATATTAAAAGATAAAATTTTTTATAAAAATTCAGGTGGAGGGGTTACTTTTTCTGGTGGAGAACCGCTTTATCATATAGATTACATAAATGAATTAGTAAAAGAACTCAAAAAAGAAGATATTCATGTATGTTTAGAGACCAGTGGATATTATAATCGAGACAAATTTTATGAATTTATTTTACCATATATCGACCTTATTTATTTTGATTTGAAAATTTACAATCCAAAATTACATGCTAGATATTGTAAAGTTTCAAACGAGAAGATATTAGAAAATTTTGAAGATATCATTAAAAACAAATCAATAGAAATATTACCAAGGATTCCCCTTATTCCTAATATAACAGATACAGATGAAAATTTGAATAACTTAGCTAATTTTTTGAAAACCTTAAAAATAAAAAAAATAGGATTATTACCTTATAATCCACTCTGGCTCTCTAAACCAGAAAAGATAGGAATTAAACCATCCTATGATCATTCTGAATGGTTAGATAATAAAAGTAAAGAGAGAATTAAATTAATTTTTTCTGATTTTGAATTTAACGATTTTTAGTTAAGCAATTTAATCTATTTTTTCTAATTTTTATATTATCAAAATAACACTTTCATAACATTTAAATAGACAAATCTCTATATATATAACATAAGTACATCTTTTAATATTAGAAAAGATGTTTGTATAACAATTACTTTTTTAAAAAGGTGATATTGTATGACAACTATAGCAGAAAAATTAATAAAAGAATTAAAAACAAAAGCTTTAACAATTCTTCAATTAAGCGAAATAACAGGGATTGAAGAACCAAAAATAAGAACTACTATTAAAAGATTAAAAGATAGAGCCATAGTACAAGAAACAGGTATGTTTTCAGATAGATATAAAATATATAAACTTTCAGACAAATTGTCCAATGCATCTTTCATAATGAGAATTATAAAGAAGCTTGATGGTGTAAAAGCTGTCATTCTTATAAGTATTGTTGATGGTGCTCCAATAAGTAGTATACTTCCGGAAGGAGCTAATGAATCCCGTTATGCAGCAATGACTACTGCTCTATTTAGTCTAGCGCAAAGAGCATGCGTCGCAACTAATAAAGGAAAATTCAAAATTTCTTATATCGAAGGAGAAGATGGAAAACTTCTAATAATATATTTCCATAAAGCGTTAGTTTTATCGATTTCATTCGATTCAACAATTAGCAATGAAATGATATTTACATCCTATATTAAAATTATAGAATTAATCGGTAATCCTTTATCTGATTTAATTCAATAGAGTTTTTTTTTAATAATTAAGCTGGTTTTCAAGTCTTTTTCATAAAAAATCTTTCAATAAAGAGTTTTATAGAAAGTTTAATAAATAAGAAAATGAAAGTATTACTAGAATTCTATAATTTTTGAAAGAGTGAGAATAATGGGAAAAATTTTAAGAGTTGATTTAGATACAAAAAAGATCTCTACGGAAGATGTTAACCCTTCTGATGAAGAGAATTATATTGGTGGTGCTGGTGTCGCCGCTGCGATATTTACACGTGAAGTGCCTGCAAAAATTGATCCATATGATGGTAAAAATTTGCTGATCTTTTCAGTAGGCCCATTTTGCGGTACTACTGTTCCTTTTTGTGGGCGTCATTTTGTAATGGCAAAATCGCCTTTAACTGGAATTATTGGGGAATCTTCTGCTGGGGGATTTTTTGGAAAGGAATTAAAAAGTGCTGGTTTTGATCATATTGTTATTAAAGGTATAAGCGAAAACCCTATTTTCCTATGGATTGATAATGAGAACGTAGAGATTCGTGATGCTTCTGAAATATGGAATTTTGGTACTATAAAGACAGAAGATACAATCAAACAAATAATTAGAGACGATAAAATAAAAATTGCCTCTATAGGTCCTGCGGGAGTTAATCTCGTGAAATACGCTGCTATAATAAGTGAATCTCAACATGCATCTGGACGATGTGGAATGGGGGCAGTAATGGGTAGTAAAAAATTAAAAGCAATTGCTGTTCGAGGGCAAGGTCAAGTAGACATCGATAATAAAGATGGTTTAAAAAGCGCAGTAAAAATAATAAGAGATATGGTAAAAGAAAGCCCATTGGCTAATGCAATGAAAGATGGTGGGACACCTATACATATGGATAATTATGTGAGCATGGGAGATATTCCTATCAAAAACTATACCTTAAGTAGATGGCCAGGAACAAAAAAGATTGGGTATTTCGCCCTACAAGAAAAATATGAGATAAAACATTACGCGTGTTTCAATTGTCCTGTTGCCTGTAGGGCATTTATAAATTTTGAAGGTCAAATGGTTGCATGGCCCGAATATGAAACTCTTGCAATGATAGGAGCCCTTCTAATGGTTAAAGATTTAGATGCCTTAATTAAATGGAATGGAATTTTAAATGATCTGGGAATTGATACTATTTCACTTGGGAGCACACTTGGAGCATTTCTTGAAGCTACAGAACGAAAATTGATTGATCTCGATCTTAAAGAAATTGGGTTTGAACTTGATCCGGAAAAACCTGGCGAATATCAAATTTGGGGAGCTATTTCAGTAATTGAAAAATTATTTCGAATGATTGCTATGCGAGAAGGGGTCGGTGATGATCTAGCTGAAGGAGTTAGGATATTTTGCCGAAAAAGAAACTTACCGGAGGATCTTGAAACACACGGTAAGGGTCTTGAAGTTCCAGCTCATGAACCCAGAAGCAATAATATGACCGCTTTAGATTATGCAACTTCTTCTCGCGGTGCGTATCATTGCTATGAACCAATGCATTTATCTTCAATGGCAAATCAGAAAATTGACATTGGATTGGATAAACAAGTTGACCGATTTGGAACCGACGACGTCGTTAATGCTGTTGTTAAAATTCAAGATTCCAGTGAAGCATATTCCGCGTGTGGTGGATGTATTTTTGGTTTTTGGTATGTTAATCAAATTATACCATGGGTTCACTCTTTAAACACAATTACCGGGCGAGCTTATACAGTCGAAAGTTGGGTCCAAGCGGGCGAAAGAATATTCAATTTGAAACGGAAATTTAATATTGATTGTGGAATTACTAAAGAAGACGATACCATCGGTACTAGATTCTTTACTCCTATAAAAAAAGGGGGTACAAAACAAAATATTCCACCCTTAGTTGAATTACTTCCGAAATATTATAATCTAAGAGGATGGGATTCAGAGGGAAACCCTACTTAAATAATTTTAATATTAATAAATTCCTCATTTTTTATTTTCTAATATTCTCTCTGAAGAATCAGTGTAATTTTCATAGTCAATGTTTTTCGTTTCTAAATCTATTCTTAAAATTTTTGCGATTTTTAGCACTACGCATAATTTAACTAAATCATCATTACATGAAGGATTAGCTAGCGATTTTTTTAAATATATAAGGGAAAATGAACATTTATTGGAAACTGAAGGCTCTCCTTGTGCTCTTTTTAGCCATCAAGAAGAATTAGCCTTAATTGCTTTTAAATTTAAAGCAAGTAAGGTAGGTACATTATAGTTTTTTATATAATACTACTTTTTTTAAATAAAATGGTTTTGTAATCATGGTTAACAATTTTAATTTTTCTGTACTTGATGGTCATATCGATACGATTAAAAAAAGCTCAAGAGATAAGCGTGACTTTTCAGTGCGTTCTGAAATTGGTCATTATGATATACCTCGTATGGAAGAAGGAAACGTGCAAGCTGCAATTTTTGCAATCTATCCAGCTTCGTCTACTAATCGCATTCTAAAAGGTCTTGACTTATGGTTTCAATTTGTCTCTAATCCAATTAATAAATTAATGCAAATTAAAAGAATTGATGATTTCGCTAAAATACAAACATCGGGTAAAAGGGGAGCTATCCTACACTTTGAGGGTGCTGGAGGGATCGATAAAACTTTTCGCCTTTTAAGAATTGCGTATCGTCTTGGGTTGCGAACAATGGGTTTAAGCTGGTCAAATGTCAATAAATTTGCTACGGGAGTGATGTTTAACAACCCTCAAAAAGAAACTGGTCTAACCAAAGAAGGAATGAAATTAGTTGGTGAAGCACAAGCCCTTGGTATCACCATAGATGTTTCTCATTTAAACGAACCTTCTTTTTGGGATGTTTATGAAATCACTGAAAAACCGATTTTTGCCTCACATTCAAATGCTCGCGCAATTGTTAATCATCCAAGGAATTTAACTGATGAGCAAATAAAAGCAATTCATGAAAAGCATGGAACCGTAGGAATTAATTTTGTGATGGGTTTTCTAAATGCTAAAGAACCCGGGATGTATAATTATAACCTAAATTTTGATTCAATTAAAAAACATATTGACCATCTCGTTGAAATTGCTAGTATCGATATAGTAGCCATAGGTTCAGATTTTGATGGTGCAGCTACACCAACTTGCGTTAAAGATTGCTCTAGGTTTCCCCGATTATGGGATTATCTTCTTGAAAATGGTTATAGTGAACAAGATATTGAAAAAATCTCTCATACTAATTTATTACAAGTTTTTAAAAAAACATGGAAATAAGTTTTTATTTTTTATTAAAGAAAAAAAAAAGATTTGTTTATTTTGAATTTATTCTGGTGGCTTGAGCCCTAGAATATCCAGTGCTTCGACAATTGAAGACATGACTTCAACCTGATATTTATAGCCCTCAATACCATTTGCGATAAAAAGTAGGGTTTTATTTAGTTGGGCAGTAAATGCATTAAGATTCCCTTCTTTAATTTCAGACGCGCTTACTGATTTATATCCTTCTTTGGTTACAGCGATAGCATTATTTAGGAGTTGTTTGGAAAGGGATTTATCTCCTGGAAATTTTTTCGAAGCTTCAATGAACAGTTTCCCTGCCTCGGAGGCTTTAGCATGAGGAATCCATACTGTAGTCATAACTATTACCATCTATATCACCTTAAATAATTAATATTTTATTAGATTCGCATCATTTTTTGACAAAAATGACAATTTTTATATGTTAATGATATGTATAAAAATATTACTGAAATCTAATTCTTTGCTGGCGATGCGTAACAATAAGCACAATTGTGTTTGCAACGAAATATTCCAGTATATCCCCCAATATCTTTAGACTTAAAACACCCACAGCCTTTCCTTTGTCCTGTATCTTTTGCTTTTGAAATCTTCTCCCCTATGATTTGCTCGATTTTATTAGCGTCAATACAATGAGCTTGTTCAATGCCATTTATTTCAAGTAAATCGGGTTGGCAACAAGCTTTCATCTGCATTTCATGTTTTTCGCAAATTTCTAATAACTTATTGAGAATCTCTTTCTTTTTTCTAAAGGAAGGAACAATGGGGATAAATCCTCTTGTTTTCATTCGATTGTTTACTTTTGCATAAATTGTAGCGAAGGAAAATATTATTTCCTTCAGCCCAAGTGCAGAAACATTTTCTACAATGTATTCAAATCTATCTAGATTGCTTTTTATTCCATTTTTATTTTGTTTTTTGTATAGAATGATAGGATCGAATCTAAAGCTTACAGCATTGGAACCAAACTCATTGATTAACCATTTTAATTGGTCAAATCTCTCTTTTAAGGAGATAACCAGATTTTGCTCTAATTCAGAAGGTGAATTAATCGTAAATTGAAAGTAATGTCCCTTATAAGATTTAAAAACTTGAGTGTTTTTTTCATAGTTTTTAATCCATTCTTCAAAATTTTTACTCCACCACACCCAACATCTTACATCCTCGGGTTTTAACGAAACTCGAGACACCTGTTTTCGATTAAATGGATTAACCACATCCACATAACCGATCTGGATTCTATCGATAACCCAATCCATTAAAAAAGCGGGAATATCTGTTCTGCGAGAACAAGAAATTATGGGTGATTTTACAATTTTCATTAAATCACTTGATGTTTTAACCATTCTATTCTTAACTTCTCTGAAATTATATTAATACTCCAACAAGATAGGACAAAGTTCCTATTTGCATTATTACAAAAATAAGTTTTCTTAACTTTAAGGTATTTTCTTTTGATTGATTTTTTAATAATGAAATCGATAGAAAAACGTAGGAAATTACAGGTATTAGAATAAGAATAAGAAATATCAGATCAAAATAGAGACGGGAATCAATAAAAATGAAAAAAGGCAAAGGATCCATAAGGATAATAATGGAATAAAGTATTACTGAAATTACAGCTGCATATTTTAGTCCAAATTTATTTGGTATAGTATTAATGCCTAATTTTTTATCGCCTTCAACATCAGCAATATCGAACATGATTTCTGAACCTAAACCCACAATAAAACCCATAATAGCAAAGTACACAATAATAGGTTCCAAAAGGGCATCTGATACTAAGGACCCAAATAATATTGTAACGGCATAAGAATAAGCAATTAAAAGATTCTTTAGTAGCACCTTTTTCTTTAACCCCATAGAATAAATATAAAAAATTGGGACGCTAATTAGGGCAATAATGGTTGCTATATTGTTTAAAAATAGAGATAATATAATTACGATTAAAAATAATACAATTGCAGTTATTAGTGCAGTTCTTCGAGATATTAAACCTAAAACTAAAGGTCTATCACGCCTATTATTGTTTTTATCTATTTCATAATCGAAATAATCGTTAATGGCAAAAGCGCCTGCTTCTGATAGAAAAATTATTGAAAAACCTAAGAGATATTCCGTTTGAAACCCAACTAAATCTCCCGCAAGGATGCCAGATACAAAAAAGCCGATCGTTCCAAACACACACAATTCAATTCTTATTAACTTCAAGAACCCTTTGATTTTTTCAATGATCATAATAAATTTCTCAAAGTTCGAATATTTTTATGATACTAAAAACAAAAATAAATCTTTATGTAATTTTTTATAAATTAGGCACTATTCTCCCGATAGATATAAAATCATCGCTGAAACAAATAAATCCTCTTTCTCGCTCATAAGTAATTGCTCATCTATGCTCTGCAAACCATCAAGTGAAACTTTGAACTTTTTGAGAAGTAATTCATCAAAGATCATTAAATGAGGATTTGAAAATGCCGCGCCGCTTTTTGTTTCTTGTCGTAGAAATTTTCTAAATTTAGGTTCTAGCCAGATTTTAAAGGGACCAGGGCTATGTTCTGCTTTATGTTTTATGTTGAATTTATTTTTAAGATTAATAATAACGTCAAAGACAGTTTCGCATATTAATTTCAAATTCTTTTCGTTTTCTTTGTAGAAATACGGAATTGGGACTGGTAAGCGCATATGTAATAGTAATCCTTGACCCTTCCGAAAATTTATATGACCGTATCCAAAAATTACTTTATGGAACCCATGCTTTCTAAATAGTTCATTTATAGTCTCAATGATATCTGGTAAGTTTTTTGGTTCGCTTAAGATATCTTCAAACCCTGGAAATGCGATATAATCGGTAGTTTTGTCTTCAGTTTGAACTATTAAAGCAAAAGAAGAGCGTTCTTGAAGATAATCTTGAAATTCTTCTTCAGTTAATATTTTCCAAGAACAATCAGCCTGTTGTTTCATTACATCAATAAATTTATCAACGTTATTCTTAGTTCCTTCAATAAGGGCTGCCCATTTCACATCTTTATTCTTTTTACTTTCGTCCCCAAATTCGCTAAACTTTCCAGGAAGACTTTCATCTGAAATTACAAATTCGCTAACTAAGGGAAAAATCTTAGAATCTAAAACTGATTGCAAACCCTTAAACGCTAAATTCAAATTATATCCATACGTAATAGCTTGTTTTAAATTAGTTTCAGGACGATACAATCGAAATAGAGTGCTCAATATTACGCCAAAATAACCATTTCCACCAATAATATTTAGACAAAGCGGATCATTTCTGTCAACTTCAGCCACCTCTCCATCTGGCGTCATAATCCGAATATTTTTTATCCAATCTTCGACAGAACCTAATTTTCCAGAGGTTATCCCGCTTGCATTCGAAGCAATTAAACCCCCTACTCTTACAGGTAGCTTTAAAGCACTCGCTGGTTGAACGGGAAAAATTAATTCACTTTCGCTTTTAATTAGAGTATACTTAATTAGATCTGATACCAAAACGTTTTGATTTACCCGAACAGTATTATTTTTAAAATCGAATCGCATTGGTTCTTTATAGGATTGAAAATCAACCATATCAACAATGATACCAAAATTCCCATAACTTCCAGAAAGACCCGTCTTTCCTCCAGCAAATGTAATGGGAATCTTAAATTTTTGAGAATTTTTTACTATAACTCGTAGTTGTGTCTCTACTTTAGGTCTAAACAGAACATATGGTCTTATGTGCAGGTGCGATGTATCTCGAATAACGCTTGCTTGTATTGGATCTCCGACAAGCATCACATAACCGGATTGAAAGAGGTTGTAATATTTATTACCTTTTGATATTTTTGAAGCCTTTATAAAAGTTAATTTAAAAAAACCTTCCCTTTCCATGTGGTCTAAAAATGACTCCCAAGGTAGTTTATCTTGAAGGCTTTTGATCAAAGTATTTTTGTCCATACCAGACCATGTCCTTGTTTAATTTCATTTATTTAAGCTTTCAATTTTCCTAAAGTAAAGGAACTTATCAAGATTAAAATAATTGCTGTAATAAAAAATATTACTAATTTAATTTTTTAAACTTTGTAATATTTAAGATTAATATGATCCCGTCTATTGAATGGACACATGACAATAAAGTGAAAATGATCGATCAAACTCTATTACCACATAAACTTGAGTTTTTAGAGTTTGAGGATTATAGAAATGTGGCAAATGCTATTAAAATCATGAACATTAGAGGTGCTCCTGCAATTGGAGTTGCCGCAGCAATGGGAATGGCATTAGCTACAATAGAATATAAAGCGCTTCCAAAAGATACATTCCTCAAAAAAATGGAGGACGCTGCGGATACTATTCGCAATACAAGACCTACCGCTTCTAACTTGTTTTGGGCAGTAAATAGAATTTGGGAAATATTAAGTTCTTTTCCAGACAACCCTTCAAATATTTCGGAACTTGTCGTCGAAGAAGCTAAATTAATGGCTCAAGAAGATGTAAATGTTAACAAAAATATTGGTAAAAATGGTGCTACTTTATTAGAAGATGGTGATGTTGTTTTAACTCATTGCAATGCAGGTTCGTTGGCTACAGTTCAATATGGTACGGCGTTAGCACCAATTCGAAGCGCAATTGAAGGTGGTAAAAAAATTAGCGTGATTGCCGATGAAACGAGACCAAGATTACAAGGAGCTAGATTAACTGCCTACGAACTTCAATACGATAAAATTCCTGTAAAAGTGATTTCTGATACATCTTCAGGTCTATTAATGAGGCTTGGAAAAATAAACAAAGTAATTGTAGGGACGGACCGAGTTACTTCAGACGCTGTTTTTAATAAAATTGGAACGTACTTGGTCGCTTTAGCTGCGTACGATAATAAGGTGCCTTTTTACGTTGCGGCTCCAACTTCTACATTATCTCTGCATGAGACCGTTGAGGATGTTACTATTGAGCAAAGAGATAGTGGTGAAGTAAAAAATGTACTTGGGAAGGTACAAATCGTCCCTGACGGTGTAGAATGCTTGAATTACGCGTTCGACATAACTCCCTTTAGATTAGTAACCGGTATTATTACAGAAGATGGCGTTTTTACACCCGAAAAATTATTAAAAAAATATAAGATTTAACTTTAAGAACATTATAGAAGAACTAAAGAGCTTTAAAAATTTATTAATAGTGTTAAATATGAAGCTTAACGAGAATGAAAAAGATACGCTTTTTAAGTTGTTTCTTTTTACAGTAGTTGAATTTTTTTGTATAAGTATTTACATAATCATTTCTGCACTCTCAGGAGATTTTAATTGGACAGTTGAAAGGTTAACATCTTCTTTTGGAGGGTCGGTTATTCAAATTCTCCAACTAATTATACTGATTAATGGAGTAATTATCTTTATGTATATCTTTATATTTTTAATATTACTCGTAAAAAACTAATTTTCTCGTCTCTTAATTATCAAAAATCTGTTCGAAAATATCTAGTAATTCATCCAAAGTTTTTGCTTTAGAAATTTTAATCCTAATGTCGGTTGAGGTTTGAATATTTTTAGTTAGCCATATCGAATTTCTTTTTAATTCCATGAATTTGTATCTTTCAATAGGGTATGGAAACTCGGTAATCTCATCTAGATAGCTATTTATGCAATGATCGTAAAGATCAATATGTTTTTTCATTTTTATTAAATTATTATTAAAAACCAGTTCAACTCCTTCTTTTAAATAAGTATTAATTTGATGAAAGATTTCCGGATTTCCCATAGTTTCTCTCCCAATCATAATAGCATCGACTTTTGTAAAATCTAAAAACCTTTTCGCAGACTGAGGACTGTTAATGTTTCCATTTCCAACTACAGGTATTTTTAATAAATCTTTCAATCTTTTAACGGTTTTTAAATTAAGAGCGTCGTCATCGAATCCATCTTTTACCGTTCTTCCATGAATTGTTATGAAATTAATGCTCGATTTATTAATAATCTTTGCTAATTTATCGACATCATCTGAGTTATTGAACCCTGTTCTAACCTTTAAGGAAACTAAATGTGAGGAGTATTTTGTAGCAATTTTAATTAAACTACTTAATTTTTTCAAGTCGTTAAGTAGATATCCTCCTTCCTTTGCCTTAATTGCCCTTTTAGATGGACAGCCCGCGTTTATATCCAAAACATCAAATTGATAGCTCTCAAGAAAGTCAATTGAATCTCTTAAAGCTATTGGATCGGAACCGATTAACTGCACGCTTATAGGCCTTTCCTTCTCAATTTTGTATAAATCACTTAATACGGTACGAGGATTATTTTGAATTCTTTTTGTGTAAAGCATTGGAACACTTACTAACCCTATTTTACCAAACTTTCTACAAAACTGCCTGTACGGTGCCGTAGTTACTCTCTGCAGCGGCGCCAATATGAGATTATTTTCTAAAATAAGCGGTCCTAATTTCATTTTCAAGCAAATTATTTTTTTATTAAACTTTTATATTCAATAACCAAGAAATTTTTAAAAAACTTCATTTTATCTTATTTAGATCAATTTCTATTAAATTTTAAAATCTTTTTAGAGTGAAAAAATTTATCATGTCAAAAAATATTAAAAAATATGTTTTCAAATCAAAACCAAAAGAAATTACATACATTGACGGTGAACCCTTAAAATTAAGCAAGGATTTCAGTTTTTTCCATAATAAAATTAAATTCAGGAAAGAATTAACTCGACTTCAAATCTTTTTTAAAGATTCTGCTAAAATAGCGCCCCAAGCTTCGGGAATAAGGGATTCTTACTTAAAAGAAGAGTATTCAGAAAACTTTCTACTAGTTATTTTTACCACAAATGAAATTATAAGACAGGCCAATCTAATTATTGAACCTCACAAAAATATCGAACTCAGTCCAGGATGCTTCTATCTTCAGTCTAATTCGGAATCAATGCTTTTATTAGCAAAGGATATGGAAGGGTTATCATATGGCGTAGATACAATGGAAGAGATTTTTTCTCAAACATTTGAAATTTATTTCGAACAAAAGAATTTTGATGAATATTTAAAAATTAGACCGTTTAAACTCTTAAATTGTACTAAATAACCTAATCTCTTTTTATCTTAAAATTTGTTAAGCTCTCTCAAATATTAAAAAAAAAGATATTTTTAACTCATAAATTTCCAAGGTTTTTGTTTTTTAAGCTTGTAGCTCTTCTTAGCGTATTCTTGCATCATCCTATTAGTGTTAAAGAAAGCTGCGAGAGAAATAGCGTTTTTACTTTTGAACAACCACTCGTCATGGTTCTGATAAGTTGGTATAATTTCATTTTCTAACGTTTCATATATTGCGTTTGAGTCAATCTCCCAACTATTTGAGACCCCTAGATCGTCGGGATTTGAATCGTTAGGGCCAATTGCCCAGCCTGCCATAGAGTTCTTGCGATATCCTTCCAACCACCAACCATCTTGAACGCTAAAGTTTAAAATACCATTCAATGCGGCTTTCATACCACTTGTGCCACTCGCTTCGCGATATCTTTCGGGCGTATTGAGCCAAACATCACACCCAGATACCATCAAATGAGCTAAATCCATATTATAATTTTCCAACATTACAATTTTAACATCGTAATTATCGTAAAGATATTCACCTGATTCGTAGATCTTTTTGATATATTCCTTTCCCATCGTATCTTTAGGATGAGCTTTTCCTGCAAAAATGAATTGAATCTTTTCTTTGCAGATTTTACCTAACCTATCGATATCGTGGAAGATTAAAGTAGCCCTTTTGTATGTAGCAAATCTTCTAGCGAAACCAATTGTAAGTAATTCTTCATCCAGTAAGTTCCAACTATGGCCTTTCTGATAACTAATTAGATTGAATTTATTTTCAATGTGCGCATCGAAAATATCTAATTCGTCTAATTCAATTGCGTTTTGAAGTAGCGTAGGTTTTGCCTTCCAATTTGGCCACTTTTTGTCAAATATCCGTTGAAATGGCTGGCTAACCCAAGAAGGTAAATGTATACCATTAGTAATTGAATCAACTTCGTATTGAGGAAACATTTTCTGTGAAATTTGGCCGTGTTTTTTGGCAACTCCATTTCTGTATCTAGAAAGCCCCATTCCTAGATATGTCATATTAAATTGACCTTTATCGTCAGCAATATTTCGAATTTCAGGAGGCATTCTTTCTTTAAATACCTTGTTAACTAAATCTTGATTAAATCGATCATGACCTGCCGGAACTGGAGTGTGAGTAGTGAACACTACTTTATCTCTAATCTTATCAAGATCACCACTTAACATATTGTAAAGTTCAACTATTGAAAAAGATCCATGCCCTTCGTTTAAATGGTATGTTTTTATGTTATTATAACCCAAGGAATTTAAGAGTTTTACGCCACCAATGCCTAGTATCATTTCTTGTACGATTCTGTTCCATCGTGATGTGGAATCATAGAGAGAACCTGTCATTTCTTTCATCCATTCTTCGTTTCCCTCAATTTCAGTAGTTAATAAGTAAATCGGGAGTATGTGACCTGATTGACCTATTACTCTGTATAACCAAGCAGATACTAACACTTCTTTATCTTCAATTTTTATTTTAATTGGTTTTTCAACTTTTTCAAACTCATAGAAAAAGTTCCAGCTGATTTCGCGTTCTTTCTGTTCACCAAATTCGTTAAAAAATTGATAGAAATAACCTGAACTATAACATAAGCATAATCCAACCATAGGGAGCTCTAAATCTGCCGCTGCTCTTACCGTATCTCCAGATAAAACCCCTAAACCACCGCTATATGTTGGAATATTCGAATCAATTGCAATCTCCATGCTGATATAGGCAACTTGCGTACTATTTTTCAAATCATTGTTAATTTCCATTATTCAACACTTCATTATTGAGTTTTGAGTTTCTTAAGAAATTAATAATATAAATATATATATATTAGTTTTAAAATTCTTATTTTAAATTCTTATGTTAAAATGAATGTAAAAAATAAGTCTAATCAGAATCAAGTTTCAATCCAGGTTTTTCAAGAGAAACCTTTTTAGAAATTCTGTAATTATCCCATTTTTCAATATCTAACTCGTTTAACTTATTAATTAATCCTTTACTTTCAAAATTAGGAATTTGATTTATCAATTTTGGCGCTGGTAATTGATTTATCAAATTTGGTTGTAATAATTTATTGCTTTTAATTAAATATTCTTCAGTTCTATTTTTATTGTTAATATAATTTTTAAAAAACGGATTTTCTGGTCTTAAATTTTCGATTTTTGCCCCCTCAATGTTAATTGGGTTTCGAGGAGCTGTAGATTTCGTCATTCGGCAAATCGGGCAATTGATAATATCAAGACCGTGTATACAAGGCAAAAAATATCACTATAATAATTATTTAATTCTGATTTGTTTAAATTAATTTTATCTTATATTTTTTATTATAATTAATTATAATTAATTATGAATGGTTTTTTAGGGATTATGTATGAATAATTTTTTAGAAGAACTAAAATCTCAACCAGATGCTCTTAAAGACACGTTTAACTACATTGTAGGAGAAGGTAAACCTCAATTTTTAAAAATTAGAGACTTTATAAAAAAAGGTGGGATTACTAAACTTATTTTTACGGGTATGGGTTCTAGTTTCGTCAGCTCATACTTGCCTTATTACATTTTAAATCAGTACGGTATCGCTGTTGAAATTCGAGAAGCAGGAGAATTCTTATTTAATACTTTTCCTACCGTGAAACAGAATTGTTTTAAAGACACAGGAATTATAATTATTTCACAATCTGGCAAATCTGGAGAAATTAGAGAGCTTTTAAGGAAAATAAATGAAATAGAGCTTAATGATAAACCGTTAACAATTGGTATCACGAATAATCCTGATAGTTATCTTGCTTATATGACCGAATTGCAAATTTTTATGAACTTTGATGAAGAAGTTTCAGTTACTTCGAAGAGTTATGTGTGTACGCTGCTATTGTTGTATGTTATGGCAAAAACAATAATAGGCGAATTCTTTACAAATGAAACCGAAATTCAAAATGTAGAAGCCTTCTTAGGGGAAGTTCGAAGTTTTTTACAAGATCAGAAAAAGATTAATAAGTTATGGAAAGAACTTCTATCTTCATTTGGATACGATATTGATTTTCTAGAAATTCTCTCAAGAGGGCCCTCACTAACATCTGCGCATCAAGCAGCATTAAATTTTAAGGAAATCGTTAAATCTTACTCGGAAGCAAGTTCTATATCAACTTTTAGACACGGTGGTATTGAATGTTTAAAAGAGAGTACTAAACTTATAATTCTTTCGTCCGATAAAGAGGATTTTGCGTTCAACATTCAATTCATAGAAAAATTAGTTAACAAATGGGCTTGTGGGAAAATATTACATGTCACAAATCAAGAATTTGACGAAAAAACAAAGAAATTACACGACGATCCTAAGATTATAACATATATGCATAAAATAAAGGATCCTCATTTAGCACCGATAATGGAAATAATAATTCTTCAATTACTATTTTACAAGATTGCAGAAAAAAAAGGAATTGAACCAGGTAAGTTTTTATATTCACAGAAAATAACTAACGACATATAACCATATTAAGTTATTAAGAAAAATTCTTTTTATTTAATTTAAAATCAAATTCAATTGTTGGAAAAGATGGAAACAACTGCTACGGGACAAACTTTTAGAAGCTATATATTTTTTTGGTCAGGACAATTGTTTTCGTTGTTAGGGTCATCTATAGTTCAAATTGTACTAATTTATTGGATTTTTTTTGAAACTGGAAGTTTAACAATAGTATCACTAGCCTCTTTTTTCTCTTTTCTACCAATATTTATTCTCGGACCTCTCGCTGGCGTATTTGCCGATAGATGGAATCGAAAACTTTTAATTGGGCTTTCTGATTTTTGTCAAGCACTTACTACTTTAAGTTTAATTTTTTTATTTTTCTTCAATATTCGGCAAGTATGGTTAATAATATTTATTAATAGTATTAGAAGTGTATTTCAAGCATTTCATTGGCCAGTTGTAAACGCAATAATTCCCTTAATGATACCAAAGAAACATTTAAGCAGAATGAACGGTATTAATTATTTTTTTACCGGTTTAGTTAATACAATGGGCCCAATTATTGCTGGCATTTTGTTACTATTATTTCCAATTGATCAAATATTATGGGTTGATGTTCTTACTTTTTTGATCGCTATAACCCCTCTATTATTGGTAAAAATACCCCCTATACTAAAGAAATTTCATCCTAAACATGAAAGATCATATTTTAGAGAATTGAAAGTAGGGTTTAAAGCTATAAAAATTGTTCCGGGGCTCCTAATCTTGCTTTTTGTAGCAACCATTTTAAATTTTTTAGGAAACCCTTTTAACACATTAATGATACCCTATGTTAGTGGGACTCATTCTGGGAGCGTGGAAAATCTAGCTATTGTTCTATCATCAATTCAAGCTGGGATGTTTGTTGGAGCAATAATTGTAATTATTAAAAAGGTTTGGAATAAAAAACCCTTAATTATCTTTACTGGGATTTTAATAGGTGAGATCGGACATTTAATATTAGCCTTGGCACCTCCACAAAATTTTCTTATGATTAGTATTGGTGGATTTCTCTTTGCTTTTATTGTTCCTTTTGTTAACACCATGTTTTTAACGATCTTACAAACCGTCATACCTCCAGATAAACAAGGACGAGTTATGTCTAATGTGATTACTATAGTAACTTTAGTTTCTCCGATAGCAATGCTAATATCAGGGCCGATAGCAGAACTGATTGGTATTACGACCCTTTTTATTATATGTGCTGTGCTAAATTTTACTTTTATAATATTTATTTGGATTTTTTCAAATGTTAGAAATAACGATTACGATAAAGTGTATGAATATGAATTAGATGAAAATATTAATTACCAAAATAGTTTTTAAAAAAGAGCTTTTTAATTATTTTATACATCCCATTAAAACTTTATAAAAAAAAAATGACGAAAGCAATAATTTTATCGGGTGGGTGGGGAACGCGATTAAGACCACTAACATGTACTATACCCAAAACATTAATTCCAATCGTGAATAAACCGGTAATGGAGCGACAGATACTCCTATTAAAAGCAGCTGGAGTTAAAGAAGTATTTTTAGCCGTAAGTGTGATGGACGATATTGTTAAAAGCTATTTCAAGGAAGGTAGAAAGTTAGGAATAAAAATCTATTATACAAACGAAAAACATCCTATGGGAACTGCGGGAGCAATTAAATTAGCAGAAGATTACTTAAAAGACGATAACTTTTTCATGTTAAATGGAGATGTAATTTTGAATTATAGCTTTAGCGATATGATTAAGTTTCACGAAAAGTGTAAATGTATTGGAACAATAGCCGGTAAAACCGTAGAGGATCCCTCAAGATATGGCGTATTGATAGTAAATAATGAAACGCATCAACTACTAAAATTTCTTGAAAAGGATGAATACGCTCCTCCAAACGGCAAATACGTTCCTATGCCTATTAACGCAGGTGTATATCTCCTAGAACCTGAAATATTTTCCTTTATCGAACCAAATAAAAAAGTTTCTATTGAAAGGGACGTATTTCCTAAAGTTGCCGATAAAAATATGCTCTATCATTACCCTATTAGTGGAATATGGAGCGATGTTGGTAAACCCTACGATTTATTGCAAGGAAATGTTCTATTAATGAACGACTTAATAAAAAATCAGAAAGGAAATGTAATAAATTTAATAGAACCTTCTACAGACATCCATCCAAGCGTAAAAATTTATCCTCCTTGTACAATTGGTGAAGGCGTTGTAATTCGAGAGAATTGTAAAGTTGGTCCGAATGTAATAATTGGCGACGATGTATCTATTAATAGCCATTCCGAACTTAAGGAATGTCTAATTTATAACAAGACACTTATCTCAAGTAATGTTCAAATCGAAAAAGCTATCGTTGCAGATAATTGCAATATCCAAGAAAACGTAAAATTAAAAGGCAATAACGAAAATTTAATAATCTTAGCCTCGTATGTACAGGTTATGAAAAATATCGAATTAATTGCCCCCAAAACAATCTCATTAACGGTATGTCATCACGAAGTGGTAAAAGAAAGTTTAAAGTAAAAATGAGCGACCAATTAACTCCTGAAGAAATTTATTTCAAAGTACTTCATAACGAAGTAGGAAAGAAGGACGCCTTAAAGCTTTTCGAATCGTTAATAAATAAAAGTGATAACGAGGATATTAGATATTCAAGCTTAGAATATATCGGTAAATTATCGATTGAAGACGAACTAACCTTTAGCACAATAGAAAATTGCTTAATTTCTGATGAGTCTACTTTAGTTAGATTTGAAGCGGCTAAAGTATTGATCCAGAACTTTCCAGCACGGGAACATGAACCGTTATTATGGGCGATCCAAAATGAAAAATCTATATATTTCTTTAAAAAACTATTAGATTTATTTGAAACAGGCGAATATCCTCAATTTACAGACATTCGAGAAAAAGCGTTAAAAAAGATTAGATCTTATTATAACTTAAACTCAGCAGACTCAAAATTTGTTCTCGATATCGATTATTTAGATTATATGAAATTTAGGAGCGAATTAAAGAATTTTTTACAAAAGTTTGAGTTATCAGACGAAGCTAAACAAGTACTAATTAAAGAAAATACAGAAATAGGGTATAAAGGACTAGGTCGCGTTAGAGCTGCTAAAAAAGGCTTCATATTAAGTTTGTCTCTCAAAAACCTTAACGAAATTCCATCGTCGATTTGTAAGCTATCAAAATTAGAATCCTTGGAAATATCTTATTGTAAACTAGAAAAATATCCAGAGCCTTGCCCAAATCTTTTGTCACTTAAGAAATTAGTTTTCAGTAACAATCAGTTAGACAATTTACCTAGCTGGGTTATAGAGTTTGCAAACAAAAATTAAAAAATTAAAAAACTATTTACAGAATAATCCGAGAGAAAACTCATAAAATCATATGGAGCATGTAAAATGGAAGATTTGAAGGAAAAAGGTTTAAAAATATGTAACGCAATGTTTCAAGGAGGAAAAAATGTTGAAATTGATGAGATCGAATACCCCATTAAAAAATTTTCAAGCGGAATTAAATATGTTGATTTATTTGGGTACCGCTTTATCGAACAAAATCGCAACAAAAAGTCAGAATGGGGGAAGAAAGCTCGAGAGGGCCATAAAATTATGTGGTAATTATGCTCATAATCTACATATAAATTTATACAATTTAAAAAGTAATTCATTTAATCGCTTATCAGAATTTAAAGTCTTCAGAATTACATCCAATGTAGTTCATTCGACTTAATTTCAGAAAAAAAAGAAGAATAGATGAAGATTTGAAGATATAAACCGCTTTAAAAATGGGATCGTCTTCCCATTTATTGTTTTAAAGTGTTACAGAATCACACTATTTAGTATTACTCCGAATTCTGAACCCGTAAAGATTGGACTCCAGATTATTTTTAATTGTATATTACTATTTTGTAATTGTAAGAAAATAAAAATAAATTAAAATGGAGAATTGAAACATAATGAATGAATTAGTAGAAAATAATGTTGAATATTATGAATTTTTGAGTGTCATTCACGAAATATCGAATAAATCGCAATCTATACAGAAAGATTTAATAAAGAAAGTCTATCAGAATTATGATTTGAGGTTATATCGAATAAAATTAGAGAAAGAAATAGCAGAACTCGATAAATTAATAATTAAGTAGAATACCTACTTATCTTTTAAATTCTTTTTTTTTATATTATGTCTAATTTTCCTGCAATTAATTCCAAATAAGACTTTCTAATTGATTCTTCCTTCTTAATTCCAAATTTCTCTAAAAATTTAAAAAGAATCCTTCTACTTTTCTTTATATCTTCATACGATTTGGTCATTAATTCAACTTCTACGAAATGTTGCTTTAAAATAGGTAAATAGTCGATTAAAGCTTCGATTTTCACGTCTTTAAACAAAAATTCATATAATTCTCTTTCTTTAACGACAGTGAAAACTTCTTGAAACCCTAACATTTTAAGAAGATTTTTCATTTCTTCAATTTCGTTTATTCTAACTTCTAATTCTTCTCGTGTTTTGGTTGTTTTGTCAATCTTTTTCCCTTTATAAGTTATAAAATAATTACTTTTCTGAGTTTTTTCTGGATTATCCTTATTAAACTCAATGGATTTTCTTAATCTTAGTGCTTCGTCAGTTTGTTTAAAATCCCTTAATCCTTTAGGCATATTAAAATATATATCTTCATGATGTAAGGAAATCTTGTAAACGCCTTTGTTCTCAAATCTTTTCCTCACTTGATTAGGATCAGAAATTTTAACTTTAATTTCGACTTCAATCATAATGCTACTCTATTCTATATTAATAACAAATATAATAAATTAATTTTTATTAAGTAATAATAGTTTCACTTAGAGTTGATATTTAATTTCCCAGAATGTTAAAATTGCTCATAAACTAGCAGAAGAATACGGATATCTCCCTTATATGATTGAAAGATATATTCAATTCTTAGGATTAGATGAGACATTAAAATTATTAAAGATAAATGAGCGGCCATTAATACCTTCAATACGGGTTAATACTCTTAAAATCTCTGTATTAGAATTAAAAAAAAAACTAGAAAAGAAAGGAAATGAGTTAAAACCAATTGACTGGATTCCTTATGGATTTAATATTATAAAAGAAAGTTCTAACTTAGGCTCTTCTCATGAATTTCTACAAGGTTATTATTATTTACAAAATATCGCTTCTATGCTTTCAGCTATTATTCTCGATCCTAAACCAAATGATATTGTAATTGATATGTGTGCCGCTCCAGGAAGTAAATCAACACACTTAGCTCAACTAATGGAAAATGAAGGAACGCTTATTTTAATTGAAAAGAATTTAAACCGAATTCCCGCTTTAGAAGTCAACCTAAGAAGAATGGGAATTATTAATTCAATTGTACTTAATATGGATGCTATTAATTTATCAAATAAAAATGTTAAGGGAGATAAAATTTTATTAGATGCTCCATGTACCGGGGAAGGATTAATAAGACAAGATCCAAGTAGGAAAAAAAGTAAAAGAATGAAAGATATTGAAAAAATGTCTTCAGTTCAAAAGAGGTTATTAACCGCCGGGCTGGAAGCATTGAATTCAGGCGGGATACTTCTATATTGTACTTGTTCTATTGCCCCTGAAGAAAATGAGATAGTTGTTGATGAAGTATTAAACAAATTAAATAATTGTAAAATCATTGAAATTTCCAAAAATTATGGCGTGAAAGGATTAACTAACGTTTTTGGAGCCAACTTATCAGAAGATTTAATGTTTTCACAACGCTTGTATCCTCATCTTCATGATACTATTGGCTTTTATTTTTGTCTTATAAAAAAAGAAGATTAATAAATTTTATAATTTCGGTCTATATAGATTTATATGAAAAAATAAATTACTTGTAAATTATAAGTTGCATTTTTAGTGGAATCCACCTTTTTATGTTGAATCTTCTTAGTAGAAATCTTAAGAAAAATTATAATACTTTTAAAAAAATTAATGTGTTAATTCTACAAAATAATAGGAGGATTGAAATAATCAATAAAAGAAGTTATCAATTTTTTAGGCTTTCAAAAATGTTAAGAAATATTTCCATTTTATTTGTTTTCAACGATTCTTCCTATCTATATTTATTAAGAAGCAATCTTTATAGAATTCTTAGCAGAAGTGTAAAAGTTACCAATAATTGGAAATTAAGAAAACTTGAAATTCTGAAAACTCCTGCATTTCAAGAATATTGTGTAGATTTCAAACTTATAATACAATTAGTTACCTCTATTATGGAAACCAAGATTTTATCTAAGTCTATAGGATTAGAGCACCCTAATGTGAAGAGTGTTATAGAGATAGCTGAGGAGATTATGAGTAAAAATAAAGTCCTTAATATTGAAACTCTCTACAACGTGGCAAAAAAAAGCTTGAAATTACCTAGAAACGGACTCTTATTTATAATACAATTTTTATTAAATAAAAAAATTTTAATTGAAGGTTCAAAGTTTTCAAGGGAAACAGTTCTTTCCAATCCTACTAGAAGAGGACTTTACAATTACATTAGAGCGAACCCCGGCGCACATTTCTCTATTTTAAGAAAAAAGGCATTATCTGATGAATCAGGGAGTTCGGGCCAATTAGTATGGCACTTAGAGATGTTATTAAATTTTAATTATATCAATAAAATTAAAGTAGGAAATTACACAGTGTTTCTTCCCATTGAGATGGAAGTTGATTTAGGAATAATCAATTTTTTATTAAGAGATAAGATAAATAGGAAAATTGTAGACTTATTAAGAACACAAAGTTCAATTAAAAATCACGAAATCTTTAAATTTATTGATGAAAAAAGAGAACAAGTCAATTATCGGCTAAAAAATTTAATTAGTTACGATCTAATTTGCTTTAAAGAAGACCTGAGCAAGGAAATCTATTTAAATCCAAATAAGCAAGAGGATGTTATTAATATATTAAATAATATCAAAATAAGTTGATATAAAAAATAATTTAAATTAAGTAAATGGAATAAGAAAATGGTATTAAATTGGACACCTGAAGTAATCGTTGAAATTTTCACTAGCGCAAGTATCCTAATAGCTACTCTATTAATGTGTTTTACTCCGAGAACTAAGAACATAAAATCTTTATCTTATATTAGATTAGGTCTCTTTTTTATGGGCATGCTCTTTTCTTTGGACTTGTTGGCAAATCTTTTTTTGATAACATTACTTTCCCAGATTAGTGGCCTTATGCTATTTCCTAGCGCAGTGTTTTTTGCGATTGGGATCAATTATACGATTAAAGAAACATCTAATTCACCTTTCTTAATTATAGTAATTGGTTTAGGTGTTTTATTTTGTTACATTGCATTTCAACCTGGAGCTGTAGGATTTGAATTTGAGGGGGGCCATTTAAATGTGAATTGGATGGGATTGTATGAATTGATGGGTTTAATTTTTATATCTTTTGTTGGCAGTGCATCGTTTTATTGGGGTTTAAAAACTTGGTTGAACGCTCCATTTTTGATAAAAAGAGAAGCTCTTATATTTTTAATAGGTACTGTAATAAATGGACCATTAACTCTAACTATATACCTTTTTTATTATTGGAACCCAATTTTTATTCTATTTGCTTACGCTACTACAGGTTTAGGAAACTTAATTGTTTGTTTAGGAATAATAAAAGAGCCTAAACTCCTTTATATTTTACCATTTACTGTTAATAGGCTTGTTGTAAGAGATCGAGAAGGAAATCCACTTTTCGATCACGATTGGTCTCGTTCTAGCTTCAATGAATCAATTTTTCCAGGATTTCTAAATGCTGTGCAACTTATGAGCGAAGAAGTTATAAATATGGGGGGGCTTTTAGATATTAAATTAGAAGAAGGAATCTTTACATTATATAAATCTGAATTAATATCAGTTGGTTTAGTCGCATCTAAATATTCTAAATTATTACGAGAGTGTGTTGTACAATTTACTCGAGATTTTGAGCAAAAATTCGAACGGGAATTGAAAAAACAGGTTAATGATATAGCCCAATACGAGGGTGCATTTGAATTAATTGAAAAATATTTTTCTAATTTTCCTTATAAAAATATTAAAAGTAAAAAACAACCGTTATTATTATCTGGAAAATTTGCGAAAATACCGTTAGAGATAGAGAATAAATTAAGCAATATTTTTACAGACGAAAAAGAGTATCAAGCAATAAAAACGGAACTACTAAAATCACCTCTTGGACTTACTTCGGCGTTCTTTACTCTATATAATGATTTAATAGATGAAACTAAGCGAATTTCTGAAGAAGAAACCCTACTTTTGATTGATGATAATGATTTGGATAAGTAAGTTTAACCCGTTTCATGATTTTTAATCAATTTTTCTATTTCTAGATTTAATGAACGATTGAACTATTTTTTAGAAATTCAGTCCTAATGGATTTATATATGCAAAAAAAGTAAATCTTATTGTGTGAATCTTTTTACAAAGGAAGAGATATTGAAGCGAAATTCAATGTTAACTTAATTTAAGTGGATAAAATAATGATTCAATTTTCCGTTTTATCTTTCTTTGTCCAAAAGAAAAGTTCTCTAATCATTGATTTCTTCTTAAATAATAACCTTTATCATTCAGATTAATAGCAATAATTTCTTTTGGTTTGAGTTTTTGGATATTTTGATAACTATATTTAGATTGGGCTATTGCTATAATTTCATCATTTCTATTAAAAATCAATAAAATTTCATTCTGTTTTAACGAACTTGGAATAGCGCTTATCATATTTTTTAAAATATTATTTCCATAAAGAATGGATTTTTCTCCTTTATCATTCAAATGAATTCTCTTAAGATCAGAAAACAAATTATTATTATATAGAAATTCAGCACCTTCTAAACTGATATAGAAATTTCCTTTCTTAATAAAACCAAAATATAAACCTGCTGAGGTAATTTTATCGTTTTTTAAAGTTCGTAAAAAATTAAGTTGATCTTTTGAAATTAAAAAAATTGAGGGAAACTTGCTTTCTGCTTCCAACTCATTTAAGGAAATATATAATCTATAGTCGTTTTTCTCGAAAAAGGATAATATAATTGGGGATAATTTTATAAGGGAGTCGTAAATCATCGTTGTTTCAATTTTATTAACAAGCCTAAAAGTTTTTAAATCTCTCATTATCAATCAAAATAAAAAGAAATAAGTAATTTTATTATTATTAATCAATTAAGGTATTAAATAATAGTGATATTGAAAAATGGGCATTCGAAAGATTGAAGATGAAATTGATTTAAGAGAAGCTATGAAGAGGAAGGCAGCAGAGTTAAAAATAAAAGACATTCAAGCGAAAGCTTCGACAGAAAACTTTACTAAAGAAAAACTCAATGAATTAGCGAAAAAACATGGTGTAATATTAGCTTTAACTCCTGAATTGAAGAATCAGGTTAGAGACTTACAAAAAAAGTATAATATACCATCTTCAAAAATTATAACAGAACAAATCACTGAAAACGATGTTTTGAAGAAATTTTCTAAAATCGACCACGAAAAGTTAGGAATGCTTGCCTATCAAAGAGTTTTGCTGCAAAAAGAAGAAATTGGAGTTGGTTTGATGCCCATTTCTGAGATTTACGACTTAATAAATACAGGAATATTGAAAGAAGTGTTAGAAATAAAAGATTTACTTAAAGCTTTAAAGATTCTAAAAAAAGACCACGTCATAGAGGAATTACAAGAATTAAAGGGTGGGACCGTAATGGTGAGGTTCTTTCCTGTTCAGTACACTAACGACCAAGTGAAAGTTATAAGTATCGCAAAAGAAAAAGGTTATATCTCGCTTGAAGATGTTTGTGTTGCTCTAACATGGTCTCAAGATCGCGCCCTACAAACCCTAAAATCGTTAGAAGATAGTGGAGGCGCTAAATTTAGAGAATCCCTTTTAAAAGGAAAGCAGTGGTATTTCCCTTCAATATAAGAAATTTATTCAACTTTAATTTTAAAAGAAAGTTGACCGTTATCTAGTTTTATAATCTTCCCTCTCTTATCCCTTTCCAATATTTTAAATATTTTTATAATGTCGTTGTGGGGAAGTGTGTTAAAATCTTTTTTAGATTCTCTTATTTCAAATATTAAAATTGGTTCTAATGGTGAAATTTCCATTACCCAATCGTAGATATCTTCGGCCCAATTATCCAAACTTTTCCAATAAACTCTTAATTTCTCTTTACTTTTTGATAACCATTCAGCTTGTTCTTTGTTTACAAGCTCTTCAGCGATTTCCTTTAAAGCTGAATTGCGATTATCAAAATTGGAAAAGGGGTTCTCGGATTCTAACTTTCTTAGATATAGTATATGAAGAATAGCGTATCGAGCGTAGTCAAAAACTACTTTGGACCATTCACTTTTCCAAGATTCGTAATCTTTCAAGTTTGTTCTTTTATTAGGAAGAGAAAACATGAAAACATATCTTTTTTCTTCGAGCCAAGGATAATCGTTCAATAACAACTCGTAAGTTGATATTTCTCTAACAACGACTCCTTTCTCTCTTATTATTTCTAACTCAATCTCTTGAAGCTCTTTTTCGATTTGGATGGCATTCTGTTTATAAGCTTTTTGATCGATTTCTCCTAGCTTTGATGTGAGAAAGTCTTCAATTTTATCTAGGCGCGATTCTATTTCTTCGCTTGTTTCTCCCTTAGTAGGTTCTTCTATACCAGCTTCTTGTATCAATTCTTGCCTTTCTTTTGTTTGTTGGCTTCTTAGTTCTTTTAACCGAGCTAACTCTTTCCTTAGGTCTTCAAGTTCCTTATCAGTTTTTTCTTTAACTTCTTTAGGAACTTCTTTCGGTTTTACCTTTTGCCTTTCCATATTTCACAATTCTCCGAATTCTTTTGCCCATTGTTCGTATTGATTTAGAGCCGTATTAGTTGTCATTGGCTTAACTTTTTTTAATGTTTTAGCAAAATCTTTTAAATTAAGATCCCTTACAACTACTTCTTGATAGGAGTTTTCTAAAAGCCCACCCATATCTAATTCTCTAATTGGAAGCATGATAACTTCGCGGCACACGTTAGAAATATCTCTTCCCGAATATCCTTCAGATCTAACCCCTAATTCGATAAAATCTTCTTCAGTTAACGCCATATTTATACCTGCGGTGTGAATTTTAAAGATTCCAATTCTGGCTGTTAGATCTGGAAGTGGCACATACACTTTCTTTTCAAATCTACTAAGCATAGCAGCGTCAATGTCCCAAGGTCGATTAGTAGCACCTAAAACTAATAATGGTTTTTTAGAACCCGATTTAATGCCTTGAATTTCGCTTAGCAGTTGCGTTTTTACTCGTCTTTCGCCTCCTCCTTCGTGGCCTTCGCCTCTCTTAGTTGCTACCGAGTCAATTTCATCCATAAAAATTAAACTTGGGGCTTTAATTCGAGCAACTTTAAAAAGCGAACTAATTAATTTCTCACTTTCACCTAACCATTTGCTTAATAAATCTGCGGATGAAACGCTAAAAAATGTCGCTTCACATTCCGTAGCAGCAGCTCTCGCTAATAGGGTTTTTCCACAACCGGGTGGCCCAAACAATAATATGCCTGACCATGGTTTCCTTGCTCCCGTAAAAAGTTTGGGTTTCATAATTGGTAAAACTATCGCTTCTCTTAAAGCTTGTTTAGATGTCTTTAAACCCGCAATATCGTTCCACTTTACATTAGGAGATTCTTCTAATATTGTACCTGAAATCGAATCTATAATTTCTTGTTCTTCAGCAGAATATTGTCCTTCTTCTCCTTTTCCCTCGCTATCTTTAGCTGCACTTGTACCCATAGAAGGCTTTCCTTTTCTAGCACGAGGACCACTTAAATGTGCTTTTAGGACGTTAGCACGATTAATATACTGTTCAATTTGATCATGACATTTTCTAACCATTATTGGGTTTTTGTTATATTGTACGAATTGAATTAGAATTTCTGCGGCTCTTTGATATTTATTTAACGCTTGTCTATAATGCCCCTTTTCGTCCAAATCAACGGCAGCTTGTGCTTCTTGAACGGCATATTGGTAAAGCTTACTATCAACACTACTCAACGGTGATAACCTTTTAAAAGTAATTATTTATCTTATCTATCTTAAAAAATTAATAATATTTATAGCTAATCTAGTTCGATACTTATTTTATTTATTAATACATCCAAATATATCAAATTTTCTCTTTAAATTTGTATTGTAAACATTGGTCTACAACAAAAAAATATATAATCTTGAATTTTTAATATTATTATATAGTAATTTAGTAATAACGAAAAAATTGATGATTTAAGATATGGGTTTTCTCAAGGATATGTCAAAATGGCTCTCAGGTGGCCAAAAAAGTGATTCTGTTCGTTCTGCTACCGTCAAATTAAAGGTGTTTAACAAAAGATTAATGAGAAACACGAAAAAGATGGAGATGACTGCTAAACAAGCCAGAGATAAAGCTGTAAGACTTAGAAAGGCTGGTGATATGGAAGGATCGGAATTTCACGCGCGGAATTATCTTCAAATTAAAAAACAAGCTAGAGCAATTGATCATTTTAGAACAAACTTAGAAGGTATGGTATTTAAACTGGAACAAGCTAACGCAGTTAAAGATATTTCCGTTATCATGCATGGTATTGCCACTAGCTTAGGCGCATTAAAAAGTCAGTTATCGGTTCCTCAACTTACAGAATTGATGACAGAGATCGGTGTCGATATGGAAGATTTCGAAGTAACTCAAGAGATAACATCTGATGGAATAGATGACATGACTCTTGATACAGCAGTTACTGATAACCAAGTTAAGGAGATATTAGGCGAAATCGATGCGGAGATACAAGTTGAAGTAGGTGGAGCATTGCCTTCGGTTGATCCCGATGGAAAAGTAAAAGAATTAGAAGATGAATTAAACAAGTTGAAGTCGCGAGATTAGATTTTTTTTTAAGTTTCTCTTTTTGACTACCTAGCAAAATTATTTAAGCTAAAACTCTATTTTTAATTTATTCTCTAATTCAATATTTAAAAGTGTTAAAAATGAATCCAGAATTAATAACGATTGGTAGTTGTACTCTTGATTGTATGCTACAAGTTAAAGATATCCTTAGATTTGAATTGTTTGATAAAGAAATTGTTAAAAAATACACTGCAATTGAATACAGTCGCAAACTGAATGTCGATGGCGTTCTATTTGTCCCTGGGGGGTCTGCTGCCAATATTGCGTCAAATTGTGCGATGTTGGGGTTAAAAAGCGCTTATCTTGGGGTATTAGGGAACGACTTTTCGGCAAGTATTTGTCTAGAAGATATGAAGAAAAGAGGAGTAGACCTTTCAAGTGTCATTCAATCTGATGACGATTGTACGGCGTTCTCAGTAATTTTAAAAACTGAGTGGGGAAAAGACAGAAGTATTCTTGCTTACAAAGGCGCAAATAACATGTTAAAACCTGAGGATGTGAAAGCCGATATTTTTCAAAATATTAAAGCGTTTGCTTGGACATCGTTAACTACCGAAAGTGGTTGTAGAGCAATTGAGAAAGCACTGACGCTCACTTTAGAAAACGGTGGTAAAGTATTTGCCGCACCCAGCATGTCAATTATTAAAAACAATCCTAAATGGGCAAAAATTCTTATCTCAAACTCAGATGTAGTTTCATTAAATAAAGAAGAGGCTCAAGAGTTTACAAATGAGACAGATACAGTTCATATGATTCATACCTTTTTAGATCTTGGAGTAAAATTAATTTCAATTACCGATGGTCCCAATGGCTCAATTATATCTGATGGTAAACATATTGTGAATAGTTCAATTTACGAGGGTCCGGTAGAAGACACCACAGGAGCAGGAGACGCTTTTCTTAGTGGTCTTCTAATATCCCAACTAAACAAGTTTAGTCTAGAGAAATCGTCTAAGATGGCAACAGCAATGTCTTATTTAGAAAGCAAAGAGATCGGGGTTCGAGAGGGCTTACCTAATAGCTTGCGCGAATTAGAAGTCTTTGTCGATAATAACGATATAAAACAAAAAGCTTCTCAGATCGTTTAATTGAATTATTTCATTAAAATTTCAAAATTGATAACCTTAACTCATATTAAAGCAATAAATTTTAATTTCTTAATATATTTTTTATATCGTTAAACGATTTATACTAAAAAGCGCTGCTAGTATAGATTCTATTAAATATCTTAATAGAATGTAGATTGGTCAGTATACCAGGTTGCCAACAAATTGCTACAGGCCGTAGAAATTGGGTATTTGGTGACCCGGGTTCGATTCCCGGGCGGCGCATTTTCCATTTTTCTTTTAGTATTAAAATATTTTATGAAAGTCAATTTTCGTGAAAGGACTGTTTCACGATCTGTTTCTAAAAATAAAAAAACCTTAGCTAAA
>JAHQWH010000008.1 GCA_029856105.1 Promethearchaeia archaeon | reverse complement strand
GATTAGAAGCTATAAAGGTGTACGACACCACCAAGGACTGAAAGTAAGAGGTCAAAAAACTAAAAGCACGGGACGACACGGACTAGTAGTCGGCGTATTTAGAAGAAGATTAAAAGAGCAAGGGCAAGGGCAAAAACAAGGTGATTAAAAATCGGAGACCCACGACGCTTAAAAAAAAAATTTAAAAAACCAAAACACCCCTTTCAAAAAGAAAGGTTGGCTGAAGAACTTGAATTCCTAGGTAAATACGGACTTAGAAATAAACGAGAGTTCTGGAAAATGCGTTCCATGCTGGTTAATTGGAGAAGAATAGCGCGACAATCTAGAACGTTATCAAAAGAAAGAGCTGCAGAGGTTCAAGAAACGCTAAGTAAGAAGTTAATCAGAATCGGCGTAGTAGGTCCAGAAGCAAGATTCGAGGACGTGTTATCGCTCACCGTTGAGGACTTATTAAAAAGACGACTACAAACTTTGGTCTTTGAGAAAGGGTTTGCCAAAACAATCTATCAAGCGAGACAATTTATTGTTCACGGACACATTCAAGTAATAGGCAAAAAAATAGACGCCCCTTCTTACATAGTAAAAAAAGACGAAGAAGATTTCATTGGTTACGCTCCCAGTAGCCCTCTAACAACAGTTAAAGAAAAGACTTAACGAGATAATTAATATGAGTAAATCAGAACAAATGAAATGGGCAATCGTTCACATCTTTAGCAGCTACAACAACACTATTGTTACAGCTACGGACCTCAGCGGCGGTGAAACGTTCGCAAAATGTAGCGGCGGTATGGTAGTTAAAGCTGACCGAGACGAATCGAATCCATACGCGGCAATGCAGTGCGGGTTCCGCGTGGCTAACGAACTTAGAGATAAAGGCGTTTTGGGCGTCCACATTAAAGTAAGAGCGCCCGGTGGAAATAAAAGCCAAACTCCCGGACCTGGGGCTCAAGCATGCATACGCGCACTCGCTCGTTCTGGACTACGCGTAGGTCGAATAGAAGAAGTCACCCCTAAATCTCACGACCACTGCCGGCGCAAGGGGGGCCATAGGGGCCGCAGGGTTTAATCTAAAGCATTATTTGGGCGAATTGGCAGAGCTATTTTATAGAATTCTCTTTTCCTTTATTTTTACTTCTTTTCAAACTTTTCTTTTTGTTCATAGTACATATTGATATAGTCATTTTGCCATCTATTTTCTGCACTTCCATGTGCGGGGTACCAGATGCGATCGTTTTCATGACATTCAGTACAATACCACTCGTCGTGAGTTTCGATATATATCTTGTATAAAGATTAAAGGTAAAACAAAAAGCATTTCAAAAGAGTGATTTTAAAAATTTCATCATTTATTTAAATATTATTGATTAATAAATAACAATTTTAACTTATGAATCTCTTCAGAAATCAACCTATAAAAAATTAATACTTATTTTTTTTTGGTTCTGTTTTGTTAACTTTCTTTATTTTTCTTTTTATCCAATTCTTTGGTAAGAGCCTGAATATCTTGTTCTAAAGGAATTTTTGTTAAGAATTAATCTTCTTGGCATTGAAAGATTTATATGAGTTTAGGCAAAAAATTAATCTGATGACCAAGAGATAAAACAGGAGCAAAATTAAAATTTTAATGAATAAGTGTTACAAAAGCATTAAATAATCAATTATCAATATTATTCTTGTCTTACAAATTTTAATACAAAAGTGTAAAGACCAATAATTAGATTGACATTAAAATGGTTGATTTAAAAAGTAAATTTTGGCTATATCTTAGTATAGATGCGCTGATAGTAATCATTGCGATAATAAGTCCTGCGATTACGGCTTATTATACCCCAGGGATAGCTTTTGTATGGATGTGGGGTTCTTCAATAGCTCCTGCTTCGGTAGTGGTCCTTATTCCAGAGTATATTTTTTTGACGGGGATAATTTTCTTGATCTTAAATATAATAAGTGTAGTAACTTTAATATTTACCGCGCTAATGTCTCGTAAGGGTATTAAAAATAGAAAAATTCTACAAGGTTTATTATTAATTTGCGGTATTATCCTTATTGCGGGGTCTCTTATATACAATATTATAATGGGTGATGCTATAGGTGTTAGTTGGGGTTATTATAGACCCAATTTTGGCAGCATTGGTCCTATTATAGCTGGTGTTTTATCGTTTATAGGAGTTTGGCTTTCACGAAAGATTTAGAAAAGAATCGTAAAAACAACGATTAATTTAAATTTTGGTCTTTCTAAATATTAAAAGTTCAAAAATAAAAAAACTATATCTTTGATAACATAGATTACAGAATCGGCAAGTTCAGCAAAGATTTTAAACATAAATCCTTTTTTTACTTTTTTGACCGTGATTATGTTAATGTTTCGATTATATTTAAAAAACACAGAATCTCAATAATAAGAAGCTTGTTAGATCGAAACAACTTATTAAAGTCTAGATACAAAATATCTAAACTTATCATTTTCTTCATCTTTAATTTCCCACGCATAAAAAAGATCAAATGGATTTCTTGTATGCCATAGATTTTTTATATTTCTAACTCCCTTGTAAAGCTCAGTTAAAAGATTTATATCACATGGAAATTGTCTATGTGATGGATAAAGTTCGAGCGACTTGTTTTTCTCACATAATTTTATCAATTTAGAAAGGCTTTCGAGAACTATGGGAATGTGTCTTTTTCTGGGTAAAAACTGATCTCCGTAATATGCAACATCTCCAGTAAAAAGTTCGTTCTTATTTGTAAGTAGACATATTGAGCCTGAAGAATGGCCCGGTGCGTGAATTACTTCAATACTGATATTTCCTAAGTCAAAAATATCTCCATCTCTTAATTTTTTAATAATTTTCGCAGGAGGAATAGAAAAATTTCTATTGGCATAATATTTGGCAAATAATTCCTTTGTATACGAAAGATTGTAAGGTTCAGAGACTATTATTTCTTCATTTTCATGAATATATACTTCACCAAATTCTTCATTACCTAAAACATGATCCCAATGGGCGTGTGAATTAAAAACTAATAATTTTCTTGAACCAATTAGTTTATCTACTATTGGTTTTAAAGGAGATATCCCGCATCCCGTGTCAATTAATAAAGCAGAATGATTTCCTAAAATTAGATACATATTTAGAGGATCATTTGTGTAAGCAGAGTGAACTATGGAAATATTTTCTTGTATTACATATAAATAATCTTTATGTTTAACTATTTTAAAATGTTGGTTGTTATCACTCATTTTATAAATATTGTTTTTAGAATATTTATATTTTTTTCTAAAAACTTTTTTAAATTTAATTTTATTAGGGATAATTCATTTAGGTACTTCTTTTCAAATTTTTCTTTCTATTCATAGTAAAGATTAATGTAATCGTGCTGCCATTTATCTTCCTCACTTCCATGAGCTTTTATAAGATTATAAAACACCTTATTTTTGGGGCGCATCTCAACTTTTAGTTATATCCCACTCTCGAATTGCTGAGACAACATTCAAAATTTGTTCCTTGAAGTTTATTAAAGTTGCATATTCATGAAAAAAGAGATAATCACTAGAAATAAAACGAGGTAAAATTTTGTTATCTTTCCTTTGAAGCCATCTTTTTTCACTTATTTTATTATAAAGAGCATGTCCGGGCTGATCTTCTTTTGGACCTAATTTATTTGAGGTCATAAAAATCTTAACCATTTGAGATTCTACTTCTTTATGTTTAATTAATTTAAGTTGCAGTTCTATTTGAACAAAATATGAATTTCTTAGGTTTACCAGAAAAATATCATGTAACCTCCCACGAAGTACTGGTATTGTAATACATGTAAAAAGATATACAATTAGTAATCTCATAATAAGGGAAATTACATTAATATTAGAAGAATAGTAAATACCAATTGTAAAGAATATAAATACAATAATAGAAACACAAATAAACAAAAAATTGGAGGGTCTAATCTTATATTTTCTTTGAATCTTATAGTCTAACATGCGTAACTCTTTTTCAAGAAAATTTATAATTGTAGGTGTAAATCTGACATAGGTTAAATTGAAAAAGTGGATTAATAAATAGAAAGAAAAAAGTACACTAATAATGACTTGATCCACAATGAATATTGTAGTGGTTTGATTAAAAGGAGTCGTGATTAACTGATACACTACATACATAATAACAAGTAAAATTAACCAAAAATATGTTTGATATAAATTTTTTAAATATTCAGTTTTAATCAAGGTAAAAAATTGAGTTGTATTTTCGTTATTCTCAAAATTAATTTCTAGTAATTTTCGGTTCTGACTCTTCATTCTATTCCACTCCATGATTTTGCTTTATCTTTTTCCTCCTGAGGTGAAGTCCAAAATCTTTGAACAATTTCGCGAAATAATGCAAAATCGGGATTATCTTGTTCATTCAATTTAACCATGTGAAATTTGCTAGTTTTTTTCTTGATCTTAATGTAATTATGCTCTAGTAAAACATCAAAAGCATGGATCAATTTTTCGCGCCGATCGATATTTAAACAGTTCATTACATCCGTTTTGGATATAATATCTTCATAATCCTGTAATTTTGCTAGACTCATTAATACTTGCCCGCCCCTAAGGGAAAATACTGTTGTTAATTTATCAAAAATCCTGCAAACTGAGCTTAATAGAGAAATTAGATCATTAAAAAAGGTGACTTTATCATTACCTCTAAGTTCTAGCGCTTCATCAAAACTATCTAAATTATATTTTTCTAGAAAATCAGTAATAGAATTCATCCTAAGTATAGAACAGAGTATGCTGATTATTAAAACCTTCTATACCTAACTTATATGAGTTTATGTATTTATTTTTATTAAACAACGTTTATGTCTTATAAGACATATAAGCTGTTTTGTATGACAACTATAAGTACTGAATCTTTTTAAATTAATCAAACAATTAAGCATTAAAAAATAAAGAATGATCATTATGGAAGTTAAAGAAAAACAAGAATCACATTTAAACTACTCTCCAATGACACTATTCAAATTTGAATTAAATCGTTCGCAAACCAGTTTATTTTTGATTTTATCCCTTATAGGTATTTTTATGCTCCCCTTTACTTTAGCTGGAGATATTTTCCTCAATTTATTTCAGTTCCTATTCTCCATTCTTCCTGCTTACTTGTCTGAACCACAACACTATCATGAAAATTATCTGATCTACCCTTTATTCCGACCTCTTATAAGCATAATTATATCTACCATATATCTTATCCTAAGCATCTATGCTTTAAAAAAAATTTTAAGGCACAAAAATGCCAAGCACAAGATTAAAGGAAAAATCATTCATCAAGAAAGAATTGTGAACTGGCTTGGTTTAAAAATATCTCACGGCCAGTCGTTATTTATATTTAGTGCATCATTAGTAGGGATATTTTTCATAGTACAACTTTTTTTAGAATCAATTTTGTATCCTTCATTTGGATTTGGGTTGCTTGAATCGCTTTGTTGGATTCCAGAGGGTTTATATCAAGCAACTTCGCATGAAATTTTGTTAGACAATGTTCCACTTGCAATAAAGGCAACATTCTTTTTGCTTTGTCTTTACAGTCTATATGTAGTTCGAAGAGGCAAACCCATGAATCCTTCAAAGAAAATTATTAAGAATTATAGTCTTCTTATTTTTATCGCTTCTTTTATGGTGTTTATTCTCCTTTCAGCTAGGATCTTTTGTCACCTCGCATTATTCACTTATGAAATATCATCTCTTTTAGGATTATCTTCCAATGCTCCTAATCCATACCAAAATGAAGACTTCATTAAAACGATAAGTTTTCTGTGTATTTGTTTAGCTCTCATGATCACTAGTTTTTTTCTTAAAGAACAAAATTATAAAGAAATGAAAACTTCTGATGAGCTTTCGTGGTTTCAAGTAAAATTAACTCCTCATAGAGCATTAATTTTACTATCTTTAGCACTTCTCTACATTGTTTTTTTCACTTATGTCTATCTAACTTTTATTCTTTTATTTGGAGGTGCTACTGGTTTTACACTATTTGGCCCTAATTTATTTGATATTATATTAATCATGATTATAATTTTCTGTTATTATCCAATTGGAAAAATATTAAAAAACCATCGTTTAGATAATATTATCGAAAATATTGATAACTCTAGGGAATTTAAAACTAATTGGTTTAGGTTTCACTTATCCAAGACATATTCAGTCATATTACTTTCTGTCAGTAGTGGATTAGTTGGTTTATACATTTTTCAGTTGTTACTAATGAACATGAATGCTCAAGTATTTTTACAAGACCCTTACGCACTCAACTCATATTTGTTATTTAGCTTTCCAGCTATGACTGTCATTATTTGCCTTATTTTAGTTGTGATTGTATATACAATAAAAAAAACCCTTCCTTCAATTAAATCTCGTGAATGAATAGATGAAATTATTCTTAGATGGTGCAAGAAAAAAGGTAAGACTATTATGGACATAATCACTGAGTTTTTACGCTATAACATAATCATTATAATCGGGATAATCCTTATCAATTGGTATGAAAGGAAAAAGGGGTGGGTCTATCGATTTAGAATCTCTATATACTTTATTCTTTGTTGGAGAACAGTAATATTCCTCATATTGATAATAACGAATCTCATTCTTGATCTAGTTCTTGACCCCTTTTCTCAAACTTATATACTTTATCCGATTATACTCGTAATCGTAACATTCTTTATTAATATCTTTCTTGGTGTTAAGATTTTTAAGTTTGTATATAAACAAAATACGCAAGAATCCTTAGTCATTATTCTCATAATCGTCATCATAGAAATGATTCTAGAAAGTTTTCTTTTTTACATTGTCCTAATTCCAGAAACTTTGAAGTGGTTGTATTACTAAATTAGAGTTAGGTTTATCGTTTTTCATTGGTATGGTAAGACAAGGGCCATACAACTTCATACTATTCAATATATATAGAAAAAAAAATATAAATTTTAGTTGAATCTAAGAAGATAATGAACTCATTAAAAATGCATATCAAATTAAACAGTTTATTCTATTTTGCTTTAGTAATAATCCTATTAGGAACAATTTTAATAGTATCGTTATCAATATTTCTGATTATTAAATTAAATTCAACCCCCGCAGAATATCTACCTTATTTGGTATCTGCCAAACCTTCTATACTTAAATGGATTTATGATCTAATTGTTTTAGGGGCCATTCTTACAATAGGGGGTTTAATTCTATTATTTTACTTAATATTATTTAAAATTAGAGATTAATTAAATAAAAATCATATAATTAGAAACCTTTAATTCAGATTCAAAAAACTAGACTGTTCAAGAAGAATCGTATTTAATTATCTGCTTAGGTAGTACACAACGTTTATTAACTTACTTTGAATCTTACAAATTAGTCAAATTAAGAAAATTGAATAAAGTATGGTAAAAACAGAAGAAAAAGATTATTGGAATAAAGAAGAAATCGGCGAAAGGTTAAAATGGTTGACCGTTAGTATTTGTGCTATGACCATTATAATGACTATTGGGATGATTTTCCTTTTTGTTTACTACAATCCATTCCCTCTTTTATCAGAAATAGTTGGTATATTAATAGGTTTTCTTGGTATTAGATTTTATAAAAAATGTAAAAAGAAAAAATAAAGAGTGTTTGCAAAATTCAGTGTTATTGGGAATGAATGTAAAAGAAAAGATTAAGATTATCTGGAAAAATTTTACTGAGAATTGGTTATGGGTTACAATTGGCGTTTATATAGGTACAACATTAATGGGCTGGATCGAGTATTTCAGAGGATTTCTACCACTAATAGGAGTACTTCTTCCAACTTTCTTAATCCCTCTTTTTCTGTTCGGTATCTACTATGTCAGAAAATTAAATAGCAGAACTATCTATAGATTAATATGGACAGTCGGTGGAGCGTCGGCTATGGGATTTCCGATATGGCTTTTCGTCAATTACATTCTTTTTGTGGCACCATGGGCCCCCTTTCGTGGGTATCACGGCATATTGAGCACTATAATTTTCATCTTGGGTACAGTATTATCATATGGTGGAGCTGCGTACATAATGGACAAATTAGGTAAGAAGAGAGACTTTAGACCTTTCATGTAGCTCATATTAATCTGACATTGAAAACTCTATTAATTAAACTCCTTCTATTCTCAAATTTTTCTTTCTGTTCATAATAGTAGTTAATATAATCGTGCTGTCTTCAATATTTTATATTTGAAATATATCCCTTGTACTTTTCATATGGGGTTTTTTGGATTTTCATGAAGAGTATTTAATATGCGATTTACATACAAAAGTGTTAAATACATAATTGTCTATTTTTTTTCATAACTCAATAATTTTTAGGTGAAATATGATGAGAAGGAAATCAAAAAAAATAAAAAAAATAAATATCTTGCTGATTGTTCTATTTATTTCAATGTTTATCGTAATTCCAAACTTGTTGATAAGTATTCAGAGAGATATCGAAATTCCCATTGACGAAAGGGATCCTAACGATATTATTAATACACGAACACCCCAAGAGTCTTCTGTTTACTACGAAAACACGGCCGGATCTGCAATTGGCGTGTATGTGAGCGGAGATTACGCCTACGTGGCGGATAGTACTTCGGGGTTAGCGGTCGTCAATATTTTCGACCCGACAAACCCGGGAACGCCCGTCTACGAAGACACAACCGGATCTGCAATTAGTGTGTACGTGAGCGGAGATTACGCCTATGTGGCAGATCATAGTTCCGGCTTAGCGATCGTCAATATTTCCGACCCAACAAACCCGGGGACGCCTGTTTACGAAGGAACGACCGGAACTGCGTATGATGTTTACGTGAGCGGAGATTACGCCTACATAGCGAATGGTGGTTCGGGCTTAGCGGTTATCAACATTTCCGACCCAACAAACCCGGGAACGCCCGTCTACGAAGACACGACAGGATATGCAAACGGCGTTTACGTGAGCGGAGATTATGCTTACGTAGCGGATGATGGTTCAGGCTTGGCAGTCATTGATATTTCCAACCCGATAAACCCGGGAATGCCCGTTTACGAAGATACGATCGGACGTGCATATGGTGTTTACGTGAGTGGAGATTACGCTTACGTGGCGAATGATCTTTTCGGCTTGGCGGTCATCGATATTTCCGACCCGACAGACCCGGGAACGCCCGTCTACGAAGATACAACTGGGGGTGTATATGGCGTTTACGTGAGCGGAGATTACGCCTATGTGGCAGATTATAGTTCGGGCTTGGCGGTCATCGGTATTTCCGACCCGACAGACCCGGAAACGCCTGTCTACGAGGATACGACCGGACTTGCACGTGGCGTTTACGTGAGCGGGGACTACGCCTATGTGGCGGATTATAGTTCGGGGTTAGCGGTCATCGATATTACCGAGCCTATAGATCCGGCAACGCCTGTTTACGAACCCACGACCGGATCTGCAGGAAGAATTTACGTGAGCGGAGACTACGCCTATGTAGCGGATTGGAGTTCGGGCTTGGCGGTCATCGATATATCCGACCCGACAAACCCGGGAACGCCCGTCTACAATGACACAACTGGATGGGCATATGGCGTTTACGTGAGCGGAGACTACGCCTATGTGGCGGATGGCCCTTCGGGCTTGGCGGTCATCGATATATCCGACCCGACAAACCCAGAAACGGTCAATTATGCAGATACGGCTGGATCTGCAGCTGGCGTTTACTTAAGCGGAGATTACGCCTATGTGGCGGATTACACTTCGGGTTTGGCGGTTATCAATATATCCGACCCTACAAACCCGGAAACGGTCAATTACGCAGACACGACTGGAGAGGCACGTGATGTTTACGTGAGCGGAGATTACGCCTACTTGGCGGATGGTAGTTCGGGCTTGGCGGTTATCAACATTTCCGACCCGACAAACCCGGAAACGGTCAATTACGCAGACACGACTGGAACTGCACATGGCATTTACGTGAGCGGAGACTACGCTTATGTGGCGGATTATGGTTCGGGTTTGGCGGTTATCAACATATCCAACCCGACAAACCCGGAAACGGTCAATTACGTAGATACGCCCGGATTAGCACGAGGCGTTTACGTGAGCGGAGATTATGCCTACTTGGCGGCTGGTAGTTCGGGCTTGGCGGTTATCGACATTTCCGACCCGACAAACCCGGGAACGCCCGTTTACGAAAACACGGCCGGATCTGGATATGGCATTTACGTGAGCGGAGATTACGCCTACTTGGCGGATGGTAGTTCGGGCTTGGCAGTCATTCAAGTCCGAAAGAGAGTTGATATGGAAGACCCGATAATATCAAACGCTCCGAGCGATTTCACTGTGGAAGCGGGATATACGGGGCAGAGCATTTCTTGGACGGCAACTGATGCAAATCCGGACAATTATACGATCGAACTGCTAGGGACGGGAATAGTTGCAGGTCCAACCGCATGGACGAGCGGAAATGCAATTAACTACAACATCCCCGATGGATTTGGCGTAGGATCGTACGTTTATACGGTTAACTTCACAGACGATTATGGACATTTCATGACCGATAGCGTCGATTTTACAGTTGAAGACACGACCAATCCGGTTATAACCGTTAGCCCTAATAATTTCACTGTGGAAGCGGGATATACGGGGCAGAGCATTTCTTGGACGGCAACTGATGCAAATCCGGACAATTATACGATCGAACTGCTAGGGACGGGAATAGTTGCAGGTCAAACCGCATGGACGAGCGGAAATGCAATTAACTACAACATCCCCGATGGATTTGGCGTAGGATCGTACGTTTATACGGTTAAATTCACAGACGATTATGGACATTTCATCACCGATAGCGTCGATTTTACAGTTGAAGACACGACCAATCCGGTTATAACCGTTAGCCCTAATAATTTCACTGTGGAAGCGGGATATACCGGGCAGAGCATTTCTTGGACGGCGACTGATCCCAATC
>JAHQWH010000007.1 GCA_029856105.1 Promethearchaeia archaeon | reverse complement strand
CTCTGCCTACTTTAGCATCTTAACTTGGATTTCAATATTCTTAATGAAAGCGCCACGACCCCGGGAAATTTCCGGGAAACGTGACAATAAGCAAACTCTAATAACGCTAGCGCTAGTAGCGATAGCGTTAATAACGCTAATAACGCTAATTGGCTTACCAGCCGACTTGGATGAGATAATTATTCTTATCGTATTGGGAGGCTTATTTCTCGTACCAATTGCCTACTTTTTCGTTTGGGAAATTAAGCGTGTTAAGTTAAGGACTATAGAATAAATTTTAATTTTTTTTTTTTTAATGTAGCAAATTATTACTTTTTTAAACCATTAATTTAAGTTTTTGTCTTCTCTTATCTTTACTTATGAATTCTTTGAATTCTACATTGTTATCATTGATAACCTCCCAGAATTCGTCGTATACGTCTTTAAGGCTTCTTTTTCCTGTATTTTTTTTAGTATTTTTACCAGGATCATTTGGAGGAGGGCGTGAATCTCTATTACTTTTCCGTTTAGGGTTATATTCGACGTAGTTTCCTTCAACAATTAGGTTTTCAAAGAATTCATCGTCTTTTTCGTTAAATAGGTTTACGTCAGCTTTAGTTTTCAGAGATTTATTAGGTTCAAATTCAAAATCTACTTTTTGATATCCGCGAACGATAAAATTTTTATCGACAAACGCTTGAAAATGATGGTCGCAAATTAATCCTTTAGGCAGAGAAATTGTGGTTAATTGTCTTGCTTTATTAATCACGGATTTCGGAAACTTCAATTCTTTATGAACTTTGCACACGGGACATACAATTTTAACGCTTGAATATTCGTTTAACTCGCTTATCTGTGGATGAATGTTCTGTTCTAAAATTGCCATAGCTATTCAACACCCGCAGTATTTTTAAAACTACAAATAAAAACTACGACATTTTTCAAACGTTTTTCAAACAATTTTCAAAACTATTCGAAAATAAGAAAATTGAGCGTTAAAAGAGCAATATTTAGTTACTTATAGAATCAAAGCTTTGATTCAAATTTTCTTTTCCTAGCTCAAAATTGAATTCAAGGGTAAAAATTATTTCTGACTTGAATTTGAAAGTATGTATTCCTTCAGAAAACTTCTCTAAACCATCCTCGTCAATTTTAATTAGTATGTCTATAGTATCTCCTAAAGCTATCATTCTCCCAGCAAGCTTACCGCTCAATAAATCGTCAATTGTGAATTTTTCTCCCTTATGATAAATCGTGAAATGGTCTTTAAGTTTCTCTACATCAAAAACCTTCTTAGAGACATAGATCGGAATTTCGTCAAGGAACATTTTACCATAATCTGATAATTCGAAATGTTTTACGTTAAAACTTTTGGTGCTAAATCCACCGAGTTCAATTTCTTTTGGAATCAGAATTGGCATTATAAGGTTCAAAGCCTTAATTAGGAGGGCGTCTGCCTTTCCATCGCCAGTAGTATCTACTGTATATATAGATTTTTTAGGCGGAAAAACTTTTTTGATTAGTACTTTGAGAGCGGAAATATCAAAAGACATAATTATTCAGACAAATCTAGAGTTATATTTCTATCTTTGTTTTAAGTAACCATTATTCAATTAAAAATTTATGATACGATTAAGGTATTGTTATGATTTTTACTCACTTTCTTTCTTTCATAAGATTAAGCCCAGTTGAAATCAATTCTACTCAAGTTATACTTCTTTTATCGGATCGATTTGCTCAATAAATTCAGAGAAGTGTAATGATTTTTGCAGAATTTTTAAAATGAACTTAAACTACATTATACATAAATTATTTTAAAAATGTATAAATGAATAAATTGAATGCTACAGAAAATAATAAAAGGGTAGGGGAATTGTTTGAAAAAATTATCTTAAGATGTCCTAAATGTGAAACCCAGAAGATGATAAAAGTACCCTCAAAGGTAATAACTCAAAGTGGGTCGGTAATAACAATAGGTATTCCAATAGGATTAATCTGTGACCATTCATTTCAAGCGTATATAGATAACAACTCCGATGTAAGAGGATATCAAGTAGTAGACTTTGTTATTCCTAAAACGGAATATTTTCAAAGCGATATGCTAGAAGATGAATCGGAAGAAATGAATAATCAAAATAGTTTTACTAAATTGCCTTTATTTCAGGATGTTATTAACCTTCTAAGAAATTGTGTCGATGATAGAGAAATACTTGGAAGTGCCGTGTTTACTACTAAAGGAAACGTATTATATTCCTCTATTCCACATAACACATTACTCGATACAATCAGAGAATTCGAAGTTAGGAATGAAGAGAAGTTGCACAGTATTACGAGAATGTTTCTTGAATTAAAAAATCATCAGAAAGTGTGTTCGGAATATCTTAAAATTCACGATTTAGAAGTTATCTTAGTTCTTATCTTTTCTGAAACGGTTAACTTTGCTATAGGAAATATGTATCTAAGAGATGTAGCGAAAAAAATCGAAAAACTAACTTAATTTTATAAATTAGGAGATATATAAAAACTTCCTTTTATCAGTTTTGATAAATAATTGTTAAATTCTTTGCTATAATTTTCGGAGTTTTTAAGATTTTGTAACAGAGATTTCTTTTCGTCAAAAATCTCCTTAGTTATACCAGATTTTAAAGGTTTCATTTTTATCACGGAAGGGAACAGAAATAGAGTTAAAATCTCAAGTGAATAATAATAAAACTTTTCTAGATACGGTTTTAATGATTTCAATATTTTTTCTAAGTTCGGATTCGATCTTGCTGCTTTGGTAATCAAAAAAGTGTTATCATTACTTTTTAAATCCAATTTAACATAGTAATAAAGAGGGATCTCTTGCGTTTTCATTATTTTTTGGTATATATCATTCATCTCTGAATTCGATACTTGTTTTTCACCAATTTTAAGTAAGCAAGATTTATACGCATCTCCTCCAGTTATAATGAAAAGATCTAGTACATCCTCAATTTCCACTTTTTCAAGAAAGTCAATTAATTTAAGGTAGTTCTGTAGTTTATCAGAGAAAATAACCTCCATCATTTGGTTATCTGGGTTATTTATTGCTTGATAGAGATTACGCTGTAAAAATAAATCTAAATTATCAAAGTTCTCACTTTCCTCAAAAAGTATACCTAATATACCCTCTTTTTGAGTCGTCCGGTCTAGATTCCCAGTGAAGCATGAAATACTTCTATAATGACTTAACTTAATTTCTAAATGTGAAGACGACTTAAAACCAGCATGCGACATGTAAAGTTTGGAAACAAACTCCTGAGGTAAAGAAAATGGGCTTGTGTAATAAGAACATTTAATTTTAGGTCCTCTTATCTCGTCGTGAATTAATAAAAATATTCCTTTTGGCATTTCTCTTTAGTACCTCTTATTCAACCCATAAGTTTCTGATTTGCTTGGATACTTCTTTTCCTATTGCTTCAATCTCAAGAATTATATCATTACTAAGATCTATGTTAGTTAGAATGATAATTAGCAATAGATCTTTCGTTACATTATTTATTAGTATGTAATTGGAATCTGTCATTAATTTAAATTCCTTAAAATTTTGTAATTTCATTTCTCTTGTGACTTTATTAATTGTGATCATTAATAACGACAACATGCCGACTGCAACATCTTCATCAGAGATCTCAAAAGTAGAGCCACACGCAAGTCCAGTTGCTTTTTCAAGTAGCACAACATCTTTGACACCTTCATAATTTTTCAATGAATATAATATGGAATTAATGAATGTAGTTTTAGGTGAAATTTCTCGAATTATTTCACTCCAAGCAGCAAAAAGAGATTGTCCATGTATGGAAGTTGAATGGAATGTTATTTTATGAGATATATTTTGGGATAATAATTTCTTTAAATAAGCAACTACTTCACCCTCATTATGAATAAGGTCAATTTTATGAAAGAAAACATTTATTTTAGCACTTGGATTATATGAAAGGATTTGATTTGCACTCCACTCGAATTCACTCCGAGCATTTTCGTACCGATCTGAGTCAGTTACATCTAGAACATAAAGCAGTGTCGAAGCTTTTTTAAATATATTATTTCTTAAAACACCATGATATTCATCAAGATATTGTTGTTGTCCTCCTAAATCCCAAATCATCGGTTTTGATATCGAACCAACTTTATATTCCTTATAAGTAATTCCTTTAGTAGCGGCTGAATTTAATAATTCCCATGGTTTCTTTCCTTCAAATACACGTTCATAGATGCAAGTTTTTCCAGCATTAGAGAGACCAATCAGAATAATCTTTTTGATCTCCTCCGGTGGTTTCTTTTGAAATTCTCCAATTAAATTAGAGACTGTGCTTTCAATAAATGTTTCATCACCAGCAGAAGAAACATTAGATAGCTCCTCTTTAACAATCCAATCGATTCTGTTACGCGGGATACTTAAGTTTCTACCTTCAAAAAAAAATTGAATCTCATTTGTTATTGATTCTTTTACTAAGCTTGTTTTTTCATAAACTAGCTGATCTCTATACCAAACATTCAAATTAAATTTATTTTCTTTTGTACTTTTAATTCTCAACTGAAATAATGTTCCGGGAATTTTTTTCATAATATTTTTCCTATATTTTATTTTTGAGATGCCTTATTTAAGCACTCCTTAATTTTCGCTTTAAATTTCTCCGTTTTATCTTTTCCATTTTCTTTATCAATTTGTATTAAAAACTGGGATATTTTTTCGCATAATTCGAAAATTCCTGCTGATTTTTTATATTTTTTTTTTTCTATTAGTAGATTTGCTTGTATACATAAATTAAACCTTTGAGACTTTAACCCTCTTAACATAATTTGATCAGTTTGATAGAATTGAGTTAATTCAGATAAATACATACTGGCCGAATCATAATCTTTTAATTTTTTTGATAATTCGATTAAGTCATAATATATCTCAAAGATTTTTAATGAATCGTTCTCTAATTTTGCTTCTTCTAAGGTTTCAAGTTTCTTATCACGGTCTTCACTTAATTCTTTAATTTCGATGGTTAAATCCGAAAATAGTGATGCTTCTTCTTTTCTCCCCAATTTTAAAAGAATTTTCTCTGCAGTCTCAAATTCCCTTTGAGCTTCTAAATAAGCACCTTCATTGAACAAATTTTCACCGCAAATTTTAATTTTATTTATTCGAGCCATTAACTCTTTATCATCGATTGATTCTTTTTGCTTCTTTACTTTTTGAATAGCAATTTTTTCAGAACTTTGAGATGAGTCTGAAATATTATCTATATGTGATAATATTATCTTAAGTGGAATTTTTTTCCTTCGGGGAAGGCTATCTTTTTGGATTTTTCTTTTTACTATAACAATTGTAGTAATAGAACCAATTGCACTTGCGAATATAATTCCTATAATGACAAAAAGCATAAACTCATTATTTCCGTTGCCAACTGAAATCAAATCAAAAGTTCCCACCGTATAACTACTTTGGTGGCCTAATCCATCAATTTGTATTAAAAAAAAGTAGTAACTCCCAGGGGGAATCACTTCGTGTAATTCAAAATAACTGCTTTCAGGCCCTATGTTTGTAATATTAGACATAAAAACATAACCTGGTGTTATATCTGGGTCAGATTCATTATCAATCAGTAAAACGTAAAAAGAGATTCCTGATGGATCAGAGCCGTCTATCCAATCAAATGTCAGGACACCACTAACATCTCCGCTTGGACCGTAAGTTATTATGGGTGGTGCCGGGGGAGTAGTATCTTGGACAGTAATATTGCCAATAGCAAGATTGTTGTTACCACTATTATCTTCTATATATATTATATATTGATAAACAGTCCAAAAATTTGGAGTCCAAGAATCGTATTGCCAAATATTTCCATAGATGTTTGTCATAGAATTGTTTGTACCTTCAAATTCTATTAAACTCTTATTTATACCCCCAAAGTCATTAATTTCAATTGTTATGATCTCAGCATTCCCTAATTCTAAAGGATCAGAGCTCTCAATTAAATCTGAATAAACAGGCGAAGTTGTATCTTGAAATTCTATTGAACCATTAGTGGAGTTATGATTATTGTTGTTATCTTCCATGTGTATAGTATATGAATGGTTACCTGCACGATTTGGCATCCATGAGTCGTATCGCCATAAATCTCCTCCCACATTTACCATTGAGTGATTTGAACCTTCAAATTCTAACAATACATTTTTGATTTCAGCTAAATCATAAACAGTAATCGTTATGATTAATGGAGTACCCAACTCGATGGGATCACCACTCTCTATTAAATCTGAATAAATAGGCGAAATGGTATCTTGAACCGTAATATTACTTATCGTAAAATTCCAATTGTTATTATTATCTTCGATCCATATAGTGTAAAAATGGATTCCCGTACTTGAAGGAGTCCACATATCATATTGCCAAGTGCTAACGCTGATATTCGACATAGAATGATTATTTCCTTCAAATTCAATTCTAACCTGGTTAATTCCAGATAGATCGAAGGCATCTATTGTAACTGTTAGTGTGTCACCAAATTCTAAAAAATGTGAACTTTCTGTTAAATTAGCATAATTAGGGGAAGTCGTGTCTATAATATCAAAACTACTGGTTAATTTATTCCAATTATTTCCCGTATCGTTGGCATAAATTGTATACATAACGAACCCTACAGTGCTTCTAGTCCAGGTGTAGTTGAATGTATTCCCCCTATCATATATCATCGTATAATTTATACCCTCTAATTCGATTAACACTATTGATACACTAGTTTCATTATCAAAAACATCAACAAAAATGGTAATATTATTTCCTAATTCTAAAGGATTAGCACTTTCAGTAATGTTTCCTAAAATTGGTGCGGTTGTGGTTATTACAGTAATGTTAAAACTTTCGGTAATGTTCCAATTATTTTGATTATCTTGCATGTATATTTTATAAGTAAAAGTACTTTCAGAAGATGGCTTCCAGTTACTCCAGCTCCATGTATTTGTACCAATATTATTCATTGTGTGATTCAATGATTCATATTCTATTATAACTTGGTTCACTCCAGAACCAGGAGAATCAAAAACTTTAATGGAGATCGTTTCATTTTGACCTAATGGTAAAGGATTAGCGCTTTCAATTAAATCTGAATAGGTTGGTGAGGTTGTATCAATGACCAGTATCGAACCACTAGTTGAATTCCAATTATTATTATTATCTTCCATCCATATCGTATACGATTTATTTCCGGTGCTAAATGGAATCCAAGAATCGTATTGCCACATATCTCCACTTACATTAGTCATTGAGTGGTTAGAACCCTCAAATTCAATCAATACTTGGTTAATCCCCGAAGGATCAGAAGTGTTAATCCTAATTGTCTCAGTTTCACCCAACTCCAAAGGATCTGCACTTTCAGTTAAGTTTGAAAAAGTGGGGGGAATCTTTTCTGGTTCAGGGCTAATTGCTATTGTAATTGCTACCCATTTATCATTCGCTTCCATTGTAAATTGAGCTGTACCTGTACTACCCGCGAGAGATTGATTATGATAAGCAGCAGCGCTCATTATTGAATTTAATCCTAAATCTTCTTGAAATATAGGAGTCGTCCCACTAGGCCAATATGTTGGTACTGTTCGATTATTATCTGCCCCAAACATACGGAGAATTAAGCAATCATCAATAATCGTATTTACAGAAGGTGCGGTAGGATTTGCACTCATTCCTGTTGAAAAACTCGAATTGTGGATTGGATTGTTAAGATCAAATCCACTAATACGATGAATTGCTCCAATCCATAACACGGACAAGGAAGAATTCCATGTGTATGTTGCTGGTTCCGAGCTACCTATTCTCCAATAAGAAGCAAACCTAACATCAGATCCAGAACCAGCATTAGCTTCATTTTCAATTTTCGTCCAAAGACTTGAATTGTGAGTAATAATTGTATCATAATCCGTGACTATTTGGGCAATGTATAAATCTCCATCGGGGCGAACCGAAGGCATATTAACAGTAAAATCGTTTGTATATTGAGTTTCTTCTGTAATTCTCGTACTTTCAATTGTAGAAGACGATTTAAGCGATACAGGTTCAGTAGTTATTTGATCAGAAATATTACTATCGCCATCTATATTCAGGTAAGTATGTGAAAGAAAAGTTAGCATATACAAATTAGAAATAAAAATTAATAAAATTAAGAGGATAAAATATTTTCTATTAATTCTTTTAAACATGTTAATGTCTCTGTTTCACTATTGATTATTCTACAAAATCTTCTTTTTCCATAAAAATTATCCTAATTCGTCAAAAAATATTCACATATATACTTATCCCATAAATTAATAAGACAATTTTTATATAAATTTATTTAAAGAAATAATAACTTAATCTTCATGAATGATTTTATAACTCCAGTATTTTAAATGATTACTCAATTTGATTTTTTCTCTTTTTTGTTAAAAATTGTAATACATCTGGGTTATGGATGTGTGGAGGGATGCTCATTAAGGTTCCTCCGACTGGAAAAAAAGTATAAACTAAATTATGGTAAAGTAATTATTTTTACACATTTTTTTTCTTTCATAATGTTAAATCCAGCAGTAATTATTTCGTCTAGATGAATTTTAGCAGTGATTAATTTATCTACTTCAATCACCTTGTTTGCAATTAGCTCGATCGCATCCAAAAAATCCTCGGGATAGCCAATATAAGACCCCATGATTTTCCTCTGATATCTTACAATGTCATTTGGTCTAATTTTTGCCTCAGCTCTATAGTCTTGCCCAAAACAAATTAATCGAGCACCAGGAGCCCATATTGCCGTTGCCATCTCAAAAGTATCTGCAATCCCCACGGCATCAATGATCACATCTGCTCCTTCACCATTGGTTATATTTTGAATTTCTTGTTTTACATCTTGGGTTTTAGGATTAATCCAATGATCAGCACCAAGTTCTAATGCTTTCTGGCCACGCCATTGATCTATTTCTATACTAATTAATTTTTTTATTGGATGTTTCCTTATAACAGATTCGATAATTAAGCCCATAGGTCCTGCTCCAATTATAACAACATTATCTGATTCCTTGACATCCGCAATATTATGACAATGAACCGCACATGATAAGGGTTCAATTAAACTTGCAGCTATCATATCAATAGAATCGGGAAGTTTGAATAGTGCGTTTCTTGGTAAAACACAATATTTAGCAAAACCTCCATTTTGAAATATCCCAAATGTTGTTCCTAGGGCCATATATTCACATAGATTCGAGAGACCCCTCCTACAATTAATACAATAACCGCATTTTTCATTTGGATCAACGACAATTTTATCCCCAATCTTAAGATCAATAATATTTTCTCCGATTTCTTTAACTACTCCTACAAATTCATGACCCAAAATAGTATTATCTGTAGCAGGATGACCTCCCTTTAATATCTTTAGATCAGTTCCACAGATACCGGATGCCTTCACTTCTATTAGTACATGATCCCCTTTTTTAATTCGAGGAATATCAACTTCTTCTAATTTAATTTCTCCACCCGACTTTTCATCTTTATGAAAAACTGCTGCTAACATTTTTTTCATTTTATTTACCTCAAGATATTCTAGGAAGTTATTGGTTATTTCCCACTAAACCAAGATTTAATATTAAATAAAAATTTTTAGCTAAAGATTTAAATTAATAAAAATCTAAATTTGATTAACAAAATAAAATTAATTTTATAAAAAAATGGTTGATGAATGAATGAATGAAAGAAAATCTGAGAAAGTTCCTTTAGGAAAACGGATCGCATTTGCAATGGGGGAAGTCGGAGACAATACAGCAATGCAAACATTCACATTCCTTATTTTTACATTCTACTATGCAATTGTAGGATTAGATGTTCTTTGGATTACTGGTGGTTTTATTTTATGGAGTTTATGGAACGCAATCAATGATCCACTCATAGGATATCTTTCCGACCGTACTAAAACTAAATGGGGGAGAAGAATTCCTTGGATGTTAGGCGCTACTATTCCATTAGCAATAGTAATGATTTTACTTTTTACACCACCTCTTGCTCTTAATTCGGACATAATAAACTTCATATACTTCTTTATAATTCTTATTCTCTTTGATACTACTTATACTGCGTTTAATCTAAATTATAATGCTGTTTTTTCTGAAATGTATGTAACGATGGAAGCTCGTAGTTCAACAGGAAAAGTTAGGATAAGTTTTGTGATGATTGCACTGATTTTTGCGTTTCTCCTTCCCACTTTAATCATTGAAGATATTACTAATAAAATTCCTGCCAATATAGATATAACACTAGCACAATATCAGTTAACAGGAATTATTGCTGCTGTTGTAATTATTATCTCATATTTCATAATTTTAAAATGGGGTGTGAAAGAACCTAAATACATCTCAAAAGACGCTGAAACCGCTATGTCTTTTACAAAAACGCTGAAAACTACATTTAAGAATAAATCTTTCCTATGGTTTTTAATCCCTGCTTTAGGAACATGGATTGCCATAAATATTTTACCAACTTTGGCACCACTTTTTATGACCCATGCTCTTGGGGTTACAGATACGGAATTAATTGGTTATGCTCTAGCTTTACAGTTCATTGTAGCTGCCGTTTCCACTCCGTTATGGGAAAAAATTCGTGTTAAAAAAGGAGCTCGTATGGCGGGATTGATAGGAATTGCAGCATGGATAATTCCTGTAATTGTTTTTGCTTTCTCGATCAACATTGAAATGGTTTTTATAGTGCAAATCTTCAACGGAATTGGTTTGGGCGGAGGATTGTATTTCTACGATCAATGTATCGCAGAAATTATTGATGAAGATGAGGTTATGCATGGTACAAGGCGATCAGGTATTTACTATGCTATCCTTAATTTCTTTATTAGATTATCGTGGATTATTAATTTCGTCTTAATAGGGATAGTCTTCAGTACAACAGATTGGCAAAGCTATGACCCAAATCCTGGTGTTAATACAATTTTAGGTCTCCAAATCTTAATGGGTGTTTATCCCGCAATCATCCTTGGACTTTCATTGATAGGGCTGTA
>JAHQWH010000005.1 GCA_029856105.1 Promethearchaeia archaeon | reverse complement strand
TCTTAAGGAACTTGGCTTAAAATTTCATATTGGGACGCATTCAATGAGTGGCATTGAAAGAGGATTAAGATTGAAAAAAGAGGCTTGGCAATTTGTGGATTTATTTGCAAAGATGTTAGGATACCACTTCAGTCCGGGAGTTAAGGTCTGTATGGAGATATCAGCTACAATTTGCGATGCTGGACTAATCCCCGACCTTGAAAGAGACGTAATCGCAGTTGCAGGTACGGGTAGAGGCGCTGACACTGTATGTTTAATTAAACCCGCCCCAACTAGCAATTTTAAAAATCTAAGAGTAAAAGCAATTTTAGCTAAACCTCTGTAGAAAAAAATAAGAATCTTAATTTGATTTTTTTTTAAAAGAATCTGAAGAACACTGATTTAGTTGGCACAAAATTTATAAGAAAATGGATTACAAAATCTATTAATTAAAATTATCTTTAAAAAATGATTTAAATGTCGTTAGATATAAAAAATGAAGAAATAGAAGTAGAAACTACAACATCAAAGCGTAACGTGTTTTGCTGGGCTATGTACGATTTAGCAAATACGATTTATTCCATGGTAATTGTTAGCCTAATAATTAATCGTTATGTGCTGGTGATAGGTCAACTACCACCATATGGACTGTCTTATGGTAGTGTTAGCTTTCTCTTTGGTGTAGTTGCCTTTGTTATGCAGATTGGAATAGCTATTTGTATACCTATTTTAGGAGCGCTCAGTGATAATGTTGGAAAGCGTAAACCGTTTGTTATAAGCCTAACAGGGATTATCATTCTCTTTGCGGGTTTACTTGGTTTTTCCCATGACCTTACATTAGTTTTCTTGTTTTACATCATTGCAAATATCGCTTATCAATTTAGTTTATTGTTTTATGACGCAATGCTTCCATTTGTTGCTAAAAGAGAAGATATTGGAAAGGTTGCTGGATTTGGAGTTGCATGGGGCTACTTTGGCACGATTATTTCTCTCTTTATCATGTTGCCTTTAATCGCATTGGGTGATATCAATTCTGATCCTGATAAGGGAGCTGTAGTATATGGTTATACCGGTAATTGGTTTACATTTGTTCTACCCATGATTCTATTTTTAGTTTTTGCAATACCATTTCTTTTTGTTCGTGAAAAACAGAAAAAAAGTAAAAGACCTCCTATAGGCAAATTAATCGGTAATACATTTAAGCAGTTAGGTAGTACATTTAAAGACATCAGAAAACATAAATCCATGTTGATCTTTATTATAGGTTATTTCTTTGTTGCTGACATTGCTAACGTTATAGTTCTATATATGACCCCCATTGTTACTGACGGGTTAATTCTTGGAGGTGGATCAACCACATGGGCTATACTTTTTATAATAATTGCCACATTTTCGGCAGTCATCTTTACATACTTTATTGGAAAGTTTGGTGAAAAATATGGAGCAAAGAAAACCTTTTACCTTGTAGGCGCCTTATGGGGTCTTGCATTAACAATTGCGATTGTGTTAATATTTACAACACCTTATATCGATATTGGTGCGAATCTCCCGTTTATATTTAGTATTATTATGGGGATGGTAGCTGGTGCAGCTTTGGGTGGAACTTGGACAGCACAACGAATTATGGTAGTAGAACTTGCTCCTAAAGAAAAGTTCGGTGAATTCTTTGGATTTTCTAAGTTAAGCGGAAAACTCTCTTCAGCATTAGGTCCATTGATTTGGGGCACTGTTATGATAACTTACGATGTAATAGGCAAAGCGGCGTACGGTTGGGCTATGATATCTGTAGGTATTATATTGGCATTAGGAATTTTTATCTTAAGCTTCGTCCAAAAAGAATCGTCATAAGAAAATACTTAATCAATTTCCTTTTCTTTTCATTTTATAATAAATATAAAGAGTAATAATTGTGATTAGTATCAAGTTCGCATCTTATTCTAAGTTCCGTTGAACTTCAATAGTCCAAACTATAAATATTTAAATTTCATTATCTTAAAAGTGAAAAATATGGATATTAAAAAATTAGATTTTGAGTCAATTTATTTTGACCTATATGAACTCAATACAGGAATTTACGCTGCCATAACCGCTGAAAAATTGCCGTCTGCTAACGCTGGTTTTTTTGATCTTGGCAATTATTTAGTTATCTTTGATACAATGATGGATCCATACTCAACTGATGACCTAATTAGAGCTTCTAAAGAGTTTACTAAAAAAGATCCTTCTTTCCTTATAAATAGCCATTATCATACGGATCATTTATTTGGTAATCGCAAATTTCCAATAGAAACACCTATCATTAGTTGCTCCGAAACATTATCATTATTTCATAAAAATTTAGAAGAAACTCTTACACGGTATAAAGGAATTGCCACTCGAGAATTAAAAAGAATAAAAGAAGATATAATCAAAGAGACCGAACCGAATAAGATTCTTGAAATGAATAACGATATTAATACTTATAACGAAATTCTAGAGCCAAACTTTGAATTGAGATCTCCAGATTTTATTGTAAACGATTCTTTTACAATAGAAGGGACAGAGAATAAAGTTCAGATAATTTATATAGGAGCCGCTCACACACCAGGAGATATGATTGCCTACTTTGAAAAAGAAAAAATAGTTTTCATGGGAGATCTGCTTTTTGAAGAAACTGACCCTAATTGGGCAACGACAACTGATCCCGCACCAGTTCCCGCGAATCCTCAGCGACTTTGCGACACTTTAATTGATTATATGGAAAAAGACATTGATATATATATTCCCGGGCACGGTAAGATCTGTTCGAAAAAGATTCTTCAAGAAAATGCTGAATTCTATGCAGAATACTTTATTGAAAAAACAAACTAAGCTCTAATTTTTAAAATCTTTCATTTTTTTTTATAGCTCTTCATCTATTAATTCTTACACATGGTTTTTAAATATCTAAGTGCCAGATGCTCGTTCAAATTCATCTACTCATCTTTTAAATCCAAATCGGTCAAGTAGAAAAAAAACATTTAAATAATTTATTTATATAATATTATAAGAACATCTAATTGAGAAAAAATAACAAAATAAGATGAATTTAGAAATGAAAAAAAGCATAATATATTTATTTCCTATGGGTTCGATTATTTCAATTATGTTAGCGTTCTTATTCCCAATTTTAAGATATGAGGTCTCTCCTTCTAATTTTTATCCTTTTTGGATTTGGGGTTTTCGTTATTTCCCTTTATTTGAAATAAATATACTTGACATATCCCAAAAAATCATATCTTTAAGTATTATTATTATTATGTTATTTCTAGTGAGCTCGATTTTCTTCTTAAGAAAAAACCCCGACCGATTAGATTTTATTTCAAATATATGGCTAGGTTGCGGTATTCTGATTTTAGTTCTGAGCATATTCTGGATTATAATTTTTATTAATGTGGTACAATTTTTCGCCCCTTACGGTTTTATTTTTGAGTTTGTTATTGTTCTTCCCTTTGTCGGCGGGCTAATCCTGATTTTTGGGAGAATATATGTCATGAGAATTTTCACTGAAAGAAACAAAAAAACAAAGAATAATCTCTGAATAGCAACATAAAAAATTTGGGAATCATTTTTTTCTATAATTTTATATTAAAGTTAATGAATTAGAGTATTAACATGCCTCGAAATAGGTCAAGTGTTTCTTTCAAAATTGAACAAAAATTCATTAAAGATGCTTTGGAATTGGGCCTTTCCGTCGTAAAAGCGTTGGAGAATTCGCCGCAAGACGGATTTACGATAATCGATGAGTTAAAAGCAAAAGAAGGAAAAAGCCTTAAAATCGGGAAAAGGCAATTAGTAAATATGATAAAGGCTTTACCTGCTGTTGCTGGAAATTACTTGATTAGAATAATGATTTCTGTGAAAAAAAGTTTCAAAGTTCTTTATCCTTATTTAGAAGATCCTACGCGAAATGTTGAAGATAATATTAATCCTAAATTATGGGAGGATTTAAACCGATATTCTCGCGATAAATGGGGGATTATCAAAATCGGATTCACTAAATTACCGAGAGAGTTGATTTTTAGAGATAAATTGGTATTATTTCCCTATGTCCTTGTCTTTATGATGGAGATGGACAAAAAAAGGATTAATACAGCTCCAAATGTCCCGGCTGGGAAAGAAGCAATACGAATTTACGCAAGATTGGGAAGAGCAGTCAACGATATTGCTGACTGGCTAAGAGCTCAAGGAATTCGATGTCAGTCTAACCATCCTCTTAGGGGTTTAACTCTGACGCCCCCCTTAGGTGGAAAGTCTGGTATGGGGTGGCAAGGCCGTCAAGGGTTGTTAATTACTCCGGAATTTGGCCCTCGCCTAAGATTAGCACCAATTTATGTGGAAAATAAGAGTTTCGAATTTACCGACTCTTTAGAACACAAATGGATAGAAGAATATTGCAAAATTTGTAATAAATGCGTTATAGAATGTCCAGTTGGCGCAATCTGGGAAGAAAAAAAAGTGATAGGTAAAAGAAGCACCTGTATTGACATAAAAAAATGTTTTCCTTATTTTAGCGAGACTTTAGGTTGTTCAGTTTGTATAAAGGTATGCCCATTTTCGGAGGGATACGAATTTTTTGAAAGCGCAAGACTAAAATTTGCTAATAATTTGAATAAATAGTTTTAAATTTATATTCCTTCGACTTAATAGTTAATGCTTTGATTAAAAAAAAAGATTAAAAAATTAATTAATAATATTTTTAATTATTGCGGTTATCCTCTCTGTTTCATATAACTGTAAATACCAAGTACCAAAAGTGAACTCATTAGGATTACATCCATGACTAACTGAGATAAAAATTCATTAGAGAGTGTTGGAAAGTATATAGCAGTCAATGAAACTTCTAAAAATATGTTAATTGGTAACCAAGAATACAAAACCATGTATGCCACTTTTATCTTTTCCCAATCCCAATCCTTGTTGAATAATACTAATAATGCGAAAAGTACCACTACTAATAATGCTCCACCAAACCCTCTTGGATGAAATGGATTTAAATAAGTAGGCATATTAACCATAACTATCCAAAAATCCAGAAAAAATATGAGTAAAACCGCAAAAGATAAACAAACGATAGCGTATGCCAAAATTGAAATTTTTGTAATTTTTTTAATTTCGGTCATTCTTTTAACCTCTTATTTAGTTTTATATTTCATTGAATTCCTTATTCTGAAAAAATAAAATCAAACTTAAATAAGCGGAAATGTTTTAAAAAGATTTGCTATTTTCGACTTTTTTGTCGAAAGAATACTTGGATACGATTTGTTTTTAATTTTAAGTGTAATTGGAATCTTTACAGTAATTTTAATTAGAAAGTTAAAATTAAGTAGAAATCAGTTGAATTAATTTACAGGAAACAAAAACATAACAAAAAAATAAAGAAAAATTAAATAATATCTAACTTCTTACCAACTTTTTCGATTGAACTTAAAGCTGTGTTCAAGTCATCTTTAGTAAGTAAAGCGTTCATTTGCACTCTTATTCTTGAGAGTTCTCGAGCGACCATTGGGAAAACAATCGGAGTTCCATAGATATTCTCTTCTTCGAACAAGATTCTTGCGAGTTCTTGAGCTTTACCAGGATCGCCGATAATCAAAGGAATGATTGGAGTTTCTGATCTTCCAGTGTCGTATCCCATACTTTGAACTTCTTTCTTGAAATAGTTAGTATGTTCCCAGACTGCTTTAACGTGTTGAGGTTCGTTTTCTACAACTTCTATCGAAGCGATGTTAGCTGCTACGACTCCAGGAGGATGCGCCGTGCTTAACAAATATGTTCTACTTTTGTTTTTACAGAATTCAATTAAGTCTTTAGAACCCGCGACGGTACCGCCAAACACTCCGAAACCTTTGCTCATTGAGCCCCCTTCCACGTGAACTTTTCCTTGCAAATTGAAGTGTGCAACTATGCCTTTGCCGTCTCCAAGAACGCCTTCACCGTGGCAATCATCTACGAATATCATAGCTCCGAAATCTTCCGCTACATCTACAATCTTATCTAATGGGGCCATATCTCCATCCATGCTAAATACGCCGTCAGTTATTATACAGATTCTTCTAGCTCCTCCTTTTTCAGCTTCTTTTAATTGTTTTTCCAAATCTGAAATATCCCTATGCTTATAAATCACCCGCTTCGCACCAGACAATCTAACGCCATCAATAATAGAACCATGATTTAATTCATCTGAGACTACTATATCGGGCTTTCCAACCAACATAGGAATTAATCCCGAGTTAACTGCAAATCCCGTCTGACATAAAAGAGACGCTTCCACTTCTTTATATTTAGCAAATTTTTCTTGAAATTCCCGGGTTAAATCAAAACTACCTGCAATTACTGGAACTGCTCCTGCCCCCGCCCCATACTTTTTAGTAGCGTCAATTGACGCCTGAACAACTTTTGGATGTGTAGCTAACCCCAGATAATTGTTTGTATTTAGCATCAAAACTTCTTTTCCATTTACAATGCAATGTGGCTTAGAACCCTCCTCTAAATATCGAATAATCCATTCTAGATTGCTTCTTCTCAATTCGGTCATGTCCTCCTTAAGAAAAGCTACAGGATCTCTATTCATATAATCTTATCACCTTAAATTTTTTTGAAACATGTGAGTTTTTTAATAAATTAAGTGTATATAGAAACCTATATTAGTTTTTCCTATAAAAAAATAAGCCTTAAAATTTAGAAAAAAATGGATAAACCTTTTTTAATTAAGTGAATTATGAATGTCATTATATTTACTCTGGATTATGAACTTTAAAATTGATGAATATGAGTAGAAAAATACTAGTAATAGGCTCGGCCGGACAGATAGGATCCGAGCTTGTACCGGCGTTAAGGAAAGAGTACGGTGGGAAAAACGTAATTGCTACTGGTAGGAGAACTCCACTTCCTGATGCCATCAAAAATTCTGGCCCCGTCATCTATTTAGATGCTTTAGACAAGAATTCTATTGCCAAAGTTATTTTTGAGTATGAAATTGATACGATCTTTCACATGGCGTCAATTTTATCAGCCACCGGAGAGAAAATACCTCAAACAGCTTGGGATATAAATCTAAACGGTTTAATTAATGTTCTAGAAGTTGCGAGAAGTTACAAAATTGATAGAGTTATTTGGCCTAGCTCAATAGCTGCTTTTGGACCTACAACACCCAGAGAGAATACGCCCAATATTACGGTTCTGCAACCGACTACGATGTATGGTATAACCAAAGTAGCGGGGGAACTCTTAGCCGAATATTATTACAATAAATACAATCTCGATATAAGATCCATTAGATTGCCGGGAATTATTAGTAGTGAAACCTTACCTGGAGGTGGAACCACGGATTACGCTGTGGAGATTTTCTACGAGGCTATCAAAAACAAAAAATATACATGTTTTCTAAAAGAAGATACCGTATTGCCCATGCTATACATGTCAGATTGTAACAAGTGTATGATAGATCTTCTCGAAGCAGATAATTCAAAATTAAAACGCCGCGTTTACAATTTAACTGGAATAAGTTTTTCAGCCGGTGAGATCGCAGCAGAAATCAAGAAACATATTCCCGAATTTGAAATTGATTATAAACCAGACTTTAGGCAAGCAATAGCCGATTCTTGGCCTAAAACAATTGACGATTCTCTTGCTCGAGAAGAGTGGGGCTGGAACCCCGAGTACGATCTTGAAGCAATGACAAAGGATATGATAAAAATACTCAGGAAAAGATTATAATTCTTAAATAGAGCTTCTTATTTTTATTTTTTTTTTTTTCTTAATTCTTTTTTCTTATTCATGATCATAGCGTAAAGGTCTTCCTTAGTTTTAGGTGGAATAGCTTCAGTATCTTTTTTCTTGAGTTGAATAGCCTCCTCGGGACAGGTTGGAACACAGACTCCACAACCAATGCATCGTTTAAGAATAACTTTTGATATACTATCAGTAATTTTAAACGCATTGATTGGACATCGCTCTATACAAGTACCGCAACCCGTACATAAATCAGGATTTACTTTTGCATAAAAATTTCCCGATATTATTCGAGAAGGTCGAGGGACTAGATTAATTTTGGTTAAGATTTCGCAACAACAACTACAACAAGCGCACATAAATTCTGGTTGCTCTGTATTTCCCGCTTGCATAACCAATCCATTATCCTCAGCTTTTCTTAAGATTTCAAGAGCTTCTTTTTTATTAATAGGGCGCGCCCATCCTTGACTAAGAAATAATTGCCCAACAGTTCCAAAATATAAACAAGTTTCGCGCATATCCGTTTGTTTACAAGGGTCACCGATTAGATCTTTGCTTTGTCGACAGACACAATTTGCTACACCGATAGGCTCTACAGCATTTTCAATTACGATTTTTAATTCATCGTAATTAGCTACATGATTTTCAGGGGTAATACTTTCTTCAATTGGTATTGTACGAAATTGCGATATTTTTGTCCCCAATAATTCGACTCCAAAAACAGATGTTAGGTATTCCGAAAAATCTTCTATGAAATTTTTAGTTAGTTTATTAACTTGATACTCGAATATCCCTACAACAAAAGGGATGTTAGCATAGAATTTCGTCTCTTTCTCTGTTTTAAAATTAAGTGTGCCTTTTTTGACCATACTATCAAGCGTTTTCTCTAGCTCAGCTATCGACATCTTATTCTTATTTAATCTCTCATAGATTTGCTCCAAAGTGGCATATGTCCAATCTAATTTTGTTCCAACTAATGCTTCTTCATCATTAAAGAGATATTTCAAGATTCTTAATTCTACACCTGATTTTGTGGCAGGAAACCCTATTGGAAATTGGTCTAAATGAATCTGTAAATTTCGATAAAGATCTTGTTTTTCTTCCGTCATTTATATAACTTCCTTTATACATTTCAAATTTGAGATAATAATTAAAATAATATTATATCATTACTTGTTTTTATAAATGTAATTATATCTCAATTATAATTCGTTTTAAAATTAAGATTGAAAAAAAAAATGAAGATTGTATTCCACGAGAAGTATTATAATGAAAGTTACGCAATGGACCCAGCTGCTTCACCAGGGCGCTTAGAAGGAATAATAGATTTATTGTCAAGCAATAAAGAATATGAATTTATAGCACCAAAACCCGCATCGAAGGATGATATTTTAAGAGCACATTCTGAAAGACATTACAACTATGTTAAACGCGATGTATTGCTATTCGAACTTGCTTCACTTGCTGCTGGAGGAGCGATATTAGCCGCAGAAGAATCTTTTAAGGGTAATCCTACTTTTGCGGTTATTAGACCTCCAGGACATCACGCGTCTGCTGATTCGTGTTGGGGTTTTTGCTACTTCAATAACATTAGTATAAGTCTATTAAAATTGCTTTCTGAGGGAAAAATTAAATCAGCGTTTGTGCTCGATTTCGATTTACACACTGGTGATGGTAATATCAATATTTTAACCTTTAGAGACGATGACTTTCGAGTTAAAATCCTTAACCCTGATTCGAGTGGAAGAACGAATTATCTTAAAGAAGTTCAGAACTACATGGAAGAATTAGAAAATATTGATATTTTTGTGGCTTCAGCGGGGTTCGATCAAGGAATTGATGACTGGGGGCATCTTTTGTATCCCGAAGATTATCTAGAGTTAGGGCAATTAATGAAAACATATTCTGAAAAGCTATGCGAAGGGCGGAGATATGCGCTATTAGAAGGTGGCTATAATCACGATGTATTACCTAAAAATGTGAATTCTTTCTGTCAAGGATTTAAATGAAAATAGAGTTGATTTTTAATTGATCATCTCCAATATAGTTGGAAGGTTGTTAATCAATAAAAAATTTGGAAATTATACTTATTTATCTCTTATTTTCTTGAAAGCAATAGCAATTATTATAAAAGTAGGAATATTCAGGGTTAACAATATTAATAAGTCTAAGTAAGTCAATGGTTGATATACTGGTGGATCTGTAAGCCCAATAGGATTAGAAGGTAGCCATCCTGAAACTAATAGGAGCCCAATTATTACTTGCATTAAAAAAAAGCCCAGATACCCAACAAATGGTAGAAATTTTATATTTTTTTCTAATTTTTTCATAGTTTATCCCTCCATACCTAATTCAACCACGGCCACCATGAGAAATCGATTCCTTTCAATGGTGTAAATACAATAGCACAAATTATGATGATCCCAATCACAAATAATAGTGGCAAGAAAACTAATATAAAATATACCCCATTTGTCTTTATTGATGACCATTTATCATGTCGGGGGGTATATTTTTCCCAATACCATATAAAATAATAATTAAATGAAACAACAAGTAAGAAAAACCCAATGAAATTGGTTACAGGTACTTGGAGAAACCAAACAGCATCTCCTTTCACATTTAGCCAAATCCAGGCGTATCTTCTAATAACGATTGGATCGATTACGAAGTCTATGGAGGTGCCCATCCAGCCCGCCAATATTAATTTCTTTAAAAGAGCTTTATTTGATTCATTTGAAACGACTATTTCAGCTATTTGAAACGAACTATATGTCAATATGAACCACGCACACATAACTACAAAGGGAATAGCTCCAATCCAGAACATATAGGAATGAAAATTGTAATAATATGTAGGACCACCGAAGAGGTAGAAATAACCTTGAATGACCATAAAATTTTCTTCCACCCCCGTTAAAAGAAAACCACCTAAGAAGAAAAGTGATATTTTTTTCCTTCCATATTTTTTATATCCATGGTAAATTAACAGTGCTACAAGTAGATATGTAATTATTTCTATTAAACTTCCCAAACGAAAGCTATCTAAATACTTGATGAAACTAAATAACTTTTCATAGAAAAGTGGATCATAATCTGCCATTGTAATTTTTAAAATATTTTCGATTTCAACTAAATAAAATTAACTCTATATATTTAAAAATCTATATTTTTTAAATTTTTGAACCAACTTTGAATTTTGTTATTTAGTAGAGTGGTTATAATCTTTAGCTTTTCCCCAAAAATGTCGATTCTTATTGTAATGAATTTAAATAGATAAAATTTTTATTATTTTCTATAAACTCCAAAGATCAATGATTTATACTAAACCAAAATTTAATTAAGGTTTGAGAAAAATGTTACAACAATTTAAAGTTTTAACTCACATAATACCACTTAGAAAAGCCAAAAAAGATTTTCAACCATCTAAATTTGAGAAACTTGTTAACGAACATCTCCAACAAGGTTGAAAGGTTATTAATTGTGCCTCGCTTTTCATGGGTGGGGTTAGCCCAACAAATGGGATACATTATTGGGCTTAT
>JAHQWH010000004.1 GCA_029856105.1 Promethearchaeia archaeon | reverse complement strand
GATACACGAATCATGTTGCCAGAAGTAGGAGTTGGACTTTTCTTTTCAAACGCGTCTACAAAGTTATTGCCTAGAATTGTCGGGGAAACTCGAGCAAAACAGATTATGCTTCTTGGAAATGAGATCTCTGCTGAAGAGGCTCTTAATATTGGCTTAGTAAATCAAGTTTGTAAACCAGAAGGCCTAAATCGTATTCTAAAAAAAACTGCTAACATGATAGTTTCAAAAGGCCACCTTGCTCTTCAGTATACAAAGAAGTTTATAAATGAAAACCAAGATTTAAGTATTGAATCCGTTTTAGCACGCGAATCAATAGCAATGATTACAACTGGGCAGTCTGAAGAACTTAAAAAAAGACTTGAAAAATTTGTTAAGAAAGAATAAATAGTTACATTAATTTCCAGACTCTAATTTTTTTATCCGCAGCTCCCATTAACAGTGATTTACCATCTGGTGAGAAACATAAGGAATCTACACCTTTAGGTCTTACTTCAATTGTTTCTAATAGTTCACCATCACTGATATTCCAAATTTGTATTTTGTAATCAAAACCTATTACAATAATCTTCGAGTCGGGTGAAATTACATGAGGACGAGGGTACTTCGTATCAAATTGAACAGTTCTCAACAACTCCCAACTTTTAGGATTCCATATTTTCAATGATTCAGAACCGATCGATGTAAATAAATCTCCATTAGGAGTATAGCGGACTCCAGAAACGACGATTTTATGCTCGGTTACGCTTTTCAGTAATTCCCCTGATGGCATCTTCCAGAGATGAAAAGAATCTCCAAGACCTCCTCCTGCCAAAATCTTTCCGTCTGGTGAAAACCTGACTGAAGTTACATTTCTTTCAAAAGCATTAATGGTTAAAAGCTCACTTCCGTTAGCTACATCCCATAACTTAATTTTTCCATCATATGAGCCTGTAGCAATAAACTTAGAGTCTGGTGATATCTCAGCAGCTATGACTGTTTTTTTATGCCCTTTTAATGTATGCAGGACATTCCCAGAGTTAAAATCCCATAATTTTGCCGTTTTATCAGTGGAACCAGTGGCAAAGGTTAAACCCCCTGATGCGAAAGATATCGAATTCACACTTCTAGAATGTTCTTCTAAAGTTTTAACTAGTTCAAATGATGGTAGTTTCCAATATTTCACTAAGTTATCCATGCCCGTGGATATTAACATTGAACCATCTGGAGTGATTGCGAGACTTAATACATAATTTGAGTGAGCTTGGAATGTTTTTATTAAGTCAAACATGCTTTATTACGATTTTTTTTAAAAATTTGATTATTACAATCATCCATTTAGAGTTTCAGTTTACTATTAAATTTTGGTATCGCTAAAAAAATCAGTTATTTTGATTAATTCATTTTTATTCATGTCCATAATTAACCTCACAATAATTCCTTTTACGAGGAGCGTTTCTTTTGATTTGTTGTTTTTATAGCAATCCATCGCAAGAGTTATAGAGGTGTTTCCTACTTTTACAACTCGAGTGTGAATAAGAATTTTATCTCCGAAGGTAGCCGAGCTTAAATATTCAATTTCAACCTTTCTAACTGGAAAAACGATCCCTTCTTTGTGTAGCGCGCCACAATCTTTATTAAGCTTCTGTACAAAACTTATGAAGCCATCGTCAAAATAATTTAGATATTTGTTAGAATGGACAACCTGCATCAAATCAGTATCGTCGACTCTAACTTCAATTTGTTTAAAATCCTCAATTCCAAGTAGTTTGTCTATTACTTCCTTATCGTTCTCATTAATATCCTTCATAATATCTGCGTAAACTACTATCTTAATAACTTAATAATTTTTAAAAATAATTTAATAAAAAAAAATGAATTAAAAGCAAGTATTTATTTCTCTAATTTTTTTCCTTTCATAGCTTTTCGGTATTTCTCAAGTTGTTTTCTAGGAGTAACGGTTGGTCTTTCGTATCTTTTCAATTTGGACTTAATTCCAAAAAGGTACTTAGAAATATCTTTCAGTTTCTCAAGATCGTAGCGCATCATCATAGTTATAGTTTCCATTGACGGCGATCCTCCACCATGTAAGCCCGCTACTTGTAAAAGGCCGGCTATTTCTGAAACCGCGAGAGCTTCAATGCCTCTAAAACAACGTAAAACGTTTTCTGGTTTAACTCTTGGATTTCTCTTCATATATTTCATAGCAAGTGTGCCAACATCTTCAGAGAAAAACGATCCTTCGTAAGGTAGTGTTGCAATAAGACCGCCAGAAAGGTCTGCTAATACTTTATATTCGTCGTAAATCATTTCTCCTGCAAGTCTCCTTCCAGCATTGGTTAAAATCTCGTCTGGAACTTGTGTTCCCGAAGGAGCCTTTTCAGAGTGTTTTGCACTAGATTCACCGGCAGCAAAAACGAGTTCCGCAGTACCTATAAGGTGAGAAAGTTTGTCTTGAACATGAGATGTTTTTTCAATGCCGTTATATTCTGCAACTAACGCTGCAGCACTCGCTATAACTTCTGATATGGCAGGCTTACAACCAGTATAACTATGTCGGTGATAGTGAGCAAACATAAGTGCTAGAAAGCCAGCATATGCAGTTTGCCTAGGATCTCCATTTCCATTTAAAAAAACCCTATCGTTGGGAACAAAAACATCATCAAAGATAATAAAAGTCTCAGCGTCTCCAAAATTCCCAGCAGGATATTCCATGCGTTCACTTTTTCTAAAGCTAGCAGGTCTCGTTAATAATTTAACTCCATCCCAATCTGTAGGTAATGCAAATGCTACTGCGTAATCTTTATCTTCCGGGCCCATGTACCTAACTGGAACAATTATCATCTCATCTGCGTATGGTGTGTTTGTAATGCTAATTTTAGCACCTCTAACAACGATTCCATCTTCTCTCGTTTCAATAACCCTTAAATATTGATCTGGGTCTTCTTGTTCGTGAGGTCTCTTCAAACGATCTCCTTTAGGATCAGTTTGTGCACAGCTTGCTACTAAATCGTTCTCTTGAAAATATTCTAAATACTTCTTAAACCTTTCATAGTGATCGGTTCCAAGCGCTTGGTCTAACTCGTATGTAATTACAGAAAGAGCGTTTAAAGCATCAATACCCATACACCTTTGAATGCACCCCCCTACTCGATGACATAATAATCGCGTCATCAACTGCTTTTTTAAAAGATCATCTTCGCTCTGATGGATGTGGCAAAACCGGTTAATCTTCTTTCCAGTTAAATGAGAGGTAACTACACACAAATCTTCAAACTCCTCGCTGTGAGCGGCGTCATAGGTAACTTTTATGATATTTTGACCACCCTGTAATCGAGGGTCATCCCGACCTACTAATTCTTCACCAATGTAAATATTGGGCTTCATTTTATATAATCGGGCTAAATAATCTTCAAATGTTTTCAATTTTATTTCCTCTTTCTCTTTTTATATAATATATTTTTAATATGTAAATAATGCTAATTTATAATAGATTGCTCTTGTATTTTAAAGGTTTCTCTATGGTTTCCTTGTTCTTTATTATATAAAAAACTTTTTTATATAAAATCAGGTGTATATACCTAAATTTTAAATCAACAATAAATCTTAAAATTACTAGAATCTGGCTTAAACTAGGAAATTTCGTCAGATTCTTAATAAATTATTATGTTTCTGAGAGAAAACTTTATTTGTATACGGAAGAAATCTTAATAAACGCTGAAATAAATACATGGAACCATGATAAAGATTATTTTTTTTTTTTTCCTCTTTTTCTTCGGGAATATTGGAATATTATTAGACAGAAATACTCCTATTCTGCTTGAAGAAGAGAATGATAAGTTCAAACTAGATTATAATTCTTCAGGGTTTTGGAATATTGATTATACTATACACATTGATGATAACTGGTCAGAAACTATTGTAAATTATGATTGGTGTTCAGGTTCAGGTACATATGCAGATCCCTATCGCATTGTAAATTTAATATTATCTTCCTCGAAAGTCTGTGTTATAGTTGAAAATACAGCTTCACACTTCATGATAATTAATTGTAGTATATTTAATTCCGATACCGGAGTTTTATTGAAAAATACAGTGTACAGTAGAGTGGTTTTAAGCAATATATATAATAATTCTCAAGGTATTCATGCTTTAGACTGTAATAATGTATTGGTTGATAAATGTAATATCACTGATAACCAAACTGGCATTAAATTTGTTAATACTGCACATAGTGATATAGGAAATAATATATTTAATGATAACAATGTTGCTATAGATATTAAAAATGGTTTTGGGAATGATATTCTGAGAAATGAATTCCGTAGTAATTCTCATAGTATATTCGTTACTAATAGTAAGGAGAATTTTATTTCTGATAATTTCTTACTTAACAGTGATAAAGCGGGGATTTCATTTTCTAATGGAATGTCCAACTATATATTTTTTAATTTATTTGAAAATAATGAAAATGGCGTTGTTTTATTATATACAAGTAATAATATTATTGAGCAGAACAATATTAGTAAAAATGTACAGAATGGAATTTATCTCCATGAAAGTCGGGATAATATTCTTCATGAAAATATTATTACTAATAGTAAGTCGAGCGCTATATTATTTAAGAGAAGTTTAGCTAATTATGTATCAAGTAATCTTATTCTAAATAATTTCTATGGTATTTCTCTTTTAGATGGTTCAAATGATAATCGCTTTCAAGATAATTTATTGGATCAGAACAGACTCCATTATAATATTGATAGTTCTTCATTATTCAATTTTATTAACTCAAATAACCAACAAGAAGGTGACATAATTTCTTTAATTATATCATTTTTTGGACTATTTGGTTTATTAACGTTGATATATATCTCAAAAAAAGTATTAAATAATAAAAAAGTTAAAAATATACGAGGAAAAAGGTAATAGCATGAGAATACTATCATTAGCAAAAATTAACTCTATGGAAATTTTAATCGAAGAACAATTACAGTATGTTGGCTCTTATCAATCAAGATTTTTTGAAAATTACAAGAAGAACAAGGAAACCTTAAGAAAGAAAGAGTTGATGACAAAAATAACCAGTTCAGTAATGTTTATCATCTTACCAATTATTCCACTTCTAACATACATTCAAATAAATCATCAACTAACTAGTGGAACACTTTCAACAGATTTAATTGTTTTTACGGGAAGTCTACTTTTTGTAATTTATTTCTCGCTCCAATTTTTTAACTTTTTTCTCTTAGGGATGTTCAAAACTACAATGATTATATCAGGTAAAATATTCAAATGGTATGAGACACTACCACTGCCAAGAGAATCTTTAAGAAGAATGGTCTTTTTTACGATTTTTCGCAGCCTTGATCTTCCCATTATTATATCTTTAATCGCTTTTCCTACTATCATACTAATTGGTACTCTAAACCTTACATTGTTTTTTATCTGTTTTGGAATGAGTGTATTAAACACTATATTTGCATTTAGTTTATTAATTTTTTTTTGTGTGAGACTCAATCGGATATTAGATATTAATGATTTAGGTTCACAGAAGACAAATTTAGTTCGATTATTTCATATGTTTAGTTATATAATTATCATAATAGTTAGTGTTTATTCAATTCAATTCTCCATCAGTTCAATAGATTCAATTTTTAACTGGTTTGTGAGTATAGATAGTCCCTCGATCGTTAATTCAATACTATCTCTTATCCCCTTTCCATTCAATCCTAGTTACATTATTGCATTATTTATTTCTCCAGAACAAGTATCATTTAAATTATGGTTAAACAGCATAATTGGATTGGCGATATTTATTCTCTTAACATGGTTAGTATGTGGTAGGACTCTTAAAAGTTTAGAAAAAGTTTCATTTTCAAAATATTCAATTATTAAAAAGCAACAAGTCTCTAATGGTAATAAAAAATTAACACTTAAAGTAAGATCCCCTGTTCAAGCGTACATCAGAAAAGATTTCATTACAAGCACACGAGATATTAAAACATTAATGTCTTTCATAATGCCAATAATCTTATCTTATATTTTCACACTATCTTACAACTTAGCAGGGTTAGGAGAAATAACATTCCTACAATCTACGGGAATTTATGATTGGTTGATAAATCTGGGCTTTCAGGTAATTGTGGCCGGAATGATAGTCTTTAGTTTGTTAAATATAGAAGAATCTGGCGAGACAATTCTAGCATCCTTACCAATAATCCCTCGAGAACGAGCAAGAGCAAAATTACTACTTATGATAATAATTCAGATGATTTCGGTGTTAACTCCTCCATTATTCTTACTTAACAATGGAAGATTTTTATCTGTATTCTTAATTTCTTTATGGACACTACCATTTGCATCTATTTTTCTACTTTCCTTCTTTCTATTAAGAGTTCATTATTTTGGTAAAATGAAAAATCATTATGTTCTGGAAGAAGTTTTACAGGAAAAGAAATCTACAAAATGGGCAATCATTTACCTTTCTAATATATTCATCTTTATCTGGATTTTCACGTTGGCCCTTTACATATACTATATTATTGGTTTTTTAGAAATGGGACTATTTTTTGTTTTCGTAGTAATCTTTGGATTTACTTTTATTATTTTGATATTTGACTCCATGTTTCCCAAAATCAAGATTAAAAAAGAGGCAAAACGAGTATTATTCGTCTCAAAGCATCAAGTGAAAGAAAGTGGCACTTGGTTAACACAACATACATGGGAATCCTTTATAATAATACTAGTTTTTTATTATATATTTGGAATTCTTGCAAATTATATAATCGGTTTAAATCCTCCATTATTGGAGCCATATTACAATTCAACTGCTGCTTTATTATTTCTATTGTCTTTTGGAGGCTATAATTTAGTCTATACATCCTTCATCTTTCTGATAATTCCAAAAGTTTTTGGGTTTCCCTTTGGTAAAAAAACTTTAACACAATATTTTAACGATATTGGAGTTAGTTGGTTAAGAAAGTTTACGCAGTATATGATAAGAGTATTAATTGCGTTTATTGGTATCTATTCAATTAATATAATATTATATACATTGAATTACAGTCTTCCTTCATTTCCAATATTAATCCCCTATTATTTTTTCAACATTTTACTTATAATATCTAGAAATTTTTGGCAGGAAATAGCTCTTCGTGGTCTTATATTGACCAAACTATTAAAATCCAATAAGGAGAGAGTAGCAATTATTTATAGTGGATTAATTTCTTCCATATTCAATTTAATTCCTATGGTTTTTATTTTCATATATTTACCAAATCCATTCTTTCCATTAATAATTCTATGGGTATATTTATTTGTTATTGGCTTAATATTATCTTACCTTTTTGCCAAAACGAATACAATTATTCCAGGCTTAATATTAAATGTAGTTTTAGCGATAACCGGACAAAACTTCTTTCCTAGCGTCCTAATTATATAATTATTTTTTAAATATTATATGACCGAAAATGTCAATATTGTTACTTCAATTTGTTTTGACGAAATCAGTTATTTTTTCTTAAATTTCTCGGATTGAACTATAAATTTATACTTTGATCAAATCCCTTGATGATGAATCTAATTTTTTTGTAGAATTTATTCTATTGTTTTTATTTTTAAAAATTTTATTTATAAATTTATGGTGTATATACTATATTTTTTAAATAAAAAAAAAATTTATGTGGTATATAACATCACTATTATAACCTTAAATAGAAGCATCATATTAAGTTATAAAAAAAAATTAAGCAAATTCATCATAGCTCGCACACAGTACAATAATGGCCAATACTACGGAAGCTCCAATGCCTAAGCCCAAAAATTCTAGGAAATTACTTATGAATGATGTGGGAGCTAATATGGCAACCACCATGGTATATATTAAAATCAATAATATAGTTACTGGGATTAAAGCATAATACCATACCTTTGTGCCATAATGCTTTCCTAATAGACAAAAAATTCCTGGAATTAAAAAAGCTGTCACACAAAGAAGAACACATTCCACAAAAACAACTATTGCTATTTCAAAGTCAATTCCTGCGGTTGTACCAAGGCCATAAGCTATACCAATCGAAATAATTATAAAAAAGACAAAAAATATCATTGCTGCAGTTGCATTTCCTTTCTTCATTTGATATCACCTTCAATTTTAATTGTAATAATTATTAACTAATAATTTAATTATCTTCTCTTATCTTAAAAAGGTTAAGAAATCGTAGTTTATGACAAATTAGTCAAATTTTGCTAAAAGATTGAAGATTCCTCAAATTACCTTCAAAATGGGTTTGATCCAAATATTTTAAGCAATTGAAGGACTTGGGCGATAAGACAAATCGAGAAACTTTGCGATTAATAAATTTTTTAATCAAAAAATCTTATTCAATATACAATAATAAATTATTTTTAGTGAAAAAATCATGAATGATAAACCAAAAGGTATTACAGCACCACCAAATCTAGAGGAACTTTCCAATCGTTTAGGAAAAGTAAGAAACTTGATGTTACAAGAGAATTTGGATTACTATGTGTCATTTGATCCAATTAATATTTATTATTTAACTAATTTTGCTAATAACGTACACGAACGTCCGTTTCTCCTCATTATAGAAAGAGAAGGAATACCTAAAATGGTGGTTCCCCTCTTAGAAAAAAGCCATGTTGAGTCCAGATCTATAGGCGAACTTGAATTTCATAGTTATTACGAATTCCCAGCACCCCAAGGAGAAAATTGGTACGATATATACCAAAAACTAATTGAAAAAGAGAAAAAAGTGGGGATCGAGGCTGCAATGCCATCTGGGATAGCTGAAAAAACGCCTGGAAGTAAAGTAATTACAGACATTATAGACGAAGTGCGAATTGTAAAAACTGATTACGAAATCGGGAGGTCTGTCCATGCTTGTAAAATTATTAATAGAGGACATAAAGAATTGCTTAAAATTTGCCGTCCTGGAGTGCCGGAATTTGCTTTATATCAGAAAGTCACAGGATTTATGACTTCGAAGATTGTCACAGATATACCCAGCGCAAATTTCATCGTCTGTAAAACGGTGGGAGCAGTTTGGCCACCCTCTTTTTCTCACGACCCGCATATAATTCCAAAACTTTTTGCCGAAATGGAAGAAGGAGGTCCACATGTTTCCATAGTATACGCTCAGGTAGATGGCTATGGGGTTGAAATAGAAAGAACCTTCTTTTTAGAACATGTTCCAGAAAAGGCTAAGAAACCTTTCGAAGCAATGTTCCAGGCCAGAGAGCTTGCGTATAACCTTTTGAAACCAGGAACAAATATGGGTGAAATAGATAGTAAAGTAAGAAAGTTTATAACTGAAAAAGGATATGGTGATTACATAATTCACCGCACTGGACATGGGCTTGGAATTACTGGACACGAGGCTCCGTATTTAGCTGAGGGATATGATAGACTTCTCGAACCAAATATGTTAATAAGCGTTGAGCCCGGTATTTACATTCCGGGACTTGGAGGTTTCCGTCATTCTGACTCTGTCTTAATAACCGATGATGGTTATGTTAAATTAACGAAAGCACCAGAAGAACTTAACGACCTTATCATTTCATAATAGAAAAGATTTATGAAAATTTAAATTTCTTTTTTTATTTGTTCTATAGGTTTTCTTAGAGTCGGTTTCGGAACGTTTCCTTTAATATATCCAAAAGGTAAGATTGTTAAAAGAAAATCATCTTTCCCTAGACTAAGTAATTCTTTAGCTTTTTCCCTATCCATTGAACCAATCCAACAAGTCCCTATTCCTAAAGACCAAGCCATCAACATCATATTCATTGAAACTAATGTTGTGTCTTGAATGTACCAATTCGGATTTTCTTTAATTTTTCCAACTATAGCTATAGCAACAGGAGCTCTTTTCATAAACTTACTATAAATAGCTGATTCTGAAATTTCCTTTAAAAATTCTTTATTTTTGATGATAATAAACTCCCAGGGCTGCTTATTAGAAGCACTTGGAGTCCATCTTCCTGCCTCTAAAATCATTTCAAGGTCCTTATCAGCAATCATTTTATCGAGAAAGCTTCTTATGCTCCTTCTACTTTTTAAAAATTCTAAAAATTCCTCTGGGTTAATCATACAGTATTTCAACATCTATTACTAGTTCTAATTAAAGCTACAAAATCTGAATATCATTTAAATATAATCTTAATGAAATATTAATTCTTTAAATGGTTGGTAAAAAATTGTAGGGAAGAATTATTCTTTCTTGTTATTGAAATAATCTGAATCTAGATTGGGAAATATCTTTTTTTTTCTTCCTTCGCTTTCGAAATGAACTAAATTAAGATCTATTAGCTTTTTAACGTGATATTGAATAGTTTTATGATCGACCTTAAAGCGTTTTGTTATAATGCTATTCCATAGACCCGGTTCTTTTTCGATCATTTGTAAGATTTCTAAAGTTACTTTGCTCTTACTTAATTGAAGATCAATATTTGAGATGGGATTCTTCTGGTAATACGGAAAATACGCTATAAAATTCCCAATACGCTTTTTCCCAATAACCTTGTAGGTCTCTAATATATCGAGGTGCCACACGAGATTACCCGCAGCTATTTCGGTTTTTCTTAACAACTCGTTGAAATGAATGCCCGGTTCATTTAGAATTAAATCGATTATTTTATTCCTATTTTCGTTCTCTAAAACGTCTTCTAAGCTTAGCCGATGAGCGCCTTTCTCAATTGGAATCGTTCTAGTTTTTAAGTATTGGAAATAATCTTTTTTTGAAATTAAAATAGCAAGCGAGGCCAACCCAATAGCACCAACTATCAAAATGATTACCCAAATCCAATTATCAAAAACCTCGATAATTTCGAAAAACGTAATGTAATATTCAGTGTCTGCTTGCAAGTTAATAAGAGCCCCCTCTAAAGAATATTCAGAACTGGACTCATTTAATTGTTCATTTGTACTGATAACTTCCCACGAATCTTGCGAAGGTTCGTATAAGGCTAAAGAATAACTATTACTAGGATTAAAGCCGTATAGAGATCTTTTAAGGCTTCTAATAGTCATATTTTCTATCGTTGTGTTAGTATTTATTTGAAAGATGCAATCATACCTGTACTGAAACTGAGAATCTCTTTTTTTTGGTCCTTGAGGAAGTCTATCCATCCCAAAACTTTGCATTGTTACTTTAGAGGTGATATTTAACGAAATCGGATTACTATTATTAATAAGAAAGAAAATTTGACGATTTTCAATTCTATTTTCATATTGGATTTCTAAGTCAATAAAAGAATCTGTCGAGATTTCAAAGATTATATTGTTAGAAAAAATGTATTTCACAGATTCGTTTGGGTAGATTTGATCTTCAGTAGAAAAACCGAATATAGTTTCAGTTCTATGAGATAAGACATTAGATATTAATAAACTAAAATTAATAAAGATTAAAAGTAATATAAGAACGCTGTAATTTGATTTGTTCCTTAATTTTAATTTAAACATTTATATAATCCATTTATTGATTGTTATAATATTTTAATTAAAAAATTAAAAAAAAA
>JAHQWH010000003.1 GCA_029856105.1 Promethearchaeia archaeon | reverse complement strand
CTTCTCAAGTTCAAATGGAAACCCGTATCTCTCCAGGTGAACTCTATCCAATTTTAGAGAGTATTAACGAATCAGATTTAGAATTAAGTTTAATTAAAAATCCAGAAGAACCAGAAGATAAAAAAGTCAGCTTTTTCCCAGTTGCAGACGAGGATTTAAGCTATACACTTGCAAATTTCAGACCTGAAGAATACAAAAAAGTTAGAAGTAAAGTAATAAAGAATTACATGAAATTTCTAAAAAGAAAGAAAGCAAGAGCTATTTTTTCTAAGCTTAGGAAAGAAATGGGTAATAAAACGGAAGAGCAACAAGTTTGGAACACGCTATATAAAATTTTGAATAATCATTACCCTTTACATATAGCTGTACTTGAAAGAGTGAGATTAGGGGAAGATTTGCCAAAAATTATCAAAATTTTTCCTGAAAAGGATATTGATGTTTTTGATTTTGAATAGCTTGAATGAATAAATAAAGTATACATCATTTCACTTTTTGATATATTGTGGATAAAGTCAGATCTAAATCATTTTTTTCAAAATCATTTCTTGGGCTATCATCCTTTCAAATGTTAGCCATGTTTCGTAGGGGGTTGTTTTACACGTTTTTATCAATTTATTTTTTAACATTTTTACACTTAACAATAACTGAAACAACTCTTTATGCCACTCTACCAATGATAGTGAGTGTAATCTTTCAAAACTTCGTTTGGGGTCCTTTAAGTGATAAATTGCAGAGACGAAGGACTTTGATTATACTTGGAGAAATATTGGCTGGAATAGGTACAATATTGGTTTGGTTAGTTCATTATGCAATATCAGATCTGTATATTGCTGGTTATGTAATTATAATCGGATTAATGATAGTAGAGATCTTTTGGAGCATGAGCAATATTGCTTGGTCTGCTTTAATTAGTGATTTATATCCTTCTTCCGAAAGAAGTAAAATTATGGGAAGATTAACTGGTCTTGGTGGAATTGGTCGAATTCTTGGAATTTCTATTGGAGGAATATTATATAATTATGGATTTGGTTTTCGAGAGGGTCCACTATTTATTGTTGCAGCCTTAGTAATGTTCATTTCCACATTTCCTATGCTATTAACATCTGAAGGAGGAATCCATCATCAGGTTGAGATAAATGAGAAAGATAACGAATTAAATAATTCTGGTAATGAATTTTATAAAAATATCTTTATTATATTCATTATTTCCTTACTTCTCATTAATTTTGGAAGAAATAGTATTTCTGTCCCCTATTCTCAATATCTTAATTTGGAAACTGGATTTGCAGCAGATAGCATCATGATTAGTTGGATAGCAAATACTAGATCGATTTCTGTTCTATTAATTGGATTTTCAGCAGCTTTTTTAAGCAAAAAACTGGGACATTCAAGGACTTTAATTTTAGGTTCATTAATAGCAATTTCGGCATTAATCATTACCGCAGTTGCCACTGATTTAAGTATTATATTTTTAGGCAGCTTTTTAATAGGGACAGGAGAAGTTATTATTTATGCATCATCTTATGCAATTGCTTCTAACTTAATTCCGGAAGAAATCAGAGCCAGATTATTCGGAGTTTATAACACTACATTTTTTCTGTCATGGGGTCTTGCTTGTACATTAATATCTGGACCAATGATAGATGCCTTACTAAGTGCAGGTGTCCTCAAAACATTAGCGTATCAAGCAGCATTTCTTTTAGGAGCGCTGATTACCTTATTTGGTTTGGTAATTTTTATTTCATTAGAAATTATATTGTCTATTAAGAAAAAAGCTCGCTCAAAAAACAATGTAATTTAACCACACACTTACTAAGTACAGGTGTCCTCAAAAAACAATGTAATTTAAATATAATAGAAAAAAAATTTATAAGGATTTTATTATTTACAACAATCGTCGCATTTTAATTCAGATAGGCTTACATATCCGCAGTCTTCGCCCATAAAACACTCAAATTCGTTTTTCTCTTCGTTAAAAACCATATCTTGGGCACAACACTGAGGAAGCGTTTCAATTACTTTTCCACATCCACTACATTTGTATATTTCCATGTTTTCCATTTTATACATTCAACTTTTTTTTCAGGTTATTTTATTTAATGATTTCCATTGGCTTACCGTGATGTTCGGGGATTTTTTGAGCTCCACAAGACGCCCCCATCCAACAAACTAACTCTTCGCCTTCTTTGTGCATAGGTTTACCACAATGAGTAGGTAAATCTTGCTCCAATCCACATTCAGCACATTTTAAATTTCCCATTTTTTTATCTACCTCATTATTTTCTTTTATAGTATCAATTTCTTTAATTTCCTTCTCTTTTTCAGGTTTTACATACTTGTGAGGGTCTTTCTTAAATTCAACTAAACACGATTCGTTACAAAAATAATATTTCTCTCCATCGTGTTCGTGTTCAATCCAATCCTCGGGTTTTCCCTTCATTCCGCAAACAGGATCAATTACTAAATCTTCTTCGCTGCTTTTCATTTGCATTAATTTTGGGTTCATGTTATTGTAATTCTTAAACTTTTCAGGGTCTTGTTTAAAGTGAGCTTCACAATTCGAACCGCAAAAATGATAGGTTTTTCCTTGATATTTTTGTTCTAAAGCGCGTCTTGGATCAATTTCCATACCGCAAACGGGGTCTACAACCTTTTCTTGGGAGATTAACAATCTTTCTTCTTCGATCTGCTGCGGTGTTTTTGGTTCGTATCTTTTCAATAAAAGCGCATTACCAACAACTGAAACTGAACTAGATGCCATAAAAAAGGCAGCTAAATAGGGAGGTAAAAAGAATCCGGTTGCGTAATACAGAACACCCGCAGCTATAGGAATTCCAATAATATTGTATATAAAAGCCCAAAACAAGTTTGTTATCATTTTGCGATAAGTTTTTTTAGATAGGTTAATAGCAGAAACCACATTCCGAAGGTCTCCCCTCATGAGTATTATATCTGCAGTTTCCATAGCAATATCGGTACCTGAACCTATCGCAATTCCGACATCTGCTTGAGCTAAAGCAGGAGCGTCGTTTATTCCATCTCCAACCATGCCAACAACTTTATTTCCTTCTGATTCTTGTAATTTCTTAATAGTTTCAGCTTTTTCGTTCGGTAAAACTTCCGCTAAAATATGCTGATCGTCGAATTTTAACTGTTCGCCTATGCTTAAGGCAGTTTGCTTATTGTCTCCAGTAAGCATAAAAATTTCTAATCCCTTCTCTCTCAGTTTTTCTAATGCGTAAGGCGCTTGATCTTTTATTTTGTCAGAAATTCCGATAATTCCTTTGATCTCATCTTCAACGCTAATTAATATCGTTGTTATTCCTTGTTCTTGAAATTCAATGAATTTAGCTTTATACGAACCGATAGAAATGTTATTATCTTCCATTAATTTTTCATTTCCTATCAATACGCTTTTGCTTTTAATGTTGGTTTTTATACCTTTCCCGAGTATGGCATCGAATTCGGTAGGAACTTCGAGCGTTAACCCTTTTTGATTTGCTTCTTCGATAATCGCTTGTCCAAGAAGGTGTTCCGAACCCATTTCAGCGCTTCCTGCAAAATATAATAACTCGTCTACATCGAAACCTTTCCCCTTTAAGTCTTTTTCGGTAAATATTGCTGAGACTTTTGGTTTTCCTACGGTTAAAGTCCCCGTTTTATCAAAGACAATTGTATTAATCTTGCTAATCGCTTCTAAAGAATCACCACCCTTTAATAAAATTCCATTTTCAGCGCCTTTACCAGTACCAACCATAACGGCGGTAGGTATTGCCAAACCAAGAGCACATGGGCATGAGATTACAACAACGGATGTAAAAACTAGTAGCGATATTTCTAATCCTATACCTGCTATTAAAAACCAGTAGAGAAACGCTCCAGTGGCAATAATAATAACCGCAGGGACAAAATAATTGCTAACTTTGTCTGCTAATTGTTGTTTTGCTGCTTTTTTACTTTGGGCTTCCTTTACGAAATTGATTATTTGAAACAATAGAGTATCTTTCCCTATTTTTTCGGCTACAATATTTATCAGCCCAGTTTGATTAAGCGTTGCGCCTATTACTTCGCTATCAATTTCCTTTTTCACATATCTGCTTTCTCCAGTAATCATAGACTCATCTATTTTTGTTTTTCCTTTCACTACTCTTCCGTCAAGAGGTATTTTTTCACCAGGCCGAACAACTAAAATATCTCCTACTTCTATCTCTTCAATGGGAATCTCAATTTCTATTCCATCCTTTAAAAGAGTAGCGGTTTTTGGTTGTAAACCGATAAGTTTCTTGATTGCTTCTGAAGTTTGACCTTTAGTTTTGTGTTCGAAATATTTTCCAATTAAAAGGAAAGCAAGAATCATACTCATTGCTTCGTAAAAAGTATGCCCTTCAATAAGAAATGTAGTTAAAATTGAGTACACTAAGGCAGTTGTAGTTCCTAAAGCAACTAAAACATCCATATTGGTAGATTTATTTCTTAAGGATTTATACGCGCCTATAAGAAAGAAGGATCCCGCAATACTAAAATCAGCTATCGCAAAAAAGAAAAGAATAACATTTCTAGTGAAAGATTCCGCTACAAACCAACTAATAGGAGTAATTATAAAAGCAAACGCTAGGGCAATTAGCAAGATTCGCAACCGATATTTCATTTCTTTTTTGTGTTTCTCGATTTCTTTATCTATTGCTCCTGCAGCTTTTTCGATTTTATAGCCTAATTGTTTTATTTTTGAATAAAGTTTACTCTCGTCAAGTTGTAGTTCATTGAATTCGATAAACATTTTGCTTGCCTTGAGATTTCCTCTGACATCATAAATACCTTCAATTCTCCTAACATTATCGACAAAATCGTTGAAATCGGACTCTGAAAGAGATTCTACTACTCTTATATCAATTTTTGCTAAGGTTGCTTTGTATCCCAAGTCCTTAATTATTTTATGAAATTCATCATAACTAGTCCTATTTGAGTTGAATTCGACAGTAGCCTCTTCATTAGCAAAATTTACAACAGAACCGCTAACACCCTCTAAATTTTTCAATTTAGTTTCAATTTTGAGGGCACAAGAAGCGCATGTCATTCCACCAAGTTTAATTTTTATTTTTTCGCTTGAGCTTGTTTCCATTTGATAGCACCTTTTTTCTAATTCTTAATTATCAACTTAGTTAATTATACATTTTGCTTATATTTTGAAATAATAATGACGTGTTTAAGTGAGACTCTTAATAAAAACTCTCAAAAGGTTTATAATTTAAAAATTCATTAAAATTTATACTTTAAAAATTAACAATTCTTCGAAATAACATCAAAGAAGTGAAGGGATTACTAAAAACGATAACACATTCGAAAGAGTCTCTATAATTTTCTTTCTATTATATCGGGGGTAATGGATAACTGTCTTTTTTACCGATCACATTCTTTATATATAATAATATTAAATAATTATATGTCCTAATTTTCTTAAAGATATTTTTTGAAAATTAAGATAGTGGTGTAAATCAATGCAGAAATCAAAAAAATCAAAAAAAATAAATATCTTTCTGAGTATTCTACTTGTTTCAATGTTTATCGTAATTCCTAATATGTTAATAAGTATACAGAGAGATAGCGAAATTCCCATCAACGAGAAGAGTCCTATCGAGATTATTAATACACGCCCTCCCCAACAATCTTCTGTTTATTACGAAGACACGACCGGGGCTGCATATGGCGTTTATGTGAGCGGAGATTACGCCTATGTGGCGGATCATGGTTCGGGCTTGGCGGTCATCGACATTTCCGACCCGGCAAACCCCGGAACGCCCGTCTACGAAGACACGACCGGACTTGCAACTGGTGTTTATGTGAGCGGAGATTACGCCTACGTGGCGGATTATACTTCTGGCTTGGCGGTCATCAACATTTCCGACCCGACAAACCCGGGAACGCCCGTCTACGAAGACACAACCGGAACTGCATGTGACGTTTACGTGAGCGGAGATTACGCCTACGTGGCGGATTATACTTCTGGCTTGGCGGTTATCGATATTTCCGACCCGACAAACCCCGGAACGCCCGTCTACGAAGACACGACCGGAAATTCTTGGTGTGTTTACGTGAGTGGAGATTACGCCTATTTGGCAATTCTTGATTCGGGTTTGGCAGTCATCGATATTTCCGACCCAACAAACCCAGGAACTCCCGTCTACGAAGATACAACAGAATATGCAATTGGCGTTTACGTGAGCGGAGATTACGCTTATGTGCCGGATAGTTATTCCGGATTGGCGGTCATCGATATTTCCGACCCGACAAACCCGGGAACGCCCGTTTACGAAGACTCGACCGGAGAAGCATATGCCGTTTACGTGAGCGGAGATTACGCCTACATGGCAGATAGTATTTCGGGTTTGGCGATCATCGACATTTCCGACCCAACAAACCCGGGAACGCCCATCTACGAAGACACGACCGGAGATGCACGTGATGTTTACGTGAGTGGAGATTATGCGTATGTGGCGGATGAGCATTCAGGCTTGGCTGTCATCGATATTTCCGTGCCTATAGACCCTGAAACGCCCGTCTATGAAGACACCACCGGATCTGCACGTGGCGTTTACGTGAGCGGGAATTATGCCTACGTAGCGGATGGTACTTCCGGCTTGGCGGTCATCGACATTTCCGACCCGACAAACCCGGGAACGCCCGTCTACGAAGACACGACCGGACTTGCAACTGGTGTTTACGTGAGCGGAGATTACGCCTACTTGGCAGATTTTGGCTCGGGCTTGGCGGTTATCGACATTTCCGACCCGACAAATCCCGGAACGCCCGTTTACGAAGACACGACCGGAGATGCCCTTGATGTTTACGTGAGCGGAGATTACGCCTACGTGGCAGATTGTGGTTCGGGCTTGGCGGTCATCGACATTTCCGACCCGACAAACCCGGGAACGCCCGTTTACGAAGACACAACCGGATTTGCATGGGGCGTTTACGTGAGCGGAAACTACGCCTACGTGGCAGATTATTTTTCCGGCTTGGCGGTCATCGACATTTCCGACCCGACAAACCCGGGAACGCCCATCTACGAAGACACGACCCATGAGGCACGTGGCGTTTACGTGAGCGGAGATTACGCCTATGTGGCAGATCGTAGTTCGGGTTTGGCGGTCATTGACATTTCCGACCCTACAAACCCGGGAACGCCCGTATACGAAGCCACGACCGGAGATGCCCTTGATGTTTACGTGAGTGGAGATTACGCCTACGTAGCGGATCATAGTTCGGGCTTAGCGGTCATCGACATTTCCGACCCTACAAACCCGGGAACGCCCATCTACGAAGCCACGACCGGAGATGCCCTTGATGTTTACGTGAGCGGAGATTACGCCTACGTGGCGGATCATAGTTCGGGCTTAGCGGTCATTCAAGTAAGAAAGAGGGTTGATAGGGAAAACCCGATAGTATTAGTCGCTCCGAGCGATTTCACTGTAGAAGCGGGATATACGGGGCAGAGCCTTTCTTGGACGGTAACTGATGCAAATCCAGACACTTATACGATCGAACTGAATGGAACTGGTATAGTAGTATCGTCGACGCCTTGGGCTAGTAATACGCCGGTCGTATATAATATCCCGGACGGCTTTGAACCTGGTGTTTATATGTATAACATAACTTTTACAGACGAAATTGGAAATTTTATCTCGAACTCAGTTACGGTAACTATTAATTCAACTATTGATGACGATGAAACGTCTGGAGGAGAAATTCCATTTGGGATTTCTTTCTTGGTATTCATTGGATTTAGCGTAATTTGCTTAATTTTTGCCAAAAAACGCCAAATTGTTCGCGAATCCAGATTACAAATCAATAATCCAACAAATTAATGTTAAAACCTTTTAGGTGTAAAAGATTTTTTTTTCTTTCTTTTACTTATTTTATTATTTTTTAGTCAATTACAGATATTAATTCCGTCGTTATAAATAAATAGTTGTTATTTTTTACTTTCACGATATTTCTTAATTGCATCTTGCAATCCATCAGCAGCTAAATTACTACAATGCAATTTAATTGGAGGTAATCCATCTAAAGATTCAGCAACATCGCTTCTAGATATCTTCATGGCATCATCAAGCGCTTTACCCTTGGCTAATTCTGTTATCATTGAAGAAGTTGCGATCGCAGCCGCACACCCAAATGTTTGAAATGAAATATCATTTATTATTTCTGCTCCATTTTTTTCTTCTACTTTAATATAGATATACATGAGATCTCCACAAACGGGGTTTCCTACCTCTCCTATTGCGTCAGCATCTTTCATTTCTCCCATATTACGCGGATTTCGAAAATGATCCATTACTTTATCTGAATAAATATTCAATTCACCATTTCTACTGACATGTAATATATTAGAAAAGAAATTGACAAATTTAGTTTTTATGATTTTTGCTTTTAAAATATAGAAAGCCTACTTTACGAGATTAATACGATTAGATTTAGTTTAAAATCAATAATCTCCTTTTTTTAGGTAAGTTTACTTTCTCTACACCCAACTCTTTTACGTATTCTACTGCTTTAATAAGTTTTTTTGGAGACTGATGGAAAAAGCAAACTTCTTTTGGTTCTAGAGCTTTTATCATTTCAGCAAGCTGTATCTTATCTGCGTGTAATTTAATTTTAAGTTGAGGCATAAAAGTATTAATTAAAAATGCCCTAAATGGTGCTTTCCACGTTTCGGAGAATTCTATTATATTACCACCCGATATTAAATCCAATCCTGGTTGTTCGTGAATAGCCCCTGCAAGAAACACTAAATTGTGTGGATTACGACCAACTACATTGATAATATTTCTAATTAAACCATAAGATAGATCTGGAGGATGAGAAATTATTATATTATTTTTCTTCCGTAAAAACTCTAAATCGTTTCGCTCAAACCATCTAAATTTAATGCTATTAAAAGGATTCGCTTTATCCCGTATTAATCGTGAAATAGGGCCGTAGATATATTCGTATCGATGATTAATTACTTGAATATTTTTTCTAACCATCAAATCTACATAAATATTTGGGCGTTTTGTATAATTTTTTCTTAATTGTAACTTTCTGAAATACCTCCAAAACGTCAGCATAAAGCTTATGGCTAAACTTGATGGGTCTGCTCCGATTAAAACATTATCTTCATATTCTGCTTTTTGTTCTAAGAAAAGAATTAAACTATGAAACTGATCAGATATCTCTCCATGTTCTTCATGGGCACTGGTTCCGTCAATTAATAGATAATCTATAGGACGAGAAATTTGTTCTAAAAATCTTTTTGTCCCAGCAAATGGCGTTATATCATAATATGTATAGTCACCAGTGTATAAAAACCTAAAATCATTAACTTTTGCTAATAACATCAAGGCTCCCGGCATATGACCCGCAGGAAAAAAAGAGAGAAAACATCCGTTATTTTTGAATTCTATTTTATCTCCATTTTCTACATAAATTACATTTTTAACAATATTTCGATATTCCTCTTCGTCAACCTCTTCGTGATTTTCTTGTTTTAAGAAGTTTGAATCTCTTAAGAGGAACAAATCTAAAGTAATTCTTGAGCAAAAAATAGGTACTTCGGGGTTGAGCTGTATTAATTTTTTAAGACCCGAAATATGGTCGTAATGACTATGTGAGACAAAAATAGCATCTATTTTTGGTATAAACGATATTTGAATATTTTCAGAAGCTAATTTTTCAATATCCTTTTTTTCTATTTGTCTTTTTTCTTCTTCTAAAATTAATTGAGGCAAGTTCTCGAGATATTCTTCGATATATATCGAATCGTCAGGTTTTTCATAAGTTTCTTTTTCTTCTTTTTCTACTTGATCTCCTTTTTCTACTTCCTCTTCTTTATCTACCGTATCTTCTTTTTTTTTTGATTCTGAAATACCACAATCTAATAATATATTGAGATTTCCTAATCCTAAAATATGACAGTTATGATTTGGTTTAAGTACAATAGGATAAATGGTTACTCTAATTTTCTCGTCTTTATTTTCGCTAGATATAGATATGTTTTTAAAATAATTTTCATCAAATTTTCTCTCGATCTTATCAATAGCTACTGAAATTTGACTTGCTCCTACGGGGACCCCCGTAATATAGAAATACCAGCCATATTTTTTTACTAAGCTCTTGAGATTTTCATACATTTTATCCCCAATTAGAGATTTAACAACAATAACCCTCTCTTTTTTGTAGTAAATAAATTTTCCAATAGATTTCTTCTCTTTTATGGGAACATCTTGATTTTCAACTAACAAATCATGTAAAACGTCTTTAATTAGCATTTGAGGGATATTTCTTGATTTGATAAGCTTTAAATATTGAAGATATTCTTTGGTGTTGTATAAGGAGCGCATGTTTTCTTTTTCTTTTAGTGGAATAATTAAATCTTCAAACGAATAGTCTTCTCTGCTTAAGGTTTTTTCTTCTTTTTTAGATTCTTTCTTCTTCTTTGCTTTATTTTCCTTGCTGGATTTTTGCTTAGACTTAGGTTTTGAAACGAAAAAAAACCAGCCGTAGGAATAAATTAGTTTTCCTCTATTCCAGATGATATCCTGCCCCAAATGGGTCGTAACTACAATAATTCTGTCTTTTGGAGAGTATATTATTTTAGATATCGAGTCTTTAGTCTTTTTAGAAATGTAACTATTTTTTAATAGCAAATCATTTAAGACGTCTTCAATAGGTTTCTGAGGAATTTTCTTACTTTCCATTAATCTTAATTTGTCATTATAAGATCTTATTTTATAGGAAGAATCTAATTCTTCTCTTTTTTCGAGCTCTATAGTTTTATCTAAAAATTTAAATTCCTCTTTATCCATTAAGTTAAACAATTTTTTTTAGAGTATAAGGTTTATTAGGAAAAATTAAGATGCAAAAAAATAGAGAATGATAAAAAGAAAAAATTAAAGTTATTGGTATAATTTGATTACTTTCTCTAGATCGATGGGGCCGTTTACATTAATTAAGCCAACTAAATTTTGATCTAAGGGCTTTATCGATTCCTCAACAGATATGTAATTTATGTTCCAAGTCTTATCGATTATACTGTTAAAAGCATAATTTTTTTCTTGAATTGTTTTTTTCGCAAGTTCATAAGTTTTTTCAACAGGATAGATAGCAAATAATGGCTCTAAAAAACCATTATTCCATCTTGGAATACAACAATCATATCCTTCGACTTCTTTAATCAATAATTCGATCACTTTAGATTTGATCAAAGGCATATCGCCCGATAATAGAAAGCCCTTTTCAAAACCTAAATTATTCAGTTCTTTGAAACCAGAATATATACCTAACATTGGAGTTCTTACATCTGGTTCCCCTATAATTTCTGTATCGTCAACGACGAAGTTAATGTCTCTTGGAAATTTAATCTCCCTATAATAGGAATTAATCTGATATTCTGAGTTAGCAACCAAAAAAACATCTTCGTCAAATTTTGAAAGCGTTTCTATTTGGTGTAAAATTAATGGTTTTCCAAGTACATCTAAAACAGCAGCAGATTCGTTTCCAAAGCGGATGTTTTTTCCGCCTATTAAAATTACAATTGCGAGTTTTTTTTGATCATCCATTTTTTAATTTTACCTTTAGAGTAAATAATATACAACTAATT
>JAHQWH010000002.1 GCA_029856105.1 Promethearchaeia archaeon | reverse complement strand
AATCCGCAATTAGAGTAATGGATGATGGAGAAGTAATGGTGACAGCGATGGGGAAAATACATTACAAACTAACTGGAGAGGGACCAGTGTTATTTTTTATGCATGGGGGCCCCGGAGGAATTGACCAAGCGTACCTCCTTGATGATTTAGTTCAGGAAGGATATTCATTACTCGCTGTTTCAAGGCCCGGATATCTAAGAACACCTTTTGTTCCTTTATCTTATGTGGAACAAGTTGATCAGTATGTGGAATTATTAGACAAGTTAGCAATTGATAAGGTTGTTGTCATGGGATATTCAGCTGGCGGTCCTCTTGCACTCAACTTTGCCAATAAATACCCCGTGAGAACTTATGCTCTGGTGATGGAAGCCGGTGTTAGTACAGTATACGAGGATTCAAGTGAGGAAATGATGGATTCATTTTGGGCGAAATTATTTTTGAGAAATAGAATACAAGATTTCTTGAGCTGGATTACTGTAATAGCTATTAAAATAGCTTTCAAAACGGTATTCAAGATTATAATAAGACTGGAAACTTTACTTGACAAAGAAGGAATTAAGAAATTTACTGATCTGGTTTCAAATGATAAGGAGAGAAGGAGGTGGTTAATGAGATTTATGGATACAACCGTTCCAATGAGTTTAAGAAAACTTGGTCTTAATCATGATATAAAGCTCTTAACATCAATCGAGAAGATTCCAGTTGATAATATTAATGTAAAATCCTTATTAGTCTATAGTAAAGAAGATAATGATGTTAAATGGTTAAATGCTGAATATCTCGAAACCAATCTCAAAGATTTTGAGCTATTGGTGACACATGGAGGCCATTTCATGTGGGTAGGAGAAGATATGGATAAAATAAAATCAAAAAGAATTGAATTTTTAAAATCAATAAATTTTGAGTAAAGCTACTCCTCATTTTGAACAATGGCTAAGTTACATAATCATAATCATTTTGTATTATAAAAATAAGAGCGCATTTGATTTTTAGAGGATGGCGGGAGGGAGATTTGAACTCCCGAAGGCCTTTGCCACTGGATCTTAAGTCCAGCACCTATAATCGGTCTTGACCCTTCTAAACCATAAGACCTTTGACCAGACTCGGTAATCCCGCCAAAATTTTATGTTACGATACTAGATGTTTTATAATAGTAAGATGTTTTTTATTAAACCAATTAGGTTTTAAGTGTAATATTGAAAAGTTATAGTTTTAATTTAAATTTTTACTTTAGAGATTAGCCTTCTAATTGTTATTCCATATTAATTGAAAGATATCCAGATATTAATTTAAATTATTAATTAGATAGAAAACATTAATGATTAAAGAAGTGATTAAAAAAATAAAAATAAATATATAATTAAAAGATATTAAATTTATAACAAAAGAAATAAAATAATTTTTTAATTCTTCACGAGGTATATATTTTGCCAGTTGGAATTCTTATAATTCGTTGGGATAATGAAATAGGCCCCATAAATGAAGGTTTTTACCCCGAAAACCTGAAGATTACAAATAACTTGCTCACACAAGTCTATTCGAGTCACAGATATCAATCGCTTAAACCAGGTTTCGCATCAATTAGCTTAAAGAACAACAAAGTGGTTTCTTTCTTTTCTGGCGTAGGGGATGACTACATTAGCGTGGAGAATTACGTAGTTGCGTTGTTATTGCGTAGAGATGAGAAACCTAATAAATATCGAGAAATTTTAAAAACGATAGCAGCAGAAATACTCGATCAGGTACAAGATGGAAATTTTATGAAACGTTTACCTGATTTATATAAAGATTTAGCAAGGATTTGAATCTCAAATTATAATTTTTAAAAACCAACTAACTATACTTCTAATAAAGGTTTGTTAAATCTAAATTCAATATTTTATAAAAAATAAGGATAAAATTCTGATAAATTAGGGTTATTCTATTTTTTTAACAGAAATCTTACCAGCCTCGTTAATTTCGAATAGATCGATTTCCTGTAAATTTTGTACCAATTTTTTTACTAATACGATGGGAGATCCTAAGGCATTTCTTAAATCCTCTAATGTCATTGAACCTACTTGTTCTACTATTAAGAATGCTTTAAACTGTGCTTCACGTTCCATTAATTCGGTTAATTTATCGAAATAGGTAATCTTTTTAACGTTATTTTGTTTGAAAATTCTAAGTTCTTCCATTTCTTTATTAAGTTTTCTGACCTCTTCATCTGCTTCACGTTTTTTATCTAGTGCCTCCTCTAATTTATTAATCATATTTTCCTGGCTGTCGCGAATCTCTTGAAACCGCGATTTTAAGTCTTTAGCTTCTGAGGAAGCTTCAGTAGATGTCAGTTTAGAATCAAGTAAAAAAGTATCTAAATCGGAAATTTTTCCAACTAAATCCTTTTTCTCTTCTATATGTTCCAACCTTAATTTCTCGAGTTCTTTTTTCCACTTTTGATCCATATCAGTCAACAATCTAACTTGCTCGTCTTGTAATTTATCAGCGAAAGCTCGAATTTCTTGTGTTTTAATTTCTAAAGATTTAATCGTTTCTTCTTTCAATAAAAGTTCTGATTTTTTTTCCGCTATTTCTGTTTTTAAATTTCCGATTAATTCAAAACCTTCATCTAATTTTCGTTGAGTGGGAATGTTTTGTTTCTTTGCAAATTCAAACTCTTTTTGAATAGCCAGAACTTCACCTTTTGCGAGTTCAATCTCTCTTTCTCTTTGATTTAGCATTGCTCTTTGAGTTCCAACTAATTCTTTTAGTTCTAAGACATCTTCAGGAATGTCATACATTCTTGCTATTTTTATTTTTTGTTCTGCAATAATAGTTTCATGCTCTGTCAGAACCGTCTTCTGTTTTTCTATCATTTCTTTTAACCTATCCATTTTAGATAGGAGAATAGCGCTTTCTTTTTCGCTCGATTCGATATTATCTAATACGTTTTTTAAATCTTTAGGCATATTTTATTTACTCGATTCTTTAATTGTAAGTATAGTTTAATTTTTTTGATAATTATAAACTATATTTATTATTTATCTATTAAGACCAATAATATTAATATTGAGATAATAGATTCAATTTATATATTTATCGAATTGATATATATATTGTGCCTAGTACTGAAATTGTGATATTTAAAGATGTGGAGGTAAGTTGAAATTTCTGTATTTTATTTTAAACCGAATATTATTGAACCGTTTATAATCGTATCTTATGATTATCTAAAGAACCAGAAAAAAATCAACTTAACTGAGATCAACTTTTTTAAAAGCGAATCGGATATATTGGAGTATATTAAAATAAACAAATTTGAAATATCTAATCATAAAGATGCTAAAGAACGTAGTATACTGCTTCAGTTGGAAAATGCGATTAACGATTATCTAACGGGTACCAAAATAGATTTATTCGAGGAGATGAAAAGTATTAATGTCTTGTTAGATCTTAAAAATAAGTTTAAAACGGATTTTTCCCAAAAAGTAATAAACTCTCTTATAAAAATTAGACCCGGTGAATCGACCACTTACTCTGATCTAGCAAAAAAGGTAAATTCAAAAGCGTATAGAGCCGTAGGAAGCGTTCTAAGAAATAACCCGCTGCCTCTGATTATTCCATGTCATCGAGTTATAAAAAAGGATGGAAAAATAGGAGGTTTCATGGGAAAAATGGATGAAGATTGGCAAATTAATCTTAAAAGAAGTTTACTTCGAATTGAAGGTTTTATGATTTAATCTCTATAAAATAATGGAAACTAATTTAAAATTTAATTACTTTTAAATCATATTATGGTTAGAATCTCAGCTCTACGACCCTATAATCCAATTAACCCAAGCGAATTTAGTACGAATCCGTACGATGTTATTGGAAAAGAAGAAGAATATCAATTGAAAAAGAACCCCAATTCGTTAATTCAACTTATACTACCCGATGGTGAAGGCGAGGAAATTTATAACAATGCTTCGATGGCTTATGAAAAATTTAAAACTACTAACCTTATTTTACACGAGGAAACTCCAAGCATATATGTTTATCGCCAAGAGTCCTCTCAATTTAGCCAACAAGGGTTAATTATGGGAATCGCACTTCAAGATTACGAAGATGGCAATATAGTAAAGCACGAACATACTCGCGAAAAACCTCTTTTAGACCGAACTAAACATATTGTAGCGACTAATGTCGCAGCTGGTCTCGTTTGGTCAGTTTTTCGAGCCGATCGTGAGATAAATAAATTAATAGAGCAAATCAAACAAAAAAAACCCAAATTTGACTTTGAAAAATACGGTTATCGCCACTTAATCTGGCAAGATACAGACCCAAATATTATTAATCAATTATCAAATCTCTTTAAAGATAAAAAAGTCTACATAGCAGATGGACATCACCGCGCAGCGAGCGCTGCTGAATACAGAAAAACTCAGTTGAGAAAAGCCGCTGAAGCTGATAAATCCAATGCTTCGTGGCAATATTTATTGTCTTATGTTGCTTCAGACGACCAGATTTTGATCTTGCCTTACAATCGGGTCATAAAAAGGCTGTCAGATAATGTAGACGATTTTTTAAAAAAAATGGAAGAAATTTATAAGGTCAAACAAGTTAAAAAAGCCTTTAATCCGAAAAAAAAACATCAACTCGCCATGTGTATCAAAGGAAAATGGTACAATTTAATAGTAAAAGAAAAAAGGTTTAGCTCAAAACGAGATAGCTTAGACGTTGCTATACTTCAAGATAAAGTTTTAGGCCCTATTCTAGGAATTTACGACATTCGCGCCGACGAAAACATCTTTTTTGTAGGAGGTATTCAAGATCCAAACAACATGGAAAAATACGTGTCAGAAAAAGGAAATGATGTATTTTTCAACCTATATCCCGTAGACATAAGGGATTTGGAGGCTATTTCTGATGCAGGGGGTGTGATGCCACCGAAATCTACGTGGTTTGATCCTAAGCTTCTGTCTGGGTTAGTTCTTCACGATTTGGCTGAAAAATAGAAGTATCATTTAAATTTGGAGTTTAGAAGATTGGGTAAAAAGATAGAGCATACAAAAAGATATGGAACTTGCTCCAAAGATTGCTACGGTTCATGTGTATTTATGGGAGAATGGAACGACCAAGCTCCTGAGAGGAAACTCTTATTTGCAAAACCTTTAAAAGACCACCCTTTCACCAATGGATTCTTTTGTGCGAAATTAAATCAGAGAGAAAAGTTACTATACCATCCTCAAAGAATAAAAACCGCATTAATTCGGACGGGTCCTAAAGGTAGTAATTCCTTTAAATCGACTACTCTTAAAAATGCATTAAAACTTATTGCTGAAAAATTACTACAAGTCAAGAATGAATTTAACCCTTCATCTATCGTTGCGGCTTACTATGCAGGGAACAACGGTTTAATCTCAAAATACGCCCCTATTAGATTCCTCGGTAATCTTGGTGCTACAATTACAAATAAAGGCATATGTAACGAAGCAGGATGTACGGCTTTAGAAGAATTGTTTGGTACATATTCTACTACGAATACGTTCCAAATAGTTAATCCCAATAATCGCTTAATTGTCGTGTGGGGAAGTAATCTATCCGATCGAAATAATCACGCCTATTTCTTGGTTAAAAAAGCAATTAAAAATGGCTCAGTTGTTGTTGTAGTGAATCCGATTAAGACTCAATTAGTAAAAGATGCTAATATGTTTGTACAACCTTTCCCTGGTACCGATCATCTTATAGTCAAATTAATTTCGAATAAAATTATAACATCTGAAAAATACGATAAAGATTTTATCGATCAACATGTTGACAACTACAAGAACCTTTTTACAGAAGTTGAAAAAATTGATGAAAATAAAATATATCGTCAAACAGGTTTAGATCGTAAAACTCTGCAAGAATTCATAACCCTACTCCTTAAATATAACCATAAAACTCTTTTTATCGTAGGATTTGGCCCCCAGAAGTATTTTTATGGTGGAAAACTTCTAAATACAATAGCTCTAATTCAAATCCTACTTGGGAATTTTGGCAAACCAGGAACAGGCTTTTTATTTTCTCAGAGTGACTTTAATAAAGAATTTCTGAAACCACTTATTGATTATATTACTATACCAAAAACATATGTACCATACGATACTATTCCGCTTGTAAATCTCGGAACTTCCTTAAGCTCAAATAATTTCAAAATGTTATTTGTCTATAATTTTAATCCAGCTAGTTCTCTCCCTAACCAGAACGTTCTTAGAAAATCATTATCCCGGGACGATTTGTATATAGTAGTATTAGACATGTTTTTAAACGAGACGATCAAGTTTGCAGATATTGTTATCCCCGCAAAATTTGACCTAGAATGTGATGATTTAATCACGCCTTATTTTATTCCCGGTATATCTATAATTCAAGGCGGTCCTTGTCCATATTCAGATTGTTTATCGAATTATGAGTTTTTTCAATTATTAGCTAAAAGAATTGGATGGACTGATGATAATTTTCTTCAAGAAAGTCAAGAAGAAATAGTTGAACAATGTGTTAGATTACTACCAGAGGAGATTCAACAAAATCTAAGAGACAATGGGTACCACATTCCGTTCGGAACTAATGATATCCCTTTTAACGATTTAAACTTTCCAACCTCTAATGGTAAAATTCAAATCCACAACTCCCATATTAGTTTATTTGACCAAGAATTAGATGTTTTGCTACGGCGAGGTAAGAATGAATTTTATTTACTCTCGCCATCTCATAAATATTTTATACACTCCCAATTCGGTGAAATTCATGAAGACTACAGGAAAATCTTTAGTAAAATATTCTTAAATCCTATTGATATTGAATCACTCGGAATAAAGCCGCCACAAGAAGTACTAGTTTCTAACAAGTTTGCTAAAGCGAGATATATCTTAGATCAAAATATCGCTTTAAAATCGGGCACAGCTTTAATTTATTCTGGGGCGCCTTTTGTTAATAATGAATATGAGAACGTTAATATCTTTACTCCAGATAAACCTGAAGAATCAGAAAATTCAGGAGCATACTTTTCTACAGTCGTGAAAATTTCCAAAATTTAAATCATTCGAAAAAAATTGTTTTTTAATTAATTTAGAAACATCTAAATCTGATTATTTCATAATTTTTTTAAGAAATCTGACATTTTTTCGGCGATTTTAGTAGCTGCGTGTACTTGTGTTTCTATGGTCTGAGCTCCTATATGAGGCGTAAGAATTAAATTCCCTTTGAAATTACATAACTCCATATCTTTCAACGGTTCTTTCCTGTAAACATCTAACGCAGCTCCACCAATCTCTTCGTTTGCTAAGGCTTTTAATAAAGCTTTTTCGTCAATGAGACTTCCTCTAGCGGTATTAATTACGATAGAGTTTTTTTTCATTAATTTAAGGTTTGTTTCATTGATAGTATTTTCTGTTTGAGGTGTAGCAGGGAGATGTAAAGATATAATTTGAGCATCTTGGAGTAATTCGCCAATAGAAGAATATAATTTGCATCCTATGTTTTTGGCTTCTTCTATTGCTTTAGGACCTTTACTAAATCTAGAATAAACGCCAACTTCCATTTCTAACGCCAAGGCTTTCTTCGCTAGTTGTTTAGCTATGTTTCCAAATCCGATTAAACCTAATTTCTTACCTTTCAAAGTGTAGCCCAAATACTGGCTTTTATTCCATTCTCCACAATGCATCGTTCGATCCGCGTTTGAGATATGTCTAGCTAACGTAAACATTAATCCAAGGGCCAATTCTGCTACTGAAACTGATGGCGCTTCTGGTGTGTTTAATACTTCAATGTTTAACTCCGCTGCTTTTTTCTTATCGACGTTATCCAAGCCTACTCCAGCCCTTCCAATAACCTTAAGGCTTTTCGCTCTTTCTAATACCTCTGCTGTTAGTTTGGTTCGAGAACGTATAACGATTCCGTCGTAATTTCCAATCTCTTCTTTTAGTTCATCGTTAGTTATTTTAAAGTTTTTCACTACTTCAAAACCGTTTTCTTGAAAAATTTTCACTCCTTCTTCTTGAAGTTTGTCGCTAATTAAAATTTTCATAAACATCAATTTTTAATAATTTTAAATAAATGGATAATATTTTTAGTAAACTAATGTTTAAAAGAATTTTTGCTTGATCTAATTATATCCCTATAAATATCGTAATTTATTGTACCGTTCGATATTCTATCTCGATTTTGACTTAATAATCGAAATCTTATTCGTAATCAGAAGTATGCCTAATACACTGAAAAGTATCAAAGTTCCTAAAGAAATAAAAAAGAAAAGAAACAACATACTTGACAACCAAAGTAACAAGAATATAATGAAAAAAGGAATCAATATAACTTCAATAATTACTATTTCAAAGATAAGAGTTTTAAATTCTTTTTTGCTTTCCATTTTTTTGTTCTTTCCTCTTTTACTTTTGCTCTCGCTCTTTTCTTTATCCATTAGAATTCAATAAAAGAAAATAAAAGATTAGATTTAATAATTTCACTGGTTCAATCTTAAATCAGAAACGATATCTGTCAAGATCTTTAACATATTTTCGAGATCTTTTACTGTCACTTCACCCATATGGCCAATCCGGAAGGTCTTATTTTTCAAATCTCCATAGCCGTTAACAATACGATATCCTTTTTCAAGTAGTAGGCCCACCATCTTCCCAATGTCGATATTCAACGAATTATCCATAGTAGAAACTGTATTTGATTCGTATCCTTTCTCTGGAAACATCTCAAAATTAATATCTCGTGCCCACATTCTCGTTCGTTTCCCTAATCGTTCATGTCTTTCAAACCTTTTTTCTAATCCCTCGTGATTCAGGATATAATCCAACTGAGCCGCTAAAGCTCTAATTTGCGGTATTGGTGGCGTTGCTGGCGTTTGATGTTTTTCAGATCTTTTGACTAAATCAAGAAAGTCAAAGTAAAGCCCTCTGTTTTTAACCTGAGAAGTCTTTTCGATTGCTGCTTCGGATATTGAACATACTGCCAGCCCTGGCGGTAATGTAAAACACTTTTGAACTGAGGCTAAACACACATCGATCCCTAATTTATCAACCTCAACTTTAATTCCCGCCATTGATGATGTTGCGTCAACGCACACTAAAGCGCCAAAATCTTTAATAACAGGAATTACTTCATTAATTGGGTTATAAACTCCTGTGGAAGTTTCATTTGATTGGATAAAAACTACAGCATATTTATCTTTATTCAATGCTTCTTGGGCAAATTCGGGTGTTATTGGTTTACCCCATTCAACGCCCTCTTTTACTGAGACCTTCCCATTAGTAACTCCAATTTTGTACCAACGATCTCCAAATGCTCCAATCGAAAAAAATAGAGCCTTCTCGTCTTTTTTAACTAAATTTCTTACACAAGCTTCCATTAGTCCAGTGGCGCTCGATGTAGAGATCAAGCAATTATTGGAGGTGTATAAAAGCTTTTTAAGCCCTTCTTCTACAAGTTGATGCATTTCTGCATAAGGATTAGACCTATGCGTGTCGTTGGGCTTTGACATTTCAGTTAATATTCTTTCTGGAATGTAAACGGGTCCAGGTGTGAATAATTTTATTTGAGAACCTTTTTCTTTATTAAAGTGGATTTCAGACATATTTAAATCAAAAATCTTGAATTATTGATAATATTAAATTTTTATAATAAATATTAATGAAAGATTATGATTTAATATTTTTTATTACTAAATCATTCAGTATAAGCATTAAAATTTAACATATATTATGATAATATTAAAATTGATTAATCTCTGGATTTTTCATATCAATGGAATTCATAATAAGAAAGACAAGTTTTAAATTTCTAATTCTGTTTAGGGTTAATCCAAATTCGCTCAGATATAATGCCGATCTTAAAATACCATTAAGAATTAGCACTATTAAAAAAGAAAAAAGAAAATATATAAAACCTGATTCAGCAAATGTAATAGATATAATAGTCAATATAATGGTACTTGCTCCCATTAGCATGTTTAATCTTCGAAAAAGAGGAGAATATACTGTAATAATAAACCCTTTTAAAAATCCCGCAAGGCCTATAAGAAATATTGGCATAGCTAAGAAATAAATAATAAAACTCACAGGTATATGAGGTTGTGAAAAAATTATGCTTAAAATAAGTATCGCAAAAGAAATATACCCTATTCCTAATAGTAAACCTACTACCTTACGTGTAGCATTCAATTCCTTATTAATTATATCTTTATGTATTTTATATATTCCATATAATAACAATGTAGACATAGGATATACTGTAATTGCCATAATTGCAATTAATACAAAAAACATAACTAAAAATCCAAATAATCCTATCAGGACAACAGAGATAATATCGTCAACTATTAATTTCTCTTTATTCATTAAAGACCGAATACTCATAATACCATCATCCGTGTTTTTATGATTTATTTTGATACCTAACTTTATAACTTTTATTGTTTAATTACTGATTCTTTGAAAAAGATTAAAAATCTTATCGATAACGCTTAATCAAAATATCTAATTTAATTAAAAGGTTCCTTCTAAGACTTTATTCATTATATTAATTAAACATAATAAAATAGCAAGAGACACATATCCGAATATAGGAGCAGCGAGAGAAATTAATGAAATGAGTAATGTAATACTACCAACGAAAATATTGAACTTACGATACCAAATTGGAAAACCGGTATTAATCAATGCAAACACGATATATGGACAGCCTATAATTAATAAAGTAAGTGCTACTAAATCACCTATTACTTCTAGATTACAAATAGAACTTTCCATTATATGAGGTATTGAATTTAGAGAAAACATAATTACGACAATTGAATAAAAAGTATTTACAACTTTTTCTGCAATACCAATGCTTCTTAAAAAGGTATAATAAATTATTGTTACTAGTGAAGAACTGAAAAATGATAAAAAAACAAAAATTCCTATCATTGACACAAGATTTAAAAAATCAAAAAATGCTAATATGATATAAACGCTCATAACTGCAACAAAAGCAATCGATCGTGGATTAATTGTTATGCCTTCTTTTAACTTAATCATTGTATAGAATATTAGTAGAATTTATATAATTTGAGAAAATATTAAATAACTTTTTAATTTTGTGGATTTTAAGAAAAGCGTTAATTTTCTATTTCAAATTTACAAATCTGTGAAGTAATTTAGAAATATACTCTTATTAAAAATTGAAGGTTGTCCCTACACTTGTGTTAAACGCCTTAATTCCACTACTACTAATATCATTAACCATTTTAATAAATCTTTCACCGCTGCAATGAATGGGAAATAGATACAATGTATTATTAAATAGATCCAATGTGTTTAAGTAGTCTATCGTAGCTCTTATCCTTTTTTCAGATGCCCTTGCCATGTGAAATCCACCTATTATATGACTGATAGGTTTATCTGAATAATTTTTTATATAATCTAAAGTATTCATTAAGCCTGAATGACAACAACCATTTAATAAGACGATGTTTTCATCAAACTCAATCATCATAAATTTATCATCTAAAATATTATCAATCCTAAGAATGTTTTCTTGAAGTGAAAAGAAGTTATTGAAATCTTCTTCAATATGAATTCTTGGAATCTCTCCGCTTACGGTAATTTTGAGTCCATCAAGATTTAGGATTTCGTAAATATCTCTCGTGAACTGGACCTGTCCATTTAGAGTCTTTATTTTTTTTAAATCTATGGGTTCTTGATTGACAATCTTTGAAGACGAGAGTAAAGGTAGAATTTCTTCTCTTGACTTTCCTTCTAAATCTTCAATTTTTAAATTCCTCTCTCGTCTGAAAAACCTTTCGAAAGTAGCACTCTCATGGCAAATAACGGGTACTTCTTTTTCTATTCTTTCTAATATTTTTAGTAATCCACCACTATGATCATAATGCCAATGTGATAATATTAAAATATCAGTATTGTAAAATTGGTACCCCCTTAAATCTGAATTGTGTATAAAGGTTAAGTTTGGTCCCCCAGTATCAAAAATTATTTTTTTTAATAATTTTAAGTTAGTAAAATTATTAGAATCTTGAACTTCGTAAACATTTATCAAAAATCCTAACCCGTGTTCCGCTAAAGATTTAGTAGCAAATAATTTATTTAGTTCGATAAAATCCAATTGATAATCTTGTTTGAGTTGCTGAAAAGGTAAAACAATATTGTTGGTTAATAAAATAATTTCTACTTGAATCATAATATCAAGAACTAATATGTTGTTAAAAAAATAAAATTATGTAATTACCTAAAATCAATAATAAAACTGCAATTAGAAATCGTTTTCGGAATTTCTCTTTTAAAATTAGAATTGATAAGATTTGTTGGACCATCGGCGTATTTGCAGTAATTGTTGCGGTCAATATTAGCCCGTTAACTTCTGCTGCCATTATAAAAAATGAATCTGCTAAACCTAATGATAAAGCACCTGCGATTCCGATGTAAAGATAATATCTCAAAATCGGTCTATTTTCTTTCTTGAAGGCCTCATAATAATCGCGCTTAAAAAATCCTAAAGTCGCAACAAATATTGAAGCAAGTGCTATTCTTAGGAAATTTGAGGCAAATACCTCATTTGAAATAATTCGTGCTTGATTAAATGAAACATAAGATATTGCCCATAAAAGGGCGGTTCCAATTGACAATAAAACTCCAACGATTAAATTTTTATTGGCTTTTTGAATAACATCGCTATTACTTATGTCTCTGTTAGGTTTGTCTTTGGTGGTTAAAATGAAGACGCTTAATAGAATAAAAGCCCCTCCAATAAGAATTGACACCGTAACTTGCTCACCGAAGAATATGAAAGCTAAAGGATATACGAAGACTAAAGATAGTTGTGTTAGTGGATAAGCTCGCGAAGCATCAATCTTTTTGAGCGCTTTAAAGTAGAATAAATCTCCGATTGTCACGGAAACACCTGATAATATACTTACAATTAAAAAACCAACAAGTTCTTGCGATGTAAACGATGCAAAAAAGGAGAAATCTCCAAAAATTAGCGCGAAAATAAACGTACCAAGTGTAACAATTAAAATTCTGAAAAATAAAGTCGCTTTCGGCTTTGTTTTTCCTAATCCATATTTATATACTAAAGATGCAATTCCCCAAGTCAATAACGCATCGAGCGTTAAAATGTATCCAATTAATTCGGGCATTAACTTAAAATTATTAAATATCGTTTTAATACTATTTTAAAAATTAAAAAGAGAAAAAGTAGTCTTGAGAAAAAGAATTACATTTTTTGATAAAGCATGTAAATTGAAATAGCAACAATCCAGAATGTAATGCCAAACGTCAAAATCCACTCTGTTATTGGATGCCATGAGAACAAAAATGGGAGAATACAGCTTACTGCTATTAAAGGTAGATACCCAACAAACCCTGAAAACTTCTCACTTTTAAAGAAAAGATAGCTAAAAGCGCTTAAATAAATAACTCCACTTAGTAAACTAATTAAAGCAACCGCTCCGTGAATAGCAAAAAGTATTATATTACTTCTAACCGAAGGAATAACACCGATTAAAGCAAAAAAAACGCACGAATTAATCGCAAACACTTTTCCGATTCTGAGTACTTTTGGATGGTTGATCTTTTCCTTCTCAAGAATTTCTACTATGTGTAAATACGTCAATAATGCAAAAATACCAGATAAAAAGGCCCCGATGTTGAAATATATTGCGCCAGGACCCGTTCCTAAATCACTTATCATGTAGCTTAAATTAAAATAAGGAGAAAGCGATATAGCTATGATATCTCCAGCTATACCTACTATTGCTGATAACAGTCCGTAAAACGGACGTGGTATAAAATTCAATATTTTAAGGATATTTATCTTTAGTTTTTCCATAGTTCTTTAATTGGATAAAGATAATAAACCCTTTAAACATTATTTCATCGCAATATAAAAAAAAAAAAGAAGGAGAATTGAAGTTCTAGAAATATTCTTTATTCAGGAAATGGTGGATGAGGCACATACAATTCTGTTTTTGTCCATTCAATAATTGAATCTACTTTTTCATATAATTTTGTTAATTCAGGGTCTAAGAAACCTTTAGTCATAACTTTTTCCATTTTTGATAAGCTTTGCCACTCTCTTTCAATAATAATTACGTTATTATCGTAAGCCCCGAATAGACTACGGTATCGCTTTTTTGGAGGATAACCTAATTTTTCCTCAAGTTCAGTGCATTTTTTATCAATCTCTTCTAAATCATCCCATTTACCATTTGCTACTCTTTGAATTAATTTCATAATAACTATTACCATTTAATTTCACCTCTAAATAGATTTCACATTTTTGAATTATTGCCAAAAATGTATATATAACTATTCTCCATCATTAATAAATTCTTTTTCAAAAAAAATCTAAGAAAAAATTGCGAAGTAACAAATGCTATAAAATTAAGATTGGATTTTTAAAAGCAATTCTTTAGATGGTGGTATGGAAAATAAGAACATATTAATGACTTCTTCTCTTATTTTATCGTCTGTGTCTGCTAGTTCAAACATTTTTGAAAGATTCTGACCTTTATTTTCGAAAAGAAATTCAACCATAGAAACTTTCATTTTAAAATTTCTAATTATTTTTTTAATGTTAGGATGTTGTTTGTACTTTTTCAAGCTTTGTTTAGATATATCGTCGTTCTTCAAGGCTTCAATAGCGGTTTCAGCAGCACATTTTCCAGATACTATGCTAGGATGAATCCCTTCGCCGCTTATAGGAGAAACAAAACCTGCTGCATCTCCAATAATCATAATATTATCTCCGTATAAACTTTTCTCTTTCACGCCTAATGCGGGAATTGGATAAGCACCATTCCATATCTCTTTATAATGTGATTTAGGAAAAAACTTCTTAATGTGAGGGTCGTTTAAAAATTCCGTATATATTTGATTTAGATTAGAATTCAAATTTTCGTCTAACCACGTGCCACATCCAATGTTAAAGCGTTTGTCATCTATAGGGAATATCCAGCCATAGCCTTTATACGCTCTAAAAAATAAGGAAATTGAATCCTTATCTAATAAATTTTCCCCTTCCATTATAGCACACTTGCATAGTCCTATTTCGTCAATTTTCCACTTTCCTTTCAAACCCGATTTGGGCGCTAATTTAGAGCTCATACCGTCCGCTATAATTAAAATTTTTCCAAGATATTCCTTTGTCCCCGAGGGGGTTTTTGTTTTGATCCCAACTCTGCGACTATTTTTAGTTACAAAGTCGTAAGATATATTTTTGTTAAACAATTGAGCTCCAGCTTCTATAGCGATATTCCTTACAAAATTATCAAATTCTAAGCGATCTACATTTATCGAATAATCTCTAATATTTTTCCACGAGTATTTAATCTTACGATAATCCCCAGAATATATAGTTACTCCAGTATTAGGTGGATAATTTAACTTTCGCAGTTGAGGGTAATATTTAAAGATTCTTGAGCTAACAGCACCACCGCAAGGTTTTCGCCAGTTAATATCTTTTTCGATTAAAGCGACCTCAAACCCACCTTCAGCTAATATTTGAGCAGATTTAGAGCCGGCGGGTCCCGCCCCCGATATAACAACGTCAAACATTTTCATTATCAGTTTTTTTATTATAAATATATACATTAATGGTTAAAGTATTAAAAATTATATTTTCCTCATAAAAAGAAATTTCTATTTGTTTATCGTTCTTTGCATCTGCATCAAAAATGATTAATTTATTCTATTCATATTTTTAAATTATGAGTATAAAAAATTCAAAGAATTACGATTTTGTAATCGTTGGAGCTGGACCAGCTGGATTAACTGCGGGCATCGTGGCAGCAAGGAAAGGATTTAAAGCTGTTATTTTAGAAAAAGGTGAACTCGCTGGACCAAAACCTCGTGGTGAAGGAATGGGCCACTATCCTATTGTTGATATTATTCTAGGAAAGAACTTCTTACCTTCTATAGGAATTAAATCCAACGGAGGAAGAGTTTGGCATTCTCCTGGAAATTTACAAACAACAACGACCTACCGCGAATACGACCATTATTTTTTCGAATGGAGAAAATTTATCGATAGATTTGTAGAAATTGCAAGCGAGTTAGGAGTTGACATCCTTTTAAACGCTGAGGTTACAAAACCGATTGAGAAAAAGGGTTTTATTATTGGTGTAAAATTTAAAGATAAGAATGGAGATCTTAATGAAGTATATGGAAACGCAATTTTAGATTGCAGTGGATATTCTGGCGTTATTGGAAGCCATTATGGAGTTCCTTACGACGAAGAGATAAATTGTCCCATAATGAAATGCTTAATTAGCAAAGCTAACATAGATATTAGCGAAACTCCAGATTTACAATTCTTTTTCATAGGGAACGGTGATTTGGATTACGCCCCTAACTTTCCTCAAAGTATTGCGTATGTATTTCCATTAGAGAATAAAAGAGCAGAAGTGGGTTTAATGTTGCGAATGGCACAAGTACCTCAAATGAAAACCGTTAAAATACCTGATCATGACGAAATCTTGATGGTTTGGGAAAATTTGAAGAAAGATTTTCCAGGATTTAGTGAGTTTTTTAAGGAGGCTAAAATTGATTACGAGGAATTAACATATATATCAAACGCTAAAATGGTCGAAAATTTGATTCCATGTCCCGGTGTTGTTCTTATTGGAGATAGTGCAGGATTTATTAATCCGTTTGGATCTTCAGGGTTGTACTATTCAATGGCGATGTCAGACTTCTGGGTTGAAAATTTAACAAAGAAAATGAAAGAGGAGGAAATTGTATGGAGCTCTGAAAATATAGATTATTACAAAAACAGCTTTGAAGAATTTGAAGTATATAAACAAGTGAAATCTATGTATAATCTTATTGGGGCTTTCGAATATAAAATATTTAATCGATTAAGAACTTCCGATAAGATTAACAAAAAATGGGATTACATCTCTTCACTTCTAAAACAAGCTTAGATCGATGCTATTTGTAGTAAATTTCAACAATATATTCAATTATTTTTTATTTTATCTAAGAGAATATAATTTTTTCAAATGAATGCCATATAACATATATATATATTCCCGAATATTTCTCCCTATACTATATTACAGGATGAGTGTATTAATGGAGAGTAAATTTTTTAGTTCATTATTAAGATATAAGAAATGGCTGATAATCTGGATTATTTTTATAGTTTTATTTTGCACGATGTTAGTCATTAATGCAGGCCTTTTGGGAACATTGGAAGTATATGATGTATTAACCAATAACCTTGCTATTGATACAGCAATAATATTTTTATCGATTCCAATCGCATGTATTATAGGATTTATTATAGGGGGTTATCTTTTCACACCTCTATTCATGTTTATCCATAAAAAGATTTTAGGTCGAAATCTAGTATATGGTATTAAGGAAATGCGTAGACCTAAAGAGTTTAAGGGTGCTTTTCTAAGTTCCTTATTTCCTGCATTATTAGCATTTAATATCGGGATTCTTCTCAGTGATGAGATCATTATTCAAGAGTTTATTTTTGCGGATACTTTTATGCTTGCTGAAAACGCTCTACTTCAAATTCTTACATTATTATTTCTTTTTCCAATTGCATCTGGAATAGGAATTGGTGTGTTTTCAGCAACTTATTTTTTACTTGATTCGGGAATTGAATACACTAATAAGAACCAGAAAAAAGTACTTCGTGGTTCCTTTCCTACCGAACTCAAGTCAATGGGTGGTTTCTATTTATACTATCTGAAAGGGTATGCTGGTATTTCGGTTATAATTAGTCTGGTTAAACTGATAATATCTTTTTTCTCTATGCTTGAAGGGTTAAGTTTAGCTATTTATATCATAAATGTCATGGTATGGCCAATAATTCCATTCGTAATTACTCTTTTCATGATCCCAGTCAATATAATTCAGGATTTAACATATGAAAGAAGAAAAAGATTTACGCTAAAATGGGCAGAAAAATTCAATATTAGGGGCCAGTTAGATGATCCTTTAGGAGTAAATTAAGATTTTTTTATATTTTTTTTATTTATTAAATTTATTATGAAAAATAAATCAGCATTTCAACCTTTCTTTTTTTAATTTTCTATAAGAGAAACAAGAGAAAATATATCTCAAGAGAGTAAATAAATCTAAGTGTATTTTTTAATCTAATATAACTATGATATCTCCAACACATTTTTCTTGGGAGTATAATGAACATTCATTAATCTTAGGTTTTAATTCATATTTAATTTCTAATGCATCTAACCAACAGCAAACACGATAGATGACGCCACATTCATAACCTTGCTTTATTCCGATCATTTTCATACCTTCAAACGCGAAACATTTATCCATTTCCCAATGCATTCGGTTAGTTTCGGGGAAAGTATATTGAAACTTCATGAAGCCTCCTTTTAAAATGCTAAAACCATCATCAATGAATTTTTTAAGTTGCTCGAAAGTAGTGATCTTAACATTTTCCATTCCCAACGCTTTCCGAATTCTTTTCATTTCCAAGACAGATAAATTTCTAATAGCTCCTTTATTTAGCTTGTTTGCTGCATCGATTCCATATTCTTTTACCGTGTTATAAAACCACGCGCCATCATGAGTCATCCAACATTTAACAAGAAGTTCTTTTAACTCAAGTTTATCAAGTTTATCAAATAAAGTCATTATATATTCTAACTGGATTTGGTTTAGACTTAATCTCAATAAAACGAGATATAATTTAAATCATTTTAAAAAGAGCGAGATAATTCCAAATAATCTTAAAGTAGAAGTTTAAATGATCACATTTTTTAGGATTTAATAAAAATGTCTTAATTTCAATCTCATAATTTTAAACAAGAAGAACCACTAACTAAAATGATATTAGTTGAATTAATCATGAAATGGAAAAAAAAATGAAAAAAAGACCAAAACGTGGATTTTTAGTGGCACTATTAATTGGTTTTGACGAAAAAGAAATTCATACTTGGAAAGCGTATAGTCATTCTTTAAGAGTTTATAAAACTATCAAATTAACTCGCAAATGGAAATACTTGGATGATAAGCAAATATATCATGTACTTGAAGAATTAGTAAATCTCATTCGACTTGTTATTAGAGATGGATTAAAGAGCATTTTATTAGCAAGCCCACAGAAAAAGGATTATTCAACCATCTTTTTAAATCATATTAATAAACATCATCAGTGGTTAGTTCGCACTAAGGGATATAATCGAGTAAGTTTTGGTGAGATTGTTGGAAATGCTAATAATATAGAAAGTGCTAAATTTTTAATTTCTCAGGAGAAATCACTACATATTATTCACGAAACTACATCTGACGAAATAAATCTATTAGCTAAACAGCTAGAAAAAATAATCAACATCGGTGATCCTAACAGATTACTGTTGTATAGTTTGGTAGATATTGAAGCTCTCATTTATGGAAGGGGCAAAAAAGACAAGTCCGCAGCAGAAAAGCTAGATTTCTTAATCGTAACGGAAGATTTCATTAACAACCAAAAAAATAAGAATCGTATCCATCGCCTCATACAAATCGCGAAAAATAAGGGAATTATAACAAAGACAATATCAATAGAAAATCCTGCAGTGGATCGTTTTAATCAATTTGGAGGGATTTTAGCTTTCAAAAAGACAAGCTAAGTTAGCGAAATTTTGCTCTCTCATAAAATTATTGAGATTTTTCCATCTTTTTCCTGACTTTAGCAACCTTGCGAAACCCTTTTATAAGTTTAATTATCGAAAATCCTCTGAATACTTTTCCATTAGATTTACAACTGTGTAAAACAAAAGGGATGACATTGCTACAACTCTCTTCTATGTCAGTTGCCACATGTTTCATAATTAAGTCTAATTCTTTTTGAAATTCATCTTCATCTTTCCATTCTTTAATTACTTGCGAATTTCTCATTAAATTTGTATTTATCATACCAGGCATGAAAATGTTTATTTTAACATCATATGGATTTTGCTTAAATTCTTCTGCAAGGCATTTTGAAAATGCGATCACACCTCCTTTTGAAGCGGAATATATCGTCATGTGTTCTAATGGGCGATCTGCGCCCCCTCCTCCTAATGAGATAATCCTTCCATATCCTTGTTTTTTCATTTGGGGGATTACCGCAGAGATTGAATTAATAGTTCCAATCAAGTTAGCACCGATTACTTTATTAGCATCTTGATTAACTCTTTCTAAAGAAAGATATTCAAAAGGTCCGTAAGTAAGATTGAGTCCCGCACACGCTACTAAGATGCGAACTCCACCAAATGCTTCAATCGTTTTATCAACAATATTTTTAACTGCTATAGGGTCTGAAACATCGCACACAGCACCAATAACGTTATTTCCAAATTTTTCTTTAAATTCAGCTAAAGTTTTGTTAACTTTATCCTCACTTCTTGAGCAAATAGCAACTTTGGCACCTTCCTTGAGAAATAATTCTGCTAACTTTTTCCCTATACCACTAGTGGAACCAGTTATAATTGCTATTTCATTTTTCATTCTCATAAATCAATCACATAGTAAATTTTCATATATAATGACTAAGTAAATAGTATTTCCTATGTAAAGTTGACAATTATAAAAATAAAGAATAATTATTTTAACATTTAATCAGATTTTATCATGTTGAGCATTATTTTAAACTTCTCAATGGTCTTGAGTGCATGAGGTTCATTTGAAGGCATTACTCTCATATGTGTTCCATTAAAAATTAAAAAGACGACATAAAGAAAAAAAGTATAAATACTTGAACCATACAATATCTTTTTAAGAATTCGATAAAATGAATCCTAAACATAAACATTTGTTCTATAAAAATTACAAGAAGAATGTAAGGAAAAAAGCGAATATTTATCAGACGATGCCGTAATGAAAATATCACCCTAATTAGTTTTTTAAATTGTATATTACTTCTGTTATTTGATTGTTATGAATGAAAGAATGAATGTCTTATTTATCATTTGTGATCAGCATAGGGCAGATCACATGAGTTGTGCTGGAAATCCTATATTAAAAACCCCTAACCTTGATAAGTTAGCAAATAAGGGCGTTCGATTTACTTCTGCGTTTGTTGCGAATCCTATCTGCATGCCGAATAGATCTAGTATATTTACGGGATTATATCCCAACATGCATGGTGCTCGTACTGCTGGAATTAATTTGCCAATGAATGTCCCTACTTTTACCGAAACATTATTAAATAGCGGTTATCATACCGTCCAAATAGGAAAGATTCATTTGCAATTTATGCTCAAAAACCTAGTTAAAGGTGCTAAATCTTTTGAAAGCGCAAGTCATTGGATGCGTACTGACGAAGGTCGCGCGAAAATGAAAAAGGAACTTCCAATACCTTATTATGGGTTTCAAGAAGTAGAATTGGTAATTGGTCATGGAGATGTGTGCACTGGACATTATTTCGATTGGTTGGAGGAAAACGCACCTGAATGTATTGAAGCAATAAGAAAGAAATCTAAAACGAGAATGTATACTAAACCTATGTACGATACAGACATACCTGAAAAGTATTATCCTACATCTTACATTACAGAAAGATCCATTGCCTTTCTTGAGAGGTATGCGAACGGAGATTATGGTGAAAAGCCGTTTTTCTTAAATGTTTCTTATCCTGACCCACACCACCCTGTCTGCCCTCCAGGTAAGTATAAAGACCTTTACAAACCCGAAGATATTGAACTTCCTGGAAATTTTAACAATTTGGAGAATTTAAAGAACCATCCATCGTTAGGACCGCGGTTAAATATCCCGTTTTTCCGAGCAATGATATTAAAAATTGCAGATGAAGAAGAAGTTAGAAAATTCACAGCTGGAACTTATGGTTCTATTGCCATGATTGATGACGGAATCGGTCAAATCTTAAACATGCTAGAAAAGTTAGGGCTGGCAGATAACACGATTGTTATTTATACGGCAGATCATGGGGAAAATATGGGGGAGCACGGGTTAATTTTAAAAGGTCCTTCTCCTTGCAAGGGCCCATTAAATGTTCCCATGATTTGGAAAGTGCCAGGCGTTACAGAAACGGGTGTATCTGATTCTCTCGTGAGTTCGCTTGATATTTCTAAAACAATTTTGACCCTTTTGAAAATCAATAAAAAAAAGCACCCGCCAGACATGTTAGGTGTAGATATTACTCCCGTCCTAAGAGCCCCTAACGCTAAAGTGAGGGAGTGTTGTTTCATCGAACATGACGAAGAATTAGATAATTTTAATATAAAGATAAGAGTAAGGCATCTCGTCACTGATGATTATAAATTATCGATTGACGAAAGCGTCCCGGGATACGGAGATTTATACGATCGAAAAAACGATCCGTGGGAATTAACCAATTTATGGTATGACGAAAAATATAAAGATTTACGTTATCAATTAATCGAACAGTTATTATTTGAAAATCTTAAAGCACAAAGTCGTTATCCTAAAAGAGAAGCTTTGTCTTAATTAAAAAATAAATAAATAAAGAAAATACACAATGGTTAACAATGATCGAAACAGGAAATTCTTCTATTGAAGAGCAACTTAAAAAATTAGCATTAAGTGAAGGTGCCGCCTTAGTAGGCATTTGTTCTGCAGAAAGTATAAGCGATAAGGAGTTTTCAAATCCCAACTTTTTATTGCCTGGTGCCAATTCAGTAATCAGTATCGCAATAAATTTTAACGACGAAGTAGTTGAAAAATATCTTTCGAAAGAAGACCAAATGGCATTATGTCTTGAAGAAGGTGTTACAACTAAAAACCTAAAAAGGATTGCTGAGATAATAAAAATATTCCTTGAAGAGAAAGGTTTTAAAGCCGTAAACTGTGACTGCAATTACGATTATAGAAACGTCAATAAGAAAAGTAAAACAACTATCGTATCTTCTTTAAGAACGTTAATTGATTTAATAAATAAACAAAAGGACGAGAACATTGAGCTAAACAAACAAGAAGAAAAATCGTTAAAGTTTTTAAAAAATGCGCTAATCCCCGGTTTAAGAAAAACTCCCATGAATTTAATGCCTTCGTTATCTCATAGATGCGTTGCTGAGGCAGCCGGATTGGGAAGAATTGGATGGAGCGGAAACCTAATAACTGAAAAATTTGGTGCAAGAATCTTGTTAAATTCAATTATCACGGACATCAAACTAAAACCTGATAAACCGCTAGAAAAAAATCCTTGCGTCATGTGTAAATTATGTGAAAAATCGTGCCAGGGAGGGCTTTTTGCAAAAGACGAAGAGCAAACTATAGTTATTGCTGGAATCGAAGAAACCATCGCTAAAAGAAATAATTACGCCTATTGTATTGCGATATGTAGTGGTATGGCGGGGCAGAATAAATTCAAAGATTGGTCAACATGGTCACCTTTTCGTTTTGATGACATAGAGAAACTCCCTCTTGATGATACTGTTATAGAGTGCGTTCAAAATATGTTTGCTAAAGGAGTTGAGAAAGGGGGGTTGGAAGCTGAAAATGTATATAGATTAGTTGAGAATAGCTTTATAGGACGTAATAATAAACATGCAGAAGATTTTAGACCAAGCTGCGGTTTTTGTCAACTTGTTTGTGGTGCAACTATGAAAGATAAGAAAGAAAGCTATAATAAAATCGTTAGTTCTGGTTGTATCGCAGAAAAAATAAATAAATAAAAAAATAAAATAAAGTGAAAAAAATGGTAAGAAGTATAGAAGATTATCAAAAAGTAGGGGAAGATATATTCCACAAGCTACATCTTGCTACGTATCCAGTTGCAATAAAGTATATAAAAGATATTAATACAGAAATTCCTGAGGGATATAGAAGACCGATAGCTTCTGGAAAAAAGATGTCAATTTGTCAAGCTTTTACGCAAGCTCGTCGTTTTGGAGAAAAGTTATGTATCACCGCAGCAGATAATTTCTGCACTCCCGCAACTGTAGGCCATGGATGGGTCAATATCTCTAAAGAGGAGTTTATTGAAAGCCAGGTACGTCAAGGGTGGCACAAAGATGTCCAATCTGAAACACGGAGAGCAGAACGGATATATGATAAAAATTTTAAGAATGCAATGGCTTTAGGATATCGTGGACTAGTCTGTTCACCTTTAACTGAAACTGCAATCGTTCCAGATACGATATTAATATATGCAAATGGAACACAACTAACTTACATTATACATGCGTTAACTTTTGAACATAAGAAAAAATATGTAATTAACTCTTCTTTTGAGGGATTCGGGGAATCATGTGGAAAGGGAGGGTTCATACCGTTCATACTAAACAAAACTCAAATAGTCCTCCCTGGTGCGGGTGATAGGTCTTTTGCGGGTATTCAAGATCATGAACTGGCAATCGGCATGCCAGCGAATTATGTATTTTATCTACATGATAATTTATTTAAATCCGGAAAAAATCAAGGTTTAAAATTTCCGTTAAGACAGTTAATTCCCCTTGAGTTAAGCGAAAAGATAACTCCTGGATTCGTGTACATGCGTGAATTAATAGATAAGAAATTAAATGAAGAGAAATCCATACAATAATCTAGAGGATTTTTATGAGCTTATTCTTTTCTTCGATTCTCTTGATAGATTTTTTCAAATAATTTGGCAGTATCAGAGTAAATGTAAGATTGTTCTATTCGATTAAGTTTGATTGCTTCTACAGGGCAAGTTACCGCACAAATTCCGCAACCATAACATTTTTTAGGATCAACAATAGCTTTTTCATCGGTGATTTTAATCGCTTTAAATGGACATCTTTCTGCACACAGTGCACATCCTTCACATAAATCAAAGTTAACTTTAGATACATAATTTGATTTTGCTACACAATTTTCATTTTTATCCTCGAAACGCGTTAATCCTCTTAACATGGCACAACAACATGCACAACAACTACAAATTACTTGATGAACTGGACTCTTAGAATTAGCAACTGTAAATACTAATCCTTTTTTTGCTAGTTTATTTATTAGTTCATGCGCTTCTCCACGAGATAATTCTCTTCCTTCCCCTCTTCGCAAGAAATATTGACCAAACAAACCCACCTGAAAACAAGATTCTGAAATTGGAAATTTATCTTTACATTCTCTTATTCCTAGAGTTTCTGTTCTATTACGGCATGGACAATCAGTAATTACTATTGGTCCGATGCACGTATCTATTATTCCGTGTATTTCTTCAGCATTTGAAATTGCTGATTTATGATCTATTGCTGTATTTATGGGAACTATCCTTGTTAAGGGAGTCCCCTCATCAGAAGACTCGTACCGTTTATAAAACTTCTCCTTAATAAAAAACTGTTGATATAGTTCCGCACCTTTTTTTCCAAGTCTTTTAAAGGTTTGTGAGTTTTTAAAGCCCATGTTCAAAAGATGTGCCATCGCTAAGAAATAAGAAAAGCCACCAATATCTTGAATTATGCCGTTTTCAGTCATGTCTTCTAAAATTCTCTTGGTTTCTTCCTTAGTTTTACCTATTTTCCTTGCAATTCTATTAAGCGATTGTGGTTTATTTGTTAAATATTGAGCTACTTCAGCTTCGTTTGGAGTGAACAATAATTTAATAAACTCTCTAAAAGCCTCTGAAATCTCCCCATCGACTAGGGGTATATCGTTTGGGTACTCTCGCATGTTATTCAAGATTTTATCGTAAGGATTTAATTCTTTTTCAGTTATCATTAATGATAAACTTCCAATTTAATCTAATTCTTAAAGAAGTGAGATAAGATTCAGCATAGGGGTTATTTTTAGATCTGGCACTTAATGTTTTTTAACTGATTTGTAATTCGCAAATCTCAATTAAAGTGATCTCTTTAGATTTATATTAAAATGAATAACTCTTATTAAAATTTAAACTTTATTTAACATTTAATAGCAGTTTTACCTAATTAATATCCATGGAAAAAGAATTAATGTTAAGAAATAAAATTTGTATCATACCTAAACCTGTAAGTATGGTTCTAGGAAAAGGAAAGTTCATTATAACAAACAAAACTATTATAGAATCCGATCCGAAATTAATTGAAGTTGCTAAATTTTTTAAGCGTTTATTAAAACCAGCGACCGGTTTTGATTTGTTAATAGTGAATTCTAAATCTGAAATAAATAAATATAATACAATCGTTTTAAAAATCGATAAAGAATTTAATAATTTGGGTGAAGAAGGGTATTTTCTCGACATCAATCAAGAACGCATCATAATATCTGCTCCCAGTCCTGCTGGTGTTTTTTATGGTATTCAAACTCTTCGTCAATTACTTCCAGTTGAAATAGAAAGCATTACTAATAAGAGTCATATTGAATGGTCTGTTCCTTCTGTAGTAATTAAAGATTACCCTCGATTCTCTTGGCGAGGATACATGCTTGACGAAAGTAGACATTTCCTTGGTAAAGAAGTTGTTAAACGCATCCTAGATATGATGGCATTCTTTAAGATGAATGTTTTTCATTGGCATCTTACAGATGATCAAGGTTGGAGAATTGAAATTAAGAATTATCCCCTCCTAATAGAAATTGGCTCAAAAAGGAAGGAAACCCAAATTGGAGGTTTTATAAGTAGAAAAACAGATAACACCCCTCACGAAGGATTTTACACCCAAAAAGATGTACAAGAGATAGTTGCTTATGCAGATAAACTTTTTATTAAAATAATTCCAGAGATAGATATGCCTGGTCATTTGAAAGCGGTATTAGCAGCTTATCCTGAATTAAGTTGCACTGGAGGCCCATTTGAAGTACCAATTAAATTTGGAATTAAAAAGGATGTTTTTTGTATTGGTAAAGATGTAGTATTTGAATTTATACAAAATGTGTTAGATGAGATAATTCAATTATTTCCCTCATATATTATTCATATTGGAGGCGATGAAGTCCTTAAAAAAAGATGGAAAGAATGTCTTGAATGTCAAAAGAGAATAAAATCAGAGGGCCTTAATGATGAAAAGGAGCTCCAAATTTATTTTACAAATAGGATAATAACATTTCTAACCTCTCGCGATTGTAGGGTAATGGGATGGAATCAAATTCTAAGCGATAAGTTAACTGAAGATGTTATTGGACAATATTGGATTTTTGGTAAAAAAAAAGTTATGAAACACCTAAAAAGAGGGGGAAATATTGTAATGTCGAAATTTGGCTACACTTACCTTGATTATTCCTATTCTTTTACTTCTCTAAGAAAAGCCTATCGATACGAACCTATTCCTAAAAAATTAATAAAGGAATACTATTGCAATATCTTAGGAATAGAAGCCCCTATGTGGACAGAATGGGTTAGAAATGTAAATGAGTTAGATTGGCAAACCTTTCCTCGCCTAATAGCATTAGCGGAAACCGGTTGGACATTGAGAGAACAAAAAAACTTCGAAAATTTTAAAAAATGCCTTGAAATTATTCTTAAACGGTTAGATATGTTCGGAGTTTGCTATGCCCAGAAAGACGAATACGAACCCCACTTATTCAAAAAGATATTTGGATTTTTTAGCATACTAAAAGAACCAAAAAGAAGATCTTTATATAAGAATTGAATAATTATTGATTTCTAATATAATCACGAATTTCTTTATATCCAATTATTTTTAAATCGTACTTCTCAACACACTCTTTAATGTGCGGATTAGTGAATGCTCCAAAATCTAAATCTCGCCAACTTGCTGAATCCGGGGTTATAGCTTTCAATTCAGGGCTCACTTTAGCGGGGTGAAATAAGAAATGCGTTAGACCGGGTTTAATTTCTGCAAACCTATTGCAATAATATTCTAGTTTGTTAGGATGCGCCCCCATTGTGTCAAGAATAACATGGTTTATAAGAGGAGTGCCTTTTTCTTCTAAATTTGCAAACATTTTTAGGTAAACATCGGCATGCTCTCCTAATCCCAAGGCGGTTAATTCTTCTCTATTTAATTTTGGTAAAAAAGCAACAATATTGAATTCTTGAGCTAGCTCTAAATAAGATGTAAGGAATTTGGGATTCAAAACAGTGCCCATATGCGAATCTATGTGGGTAACATCAATACCATTATCTAGAGCCATTTGAATTTGTGAACGCATTTCAATTTCTGCTGCTGTAACAGATACATTTGCAATTGCGTCCTCCGATGTACACCAGAGCGATCTTTCTGAATCCAATAAGCCAGTTTTAGGATCAACGCTACTCAATGCCCGCCAACGATATAATTCGTATTCACATGTAAGAGTTAAATGCACACCAACATCATATTTCGGATTATTTTTACAAATAGATGCGGCTTCTAAAAACCAAGGTGCAGGAGTAATAATAGAGCCACAGCTCGCTACTCCTAAGTCTAAACATTTAAATGAAGCTAAATTTGAGGCATGAGAGAAACCTATATCGTCAATATGGAAATAACAACTTTATCTAAAGCTTCAAACCCAAGATTTTCAACAAGTGTAAGATTTTTCATGTTTAATTTTCAAATCCTATTGATTAAGTTCTAATGTTTATAGAAGATTATTTTTACCTAATTTTTTAAAAAAAATTGTCGTACGCTATGAAAAAACCCACCAGGACCTCCATTCTCAGCCATCCTTTCCGTAGAACCATGTTTTCTTGGTATTGTATTGTCTTGCCAACGCAATTCGAACCGATCTCCTTTTTCAATGGAAGAAATAACAAAATCCGCATCTTTTAATGCCTTCGATCTAATTGTTGTTTGCTCGATATTGAACTTATTACCAAGCTTTTTATTGTCTTTTACAACAATTTGATAAACCATTTATAGCTTTTCTTCGTCAATATCATGAAGAACAACAGTTGATCCAGATAAAACTGAACTAAGATTAAGATCCATCAATGTAGCAGGGCCAAATGAAGCGATCCCGGCTCCAATTAATACTATTCTTTTTTCCATGATTCAACCAACATTAATTTTGATAGGAAAATATCGCAAATTAGATAAATGTCACTTACCTTATAATATAATAGAATATGGTAGAAGCATTACGGTATGGCTTAGTAGGTTATGGTCTCAATGCATTAGGTCACATATCAGAGCTAAAAAATCATCCAAGGTTAATAGGGCGTACAAGATGGATAGTTGGGTTCGATCCAGATCCTAATGCGAATCAGATGCTTAATAAAATTAAAGATATAAAAGTAGCTAAATCTTTTGAAGATCTTTTAGATACAGGTGAACTTGATGCCATTATAATTAGTAGTCCCCCTCAATATCACGCAGACCAAGCTGTTGCGGCACTAGAAGCGGGGTTACATGTATTTTCTGAAGTACCTATGGCAATTAATGAAAAAGATATTAAAAAAATTATAAATGCTGAAGAGAATTCAGGAAAAGTTTATCAACTTGGAGAAAATTACTGTTTTTACTCAGAAGTTTTATTTGCGGGACACCTTGCATCTTCTGGCAAGATTGGTCCAATCGTTTATTCGGAATCTGAATATTTGCACGATGTAACATATAGGTGGAGAGAAGGGAATTTTGGCGATGTTGACACGCCCCGCATAGATTCTTGGTACCAGTTATTTGATCCTTTAATGTATGCCCACACGATTGGTTCTACTCAAGTTGCGTTAGGTGGAATTAAAAAACCTGTGCCATTCGTTGAAGTTGTAAGCTACGCAAATGATATTGGAGGTTACCAAGCAAATCCAATCTGCCATCCCGCTAAAGCGTTTCAAGTAGGTTTATTTAAAACAGAAACTGGAGCAATTGCAAAATGCGCTAACGCCTATATTTTTGCCAGAGAACCTTCCCGCCTTATTATTCAAGTTACGGGGCGTTTAGGGACATATGAATGTTATCAAATAGGGAAACCAGGGCGTTTATTTCTAACTGATGGACATAGAATTAGTAAGAGTCGTCATCGAAAAGGAAAATCAAAAATTATTGATAATAACGAGTTATCAACAGTAATACCTCCAGTTGAAGGTTTACATTACGGTTCTTCAGTTCGTATTATGGAGGATTGGTTACAAGCCATCAATAATAAAGTAAAACCGATCATCCACGCAAAAACAGCTGCTAATTTCTGTTTATCGGGAATTGCTGCGTCTAAGTCGGCTCGTTCTGGAGGAAAACCTATAAAAATTAAAAAATTTTCAGAGTAAAATTAAATTACTACTCTTTCTATAATTTAGGAGGTCTGTTTTGAGCTACTAAATTACAATCTCCCATACTTTTAGAATATGGCTTTATGAGAAAAGAATATTTAAATTCATTTTTTGCCTTTAATTTGTATTTATTATGAAGAACTGCTAAAGCGGGGATATCACCACCAACTCCTTGTTGTTTATAGTCGACATTGAGCGTGATATGCTCACGTTGAGGTAAGTCGTGATTATGCTTAGCTTCTTCTAAATCTTTCATTGTATAAGGCCACGCACTTATACTTAAGTTCGTCCCACCCAAATCCGATATAAGTATTCCTGATCCTTCTATATTGGTCATAGCAACCCAACGAACGTCAGTTCTATTTCCATTTTCTTGTGGTCTAATATAAGGATGAATTAAATCTTTTACAAAACCAGAATAGATCCCAACAGCAGCTCCGGTCTTTCTATCTAACATAGTTTCGTGAGGACCTCTACCAAACCAAGTCATTCTATTAAATTCTCCAGAAATTACCATCTGCATACCAAATCGAATCATGTTCTTACTAGGGGTGAATTTATTTTCAATTAATATATCTCCATTTCCATAAATCGTATATGTTGTATCAAGTGGTTTTTCAGCATTAATCACTTGAGATTTGACATAAATGCGAATGGCTTTAGAGTTTATTTTTTCATAATGAATATTAATTATCGTTCTTGTTTCACTTGCTTTTTTCCAAGTTTTATCGATACCTGTAACTTCTACATCAGCAAAAACTACAAAGCCTAGTTCATTATCCGTTGGAGCTCTCCAAAAATTAGGGATCAAAGGTTTTAAAATTATATCTAAATTTCTAAAAAACAAATGTTCAATTGCTCCTGTTATCTTTCCCAGTCTAACTTTAAAGGTTTCTCCCTTGATTATGAAACAATCTTCCAATTCTTCTATTCCAACATCGTCTAATTCATTTAGTTTTCCTTCTGCTGATATTGGGACATTGTAAGGGATTTTAAATTGATCCCAAGCAAGAATATAACCTTTTTTTGCCCATAATGAGTCTTCAGCAAGAATAGAAATAATTTTTAGATGATACTCTGTATTTGATCTGAGTTCAGGAGTCTTAAATGGAATTTTTACTTCTTTTAATCCTCCAGGATCTACTTGAAACCGATCTAAAAAGCCTTCTTGTATCTTTGCGCCATTAGCAGTTACTTCCCATTTAATCTCGACAAAATCGATGTGAATAAAATTATATTTGTTATGAATCTTAACTTCACCCTCCAATAGGTTTACAGGCAAAACATCGATATTTTGATATACTTTTTTAACTTCATACAAAGCTGGATTAGGTTTTCGATCAGGCATCACAATTCCATTAATGCAAAAGTTGCGATCATTTGGTTCATCCCCAAAATCGCCTCCATAAGCCCAAAATTCTTTCCCATCTTCAATGACCTTACGCAACCCTTGATCAATAAAATCCCATATAAAACCTCCTATACAATTGTCATATTTCTCAAAAACATCCATAAATTCTTGAAAATTCCCTAAACTATTTCCCATTGCATGAGCGTATTCACATAACACAATTGATTTCAACTTTCCATGTTTTAGACTACGTTTCGCTTTTCTTTCGAGGTTTTTGGGTGAAAGATACATAAAACTTTTCATATCTGATATCTCATGATCATAGTCACCTTCATAATGAATAAGTCGGGTATCGTCAATTTTAATCGTTGCGATTTTCATTTCTTCAAAATTTGTTCCTATTCCCGCTTCGTTACCAAGAGACCATATTATAATGCATGAATAGTTTTTATCTCTTTCAACCATACTAACCATTCTATCTACGCACGCCTCTGTCCAGCTTGGGTCGCTTCCCGGTAAAATATCTCGTAATTCATGTGATTCTAAATTGCATTCGTCGACCACATAAATTCCATATTCATCGCACAATTCATACCACTTGGGATGATTTGGATAATGACTTGTTCGAACAGCATTTATGTTATTTTGCTTCATTAATATAATATCTTGAACCATCCTTCTATAAGAAATTGCTCGTCCTTCGTCGGGATCGTGCTCATGCCTGTTTACCCCTTTAAGAATAATAGATTGCCCATTTATAAGTAAGCTGCCATTGTTATTGATTTCAACCTTTCTAAAACCAAATTTGCAATGTTCTACTTCAACTATCTCTTTTTTCAAATTTTTCAATGTTAAAATTAAATCATAAAGGTTTGGCGTTTCTCCCGTCCATTTCTTAGGATTTTGAATCTCAGCTTGTAATTCTATTATGTGTTCACTATCAGATTTTACACCAAAAGTCTCACTCATAAGGATTTCGAGACCAATAAATTGCTGTTCTGTATCTAATAATGCAATTTCCACATTAAACTGGTCTACATCACTTTCTCCATAATTAGAGACATTTATTCTAACTTTTAATAGAGCATCTTCATAATTTTCATCTAGTTCACATCGAGCAAAGAAGTCTCTAATATGAACTTTTGGGGTTGAGAAAAGATAAACATCCCTATAAATACCACTAAATCTCCACATATCTTGATCTTCTAAGTATGAGCCATCAGACCATCTATAAACTTCAACTGCAAGGATATTATTTTCTTTTTTTAAAAACTTCGTAATATTAAACTCTGCAGGTGTCATACTTCCTTGGCTGTAACCAACTTTATTTCCATTAATCCATATGTAGAAAGCGGATTTAACACCTCCAAAATGAATAAAAATCTCTCGCCCTTTCCAATTGGGCGGAATGTTAAAGTTTCTTATATAAGAACCTACGGGATTGTAATTCTGATCAATACTTGGAATATCTTTAGTGTTAACGCTATATGGATATTTGACATCAGTATATATCGGTATTCCATACCCTCGCATCTGCCAATTACTTGGAATATCGATCTCTTTCCAATTACTCGAATCAAAATCTACTTTATAGAAATCTTCTGGTCGATCTGAGGGCATTTTTTCCCAGTTAAATTTCCAAATTCCATTAAGAGATTGGGAATAAGGTGAATCCTTATTATATCTTGATATTAATTTCTTACTTCCAAATGGAATTAAAGTTGCATGAGCAGGTTCTTTATTTATACCAAAAATTCTAGAGTTTTCCCAATCAAACTTATGGTCCGATTCTTCCCCCAAAATTCAGAGTCACTATGAATGTTTTTTAGTTATAAATTATTGTTTATGATGTAAATCTAATTTATAGAACGATATTTAATCAAGAATTAATAATTATTCTTAAATTAATTAATTTTGTAACATGTCTAAGTTTGAGAAAAATGGCTAAGGTTGTTAAAAGTTTATTCTAAATAAATAAAGGTGATTTGTATTACAAGTGATTTCACTCAAGATGTTATCAAAATAATTAAGAATATACCTAGCGGGAAGGTCCTAACTTATGGAAGAATCGCAAAATTAGCTGGTAACCCGCAAGCTGCAAGACAAGTTTCGTGGCTATTACATTCCTCAACAAAGAAATACAAACTACCTTGGCATCGAGTTATAAATTCACAAGGAAAAATATCCATGAAATCTTTTGATGATCGAAATTATCAAAAACATTTGTTAGAAAAAGAAGGTGTTGTGTTTAGAGATAGCTACAAGATTGATCTTAAAAAATTTCTCTGGGAAATTGATTCTATTGAGCATTTATGAGTTCCTAGTTAAGAATGTTAATTTCTGACTTAAAAAAAAAATAGACATTAAAATATTAAAATATTATTAAAATTATGAGATTTCTTTCTTTTCATTGCGATTACTTTAGATATAAGGCGACAAAAAGAAGCCGTTCAAAAATATTTGAAGAATTGACAGAAGAAAATAGAGAAAATGGATTTGAAAATGTAATTGCATTATACATAAGCGTAGAAAAGCGAGATGAGGGTAGTACAGAATTCATTCCTAACGCTATAAAAGAAATCGAAAAAATTGCCACTCAACTCAAAGTGTCGAACATAATTCTACTTTCCTTCGCCCATCTGTTTGGCGAATTAAGTAATCCTGAATTTGGCCTGAAAGCGTTAAAGAATCTTGAGAGAAAACTAGTTGAGAATGGATTCAATGTGCTTAGGCCTCCTTTTGGGTGGTTCAGTGAGCTTGAACTCAAGGCAAAAGGGCACCCCCTCTCAAGAATTTCAAGAAAAATTGAATAAAAGAGATCTAAATTTTAACCGATCTTATTTATAATCAGTTTTAGGGTACAGCGATTTATAAAAAATTAAAAAAAATTATTAAAACAAGAGACCTTTAAAGAAATTATGAGAAAAGAAGATTTAATTATTCCATCTAAGTCGGTTTTTTCAAGAGATTCTGATATTATTGCTAGTAATTCTCAAAATTTTAAAACCCAAACCTTCAAAACTGGGACTACTACAGTCGGTTTAGTTGTTAAAGACGCAGTTATCTTAGGAACAGATAAAAGAGCGTCAATGGGTTATTTTGTTGCTAGTAAAACTGCTGAGAAATTGCATATGATTCAAGACCACTTGTATATGACTATTGCTGGAGGCGTAGCAGACGCACAATATCTCATAGATGTTATGCGGGCTGAAACTTCGTTATATCAATTAAAAAGAGAAAAATCAATTAAAGTTAAAAGCGCTGGGAAATTGTTGGCCAACATTTTGTACCAGAATAAAATGTATCCTTTTCAAGTTGGACTCATACTTGGGGGAGTAACCGAAGAAGAAGGTCCTACTCTTTTGGATATTGGTGCGTATGGGTCAATTTTGCCCGAGAAGTTTTGCGCAGTGGGGAGCGGTCAAAATTTTTCGTACGGCGTTCTCGAGGCTAAATATAAAGACGATTTAACAATTAAAGAAGGAAAGCAAATTTTAATTAAAGCAATCTCCTCTAGTATCATAAGAGATATGGCATCCGGAAATGGGATTGATATTGCCATCATCAAAAAAGAAGGAGAAGCAAAAAGAGACTTCATTTCCATAAAGGGATAAGCAATAAGCCTATTTTTATCTTTTCTATCTTTTATCTTTTATCTTTTCGCCTTTAGATATTTAAACATTACACAAGGATAAAGTTTAAATAGCCCCTTTTTTTTAGAAACCTTTAATAATAATACCATATCTTTAAAAATAAAAATTATATTATTTTAGTTAGAAGAATTAACACTTTTAACAACTTAGGATAAACAAGGATAAACAAATACACTTTATCAAAAATTAACGCAAATTAGATCGTGGAGTAGCATTAAGATGCCATTTAGTATAATAGTTGATTTATCTCACAAAGAAAAGATAGAGGAATTTCCCGATTTTTCATTGAGCGAAGACGAATTAGAAGTGGATTATATTGACAAAAATGAAGGACCTATAGATTTTGATACACTTGAAGATTATGATATTCTATTTATGGGAAATATTCAGCATACTAAAGACGGAAAGGCAGATAAATTTACTAAGGACGAACTATTAGCAATTAAGCGTTATGTTGGGGATGGAGGAGGCCTTTTCTTAACTAGCGGAAGCGGGGGCGATAAAGACATTCCTATGAAGCAAGGTTCTATTCGGGTGTTGTATAAAATGACGGGAGTACGACGATTTTGGAACGGCGTAATTCAAGAATCACATTCACATTTTTTAGTCAACAAACAAAACGTACTAATAAACCTCTTATTTAACCATCCGATAACTGAAGGAATTACTGAAGTAGTCCTACCAAACTGTACTTTTTTTACACTAACGGAAGAGGATGTTGAGGACATAATCGTTACTTCCGAAAAAGCAGAATTTAAATATACAGTTGACGACGACATAGAAGCAGTTGGCATAGTGCCTATTTGTAGTGTATCTGAGTTTTTTAGCGGGAGATGTGTAACTATAGGTTCATCAGATTGGCTTATTGAAGATGATTTTGGATTAGATGCTGGTGATAATATTAAATTTCTTTCAAACATCATCAAATGGTTAGCATTTGAAACCTAATTCTTTAACTCTATCCTCGTCCATTTCTCATTCTTACATTTAAAAATAAATTTAGCGAAAATCATATTAAAAAATGTTTCTAATATATTAATTATGGTTTTTAGAATTCTTCGACCAGACTCAATTTCGGTGTGGAAAAACGAAGAACTGCTCAAAAGATTTCCTAGGTATCGAGGGATCATTGACAATAAGGACGTTGCTAGGTATATTATCGCAAAAAGTATAAAATGTGAATACGATACAAAAGATACTATAGAACATTTAGAGAATTTGTTAAAGAAAAAATCTGTAGAATTTAATGAGTTGTTGAAAAATCCAACTGAAGATCTTAAAAATCGTAGCATAGCTTCAAAAAATTATATTACTCTAGCTGAAGAATTAGCAAATAAATATCTTGAGAGCTGCATTTTTTGCGAAAGGCAATGTAAGGTTAACCGTATAGATGGTGAAAAAGGATTTTGTCTGATATCGAAAGATTCGTTTGTTTCCTCTGCTTTTTTACATATGGGCGAAGAAGCTCCGCTGATACCAAGCGGTACTATCTTTTTCCAAGGTTGTAATTTTGGTTGCGTCTTTTGTCAGAATTACGACATTTCTCAAGCTTGGAAAGGTCGAAGAAATATTGAAGACATAGCTCAAAAAGTTGATGTTTTACAATTAGCTGCTCTTGCAGAAAAATTAGTTGGGAAAGGTGCTATTAATATCAATTATGTAGGAGGTGATCCTATCCCGAACCTTCATACTATTGTAGGTAGTTTTCACCATCAAATTTCAAACATTACGCAACTCTGGAATTCAAACTTTTATCTTACTAACAAATCATTGTCTCTCATTATAGATTTTATAGATTTTTGGTTACCTGATTTTAAATACGGCAACAACGAATGTGGAGAAAAATACTCCGGAATAAAAGGTTATTACGATGTCATAACTCGTAATCTTAAAAGAATTCACGATTTTGGAAGCGGGGAAATAATAATTCGACATTTGGTTATGCCTAATCATGTGGAATGCTGTTCTAAGCCAATATTAGATTATATGGCAAAAGAGATTCCGAATTGTGTTGTAAATTTGATGGGTCAATATCACCCAGAATATTTGGCTCATAAATATAAAGAAATAAACAGAAGACCTTCAATAGAAGAAATGCACGCTGTTAAGAATTATGCTGACGACTTAGGAATTTTGTATGAGCCAGTATCTTAAGTTTGGAAAAAGTAATAAGTAATGAAAAATTTTAATATCTAACTGGTATAACTTAACTAACATTATTTAATGGTTTTAGGAATGAATTTAGAAGATGTGAAAGGTGTTGGCAAAAAGCAAGAAGTTCTAATAGAAGCTGGGATTGACACAGTTGAGAAATTAGCAGATGCGAATGTGGATGAGTTAACACAACTTAAAGGTATTGGAAAGGCTACTGCTGAAAAATTCGTAAGCAATGCAAAAGATTTGTTAGGTGGCTCAAATAAGGCTACATCAGAGGGTAGTACAGTAGAAAACGATAAAGTATCCGCAGAAGTGGAAACAGATGCAAAGGAAGAAAAAAGAATTCAAGAAGAAGCTAAGAAATTAGAAGAAAAGAAAAACAAATTACAAGGAAAAAAAGTTGAAGAGGGTGATTTTGTACTCTTAAAAATGACAGCAAGAACCCAAAAAGGAAAAGTTTTTAGAGTTTCTACCGAGGAGGACGCAAGAAAATCGGGAATTTACGATGAAGAAAAGGCTAAACAAGGTCATTACACTCCAGAATTCATTATTGTTGGAAAGCCAGGATTCTTAAACGAGGGATTAACTGAAACAATTAAAGAAATGAATTACTTTGAAAAGAAATCTGTAAGAATACCCCCAACTAAAGCATTTGGTAAAAGAGACCCTCAAAAAATCGAAAGAATTGGTATCGCTAAGTTTAGAAAATTAAATGAAGGCAAGAACCCCGAATTTGGTCAAGATTTTACCAATAAAAAAGGCCAAAGAGGCGTAGTTTCTAATATTATGCAAGGAAAAGTCATTATCGACTATAACCATCCTTTAGCGGGTCAACCAATCGACTACAACCTAGAGATTATCGATAAAATAGAAGATTTTAACGAAAAAATTGAATATTTCATGATTACAAAGGGGATTCCTAAAGAGAGTGCTGCTGAATTTATCATAAACCATGCGGAGGATAAGACTCTAGAAATTACAGTTCCTAAAATGTTTCTGTTCCAAAATCTCACTTACTTTAAATTTGGGTTTGCCATGGACCTTCAGACTCATATGAGCGAAGATATAAATGATGTAAAATTTATTGAAATTTACGAAAAAATACCAATTCCTGCGGCATCACCCGCAGAATCCGTTATGGAAAAGCTAGAAGCTTACAATAAAGAAAGCGATACCGAAACAGAAGAAAATAAATAATGGTTAATTACTATAAAAATTTAATTTAACTTTTGATATTAGTTCTTCCTTTTTCTTATCCCTTTCATTTTGATATTCAATCTTTTTCTTTTGGTATTCTGCTCGCTTTTTTTGAAAATCAAGCCTTCTCTTTAATGATTTTTTCTTTCTATATCTTTTATTTAGATACTTTTTTTTAGCCTTCTTGTATTCCCTTTTTATTTTGTTATATTCCTTTTTCTTTTTTTTATATGATTCATACTTTTTCTTGATTTCTTTCCTTAAATTTGGGCTTATTTCTATTATGCCTATATCGTTTAATTGCTGTTTAAACTTCTCGAAAGATTCGAATTTTATAACGATTATTCCTAATTCATGTGCAGGAATAAGATTACTTATTTTATCATCAACAAAAATACATCTTTTTGGTTTGGAACCTAATTTTTTTAATACATATATGTATTTATCCATATCGGGTTTAATTAATCCAATTTCGTTCGATAAAAACACGTTATCAAAATTATCGTAAAAACCCCTTAATTCATTTGATTTCGCATGAATGTCATAAGTATTTGACAAAAGACTTACAGTATACCCCGCTAAATGTAAAAGATCGATAATCTCTGCCATATCAGACGATATGTGAGTAACTTGAGAATAAAGGTTAAACCAAAGCTCCAAGTAATACTCGATATTAACTTTTTTTGGCGGTAACGCTTCATTTTTTTTTTGGAAAGGTACATAATAAGTCTCAAATATCGATTCTAAAAATGTTCTAGCAGAAATCCTTCCAGACGATAACCTTCGTCTTAATTTTTTGAGATATGGATCAATTTCTTTTGATGGAATTTTAATATTTAGATCATGCTCAATAAAATCAAATAAATTATCTAATACAAATGACTTTTCTATTAATACTCCTCCAAAATCAAAAAGAAAGTGCTTAATCTCATATAGTTTAACCTTTTGTTTTTTGAATATTGAAGATGTCGCGTATTCATTTTCGTCTGAACTAGGAAAGTTATTGGGCGAATTCATATTTAATGTAAAAATTCTATACCTCTTTTTGTAAACTTTTACTCCGTTTTGTTTAATATTTGTTGATATCTATCCAAAATTAAGTTACATACTTTCGAAACGGGATCACTATTATGCTTCCAATTTGAAAATTCAGGAAAGGTTCCCGCATCTACCACGAATAATTTATCAGTGTTGTTATCTCTTACAAGATCTAGGTGGCCAAATAAGAGATTATAGTTATTCTTCCATTTAATTATATATTCTTCTATCTCACCATCGGAAACAATTATTTTTACTTTGTCGTGTTCGTTTGCTAAAGGTTTTTTTTCACAGATACAGATCTCTTCATCTATAAAGTATGCTAAGTAGTGAATGCCTTCAATAAATTTTTCTAAATAAAAACTCTCTTCGGTAATAGTATTAAAATCTTGAAAAGAATTAATAACTTTAACCCCCTTACTTCCAGAGCCTAAAATTGGTTTTGAAATAAGCGGTAAATCAATTTTTTTTAATTGACTTTTTAAAGTATCAATAGTTCCCATAAAAACATTTGGAAGTAAGAGATTAGTATTTTTAATAGAAAAGTAAGATTCAATTCGATTTTTATGTCGATAACTAATATCTGTACTTGGGATAACGGGAACATTATTAGCTTCTAAAAAATAACCTGCATAGAGATAAAATAGATGTTTAGATTTTAATATGTAAAAATCGTTTATTAAGAGAGCATCATTAACGCATAGATTGCTAGCAGTATAAATATTCACTGAATGTCCTTTCTTTTCTAAGTAAAGCTTGATTTTACCAGTGAAGTTTCCTGTTCTTTTTGATAGTATTCCAATTTTCATTTCATTTGTCAAACTTAATTTTTAGCTTGTTTAATTAAATAATCGCCAATAATTTTTGGCCCATTTTTTATGTAATTAAAATTGGGCGACGAATTGATATCAGTAAGATAGAAATCTCCACTTTCAGATTGAAGAAAATCCATCGATGCAATTTTTAAACCCACAGCTTTTATTGCCTTGAAGGCCATCTCTCTCAGTTCTGGTATTTCCTTGATCTTTCTTCTAGATTTCATCTTATCTGGATCAATTAAAATAGGGATTTGTTTGTAATAAAACAGGTCATCACCAATGCAATATACTTTATATTCCCATTTACTTTTAATAAATTCTTGGTAGTAGAGATAGGTATATTTTGCTTTCTCTCCGTTTACTTCGTCTAATGCCCTTTGATCGGAAATAGTTAAGTATCCATTCATTCTTTGAATTTTGGGGCTAAAAGCATAGTTCTTTTGATCTATGATATTTTTTATAATATAATCATTAAAAGGTGGAATTAATCCTTTAGCGTTTAGAGTAAAATTAGGGACTCGTATCCCTGATTGTCTTAGCAAAGTACTATTTAAAAATCTATTAATTGCTAACCATATTCCTCTTGATGAATTAATTACAGGAATATCTGTTTCTCTTTCAATCAACTTTATTAGATTTAAGATTAAATCACCTTTAGCTTTGACAAAAAAGATATCCTCATTAAAATCAAATTTGGAATAATCTATTAGATAATCTTCTTCAAGATATAGAGAAATTTTTGCTACTGTGGATAGATAATCAATAAGTTTTAAGGCTTTTTTCTGCAAATGGTACTTATCGATAATAATACCAATTTTTATCAAAAATTTAACCTTTTAATTCAATTACTTTAAATTCTAAAAAGATTCTTTGCTAATGAACTAATAATATTCATACTTTTATACTATTTTGAATTTTTCTTGAATTTATTATTATAATCTAAATCTTCATTAATGAAAAAAAAAAAAAATTAATAATTTATCTTTCTTCTTGAATTTCTTCCAGAGTTTTACCTTTAGTTTCATATGGTTTTACGAATAGGGAAAATATTGGTATGATCATGAGGAATCCAGCTACAATCCAAAATCCACCCATATCTGGGAATGCGATTAATAAGGTAGAAGCAAGTAAAGGACCTAGAACATACGAAAGACGTGCTGCTGTAGCAGTAATACCTGTACAAGTGCTCCTAATATGAGTAGGGAAGATTTCACTGAAATATACCATAATATACGCTAAAATCATAGGCATAAATAAATATACCATCCAAAAGAAGATTGGTAATGTGGAAATTCCTAAAAATACAAAACCAATAATAGATCCCCCACATCCAACTAATAGTGTTATGTTTCTTCCTAATTTATCCATTAATATCCCCCCTAATAATGCACCGACCATTGTAAGTAATCCGCCAATCGTCAATATTGATCTATATCCTCCAGGAGTTAATCCAATGACATCCATATAGTAATGACCTCCCCATGTTGTCCCCATCTTAAATGAGACAGTCCACACACCATAAACTAACGAAGCAATTAAGATATATTTTAAATCTTTTCTTTTTAACGATTTAAATGCGGTCTTTATTTTTAGATATTCATGTCCCCTCTCTTCATGAGCCTCAAGCCATCTCTGAGGTTCTTTCATAAAGAACCATAGTATTATAACTAAAAGCATTAAAAAAAACATTACACCGTAAGTCCATCGCCATCCAAAAGCCTCAGCAATAGGCACTCCCACAAATGCAAATACCGGAATTAAACCGATAAGAAAAGTAAGCCCTCCATAAAGCCCACGTTTCTTTGGTTGTGATTCCTCGACAATAGGCAGTTCCCACATATTCGAAAGTGTCGCTGTTATGATAATTGCGTATAATATCATAAATAAGTGAAATGTAAAGGCCGTTATTCCAATAAAAAGTGCAGGAACACCCAATACAAGAACTAACAAAAGAATTCCCTTTTTTCTACCGAAAGCGTCTGAAATCCAAGCAATAAAAAATACAGCAAATGAGATAATTCCGTAGATTCCTTGCCAAAAAGCAAAGGTTTCTGGGGTTATACCAAAATCTGCAAGTAAATAAGGTACTGCGACCGATTCAATTTGAGATAGAAAATTATCCATTAAACCTACTAATCCCATAAATACTACAAGATAGAGCATGTATCCTTTTGATCTTTGAGATAATTTCTCTGCTTTTTCATCCTTATCTTTAGCTAAGGCATCCAATTTTGACATTTTATTATTTCATCTCTATTATTATCAAATATTATAAAATTTTTTAAGAATATTGTATAAATTAATTTTGAGCTATATTCTTTTAAGCTTTTCTAAGTTAAAAAAAAAATATAATTTCAATTAAATTACTTAATGACTGAAAATACGCTCAAACAATACATTTATATACTATGGTTTGCTTTTAAAAAATCAAATTAATAGAGTTTTTTAAATGGCGAGTAATATAAAAAGGAAATATGTAGGAGCCATTTGTAATAGGGATCTTGAGGTTTTAGAACATATCAAGAAATTCCTATTAAAGAATTACAATATTTACGTAGTCAATTTAATGAAAAATGGACATGAAAATTTTAATGAAAAATATTTGGAAAAAAGATTGAAAAAATACCCTATTTCCTTTGTGATTGTTAAGCTTACTACCCAAAAATCTAACGAAAGTATCTACAAAGTTGTTAGAAATGTTTCTCCAAATATTCCAATTCTAAATTCGTTAAATTCTGTCCAAATTTGTGAGAGTAGAACAAACACTTTTGAATTAATCAAGAGTAGTTGTAAGAAAATCCAAATACCACTCACTTATAATACCAAACAAGACGCTTGGAAAGCGTGCCAGAAAGGTACTAATATTATCGTTAAGTTGAACTCACATAACATACCGGAGTTACCTAAAAACGATAGAATTATTGGAATTGTTAAGAACTCGAATGATTTAGTTGAATTGACACAAACCTATGACGAAAGTGAGTTATTTTTACAAGAATATTTAGGTGAGCACGAAATTATCTATAAGGTATATGTTATTGGTAATTGGGTTGTTTCAATTACTTCGCATAATCGCTTACAAAAAAACAAAAATTTATCTCCGTTAGAATTAATCCATATTAGAGTTCCTGTCGACGAGCAATTTAAAAGAAGGATTATAAGATTAGGACGAAAGTTTGGAATGTCTATTTTTGGATTAGATTACATTATGACTGAAAAAGGCCCTTACATTGTAGACATAAACGACTTCCCAAGTTTTAGGAGTATACCCGAAGGAGTGAGTCTGGTTTCAGATCACATTTATAACTTGATAAATATGAGAGAAACTTATCAAAATTCATTTATCAAAGCGAAAAGTTAAATATGTAAGTGAAGAAAAAGTTCCTTGAGTTTACCTTTCCCTTTTGTTTTCTATAAACTCTAAAAGGTGACTTTTTGCTATGTAATCATCTAATTGTTCTGGGGGATGTTTATTAAAGAAAGAGCAAGCTGAGTGTAGAACACCTCCAATTTTGCGATCTTTAGCGATTTTTGAAACTCTGATACAATCTGCTATTACACCCGCTGAATTATTTCCATCTTCTACAAACATCGTAATGTCAACCCTAACTGGAGCACCTCCAAAAATACGACCTTCTAATCTCATATAAGCTTCCTTTTGATTCTTTAAGAAAGGAATATAGTCTACAGCTGAGATTTGACATTCTATAGTGTCTTTATTTGGAAGATTTGCTACAACTGCTTCAGTTTTAGCTTGTCGTTTCCCTTCTTCATAAACTAACTTCCCATTAGCTCTTGGAGTTAATAAATTACAAAAATCTGATGACCCTCCCCAATCTAATTGAATCGTGCGATCGAGAATTGCTCCTCTCATAGGAAAGAGATTTGCTAATGAGCGATGAATAATAGTAGCGCCTATCTGAGATTTTATATCGTCACCAATTAATGAAAGATTTAGTTCTTCGGCTTTTTTTACGATCTCAGGGTCCTTAGCTACATATGACGGCATTCCATTAACAACACATGCACCTGCGTCAAGAGCGGCCATGGCATAAAACCTCACTGCGTTGTGACTTCCAGTAGGAAGTAAAATTACTGCAACATCAATATCTTTATTTTTTATCGCTTTTGAAACATCTGGATCAAGTTGATTATCATCTATGGGAATGAACTTTTTTATGTTACTATTTAATCCATCCATAACAGGTCCTTTTATTACAGGAGCATCTAAAAATCCGGGTTCAAATAATCTGATGTTGCAATTTGGTTCAATAAAAATAGCTTCACTTAGGTCCTTTCCTACCTTATTTGAATTAACATCGATCCCTAGTACAAAGTTTATGTCATTAACGCTATATTGAGTAATCTCAGGTAATAACCCTATGATATTATCTGGATTTTTCTTGTAATTTTGTACTCCTTGTACTAAAGCAGAACAAACATCACCACAGCCAATTATGCATACATTAATTTTGTTTGTCATGATATTTTCTATAATTAAATAATACTATTTAAAACATTTTAAAATTTTTGAGAATTATTTCCAAGCCAAATTATTAAGGATATGACCATCTTCTATGATTGATGTGTTAAAGGGTAAAATAGTGAATGATTTGAAAATTTTGATAATATTATTAAATTCTTTAATATAGATTTATTCAGTCTTAAACCATAACAAAGAGTTAAATAATTTTGAATATCGAACAAAAAAAAATCTATTTAGTTTTATCACCTCATATTAATTATTATCATTCCTATAGAGGAGATTCAAGAGGGGACGCCGGTTTTGGTAAAGATCTCAAAATGATGAGAGGCATTCTTGATGAATTAGATAGAATTGAAGATGTAGGTTTTAAATTTGGAAATACGCGAATTACTTGGGATTATGGTGATACATTTTGGTCTATACAATTACAAAAAGAATTTCAACAAGATGTACTTGATAGAGTTATTGAAAGGTGTAAAAAGGGAAAAGATGAAGTTCTAATTGGTTCTTGGGGTAACGTCGCTCAACCAATTTTAGATACGGAAGAATTTATCCAACAGCATAAATGGTTCTTAGAAAATTCAATGGGTATCGGTCTAAATCAATTATTTCCAGGAAGGGTAGCTCCATATGCCCGCACACAAGAGACGATGTTTACACAAGGTATGATAGAATTGTATAATAAATTGGGTGTAGAGGGGATATGTATTTATTACTCTATGTATGGATTTGATGTAGCACGACCTTTCATTAATCCCCGATTAGACTGGAATCAGAGATATGGTGTAGTTAAATTTAACTCAACTATTACAGATGCTTCTTGCTTAATGATACCAATGTATGGATTTGGTGACATTCTTGACTATTGTTCGATAAAGAGATGGTTTGAAATCATTAGACAAAAACAAAAGAGCGGAGTAATAAGTGGGCATGCTCTTATATTCCTAAATTTTGATATGGATTATGAAAATTGGATTGGTTTAAAATTACCTAAATTTCTAAACTGGATGCCAAACTCAAGAGGTTTAATGGAGTTTGCTGAAGCAGTAGACCAATACGATTATGCTGAATTTACTAACCTTTTAGAAATTATACCAAAATTGAAAGTACAAGGTGAAACTTTATTAAGAGAAGATGTTGCTGATGGGATGTTTAATGGATATTATAATTGGGCTCAAAAATTTAATAATACAAAATTCTGGACTATAGGGCAAAGTGCTAGGTGGTTAAAATGTATATCAGATACCTTAATCTCTGAAGGCTTAGTTAAGAATTCTAAATCTGAAATTAATAATTTTTTAAGGAACACTAACGATTCTGCTGACTCATACCTAAAAAATAAAATTCTTTTTGCCTCAACAACTAATTTTGGTATGGCAATGCCATTTCTTCATTCAGATAGACGTAAAACCGCTATGAGTTATGTACTAAAGTCTTTTATTGCATCAGAAAAAGCTGTAAATTTGGCAACGCGAGAAATGGTAAAAACAATTACTAATGATTACAGTGAATTTAAATCTATTATTTCAATTACCCCAATAACAAATAGAGGAACTTCAGAAAAAGAGAAAATTCCCCTGAATAGCTCAATATTGATTCAATTAGAGCTACCATCAAATTTTAACGATCAGTTAATAAAACAAGGAAAAATTATAAAATTGTTAAATCTAGACTCAAAAGAATTCTTAAAATCCTTTTCCGTTTATAATAACGAATCTGGTCTAAAATTAGAAGCAATTATACCAAATTCAGCTTTCTCTCAAAATGATATGAAAACTGCTATTTTTTCAATAAATTTTTCAGAATCCAAACCTCAAATCAACAATCAAAAATTGATAGCAACCAAAACTATCATGAAAAATAAATATATTACTCTGGAGTTTAACAATAATGGTAAAATAAATTCCTTTAAATTCAATAATGTTGAGTTTGGTTGCCCAAAATTTTTAGAGTCATCAGTTAATTTTGATAAATCAAACAAAGGGAAAATATATAATTCAGATACAGATGAGATCATTATTCAAAGAGATGGAAGTGACGGTTTTTCTGCTTCCATTAAAATTAAAAGCGAATTTGAAATTGAAAAAAATTATCGAGTCTATTCTGAAAAGACCATTAAATTATATTCAGAGCTGCCATACTTATTTGTAGATGTACTAATGCATGTTCCTGAAATTAAAGGCGAAACTACGAACATAGGAAAAAGTGATGGAACATCTTATTTCGTTGAAGAAAAGTACAATAAGAAATGGAAAGAGGTTATGCCATGTGAAATAAGATCCAATATTCTAGGAACAAATAAAACACTAAGAATTTGGAAAAAGAATTTTCTGGGTAATATAGATTACTTTAACCTTGATATGAAAGAAGTAGATCCTAAAAATGCAGATATTGATTGTTTAGTTGCTAATATATCAGATGGATGGATGGCTTTATCTAATCAAGAAAAAGGCCTTCTTATTGGTTTCGATTCTTTAGAAGCAGCAAACTTCGCATTCTCTCCATTAAAACTTATGGATAAAGGATTTGGTGACATTAAAATGAAAGGACAACAGATCAGAATAAATCCTTTTGGTACATATTATGGTGAGGTTTTTCATTATTGGACAGAAGGGAATGGTCATGCTCAAAGAATTACTGCAAATTTAATAGGAACAAATGAATCTACAGCCCCCACTTTTAGTGGTAAAACAATCTCATTTAATTTATTATTATCACCTTATATTGGTGATTCTCCTCCTAAGGTAATACAATCATTTGCTGATCATTTTTCGTTTAAACCATTGATATTAATGCAAAAAAATGGAGACCTTAAAGTTAATAATAACCTTAAAAAATATGCTAATCACGCAGAAAGGATAAAACAAGATTTTGAATTAAAAGAAGTAATGAATATGTCATACATTGATTGGGTAAAAAAAGTGAATAAAAATTATGATCCATCCATTTCTAAAGCGAGTTCTTCTAAAGGATTGGGAGTTCCTCTTGGAATCATATTAAGGCTTTTATTTGATGGAATTAAAGGAAGATAGATATAAAGATCTAAACTAATATTAAAAAATAATCGTGAAATTAAAATGGAGAATAAGATGCGTGCTTTATTATTTCCGGAACCATGGGTTGTTAAATTAATAGACATTGAAATACCTAAACCTGGACATAAGGAAATTTTAGCACAAATAATTACTGTTGGAATCTGTGGCAGCGATGTTGGGATATTTGAAGGAGGTCATTGGATTACAGCTCATGAGCCTGGTGGACACGGGCATGAAACTGGCGCCATCGCTGTTGAGGTTGGAAAAGATATTGAAGGAATTTTTATTGGTGATCATTTAGCCCGTATGGGGCAAGGATATGCAGAGTATTCTACTCATGTAAATGTCATTGGACATGGCAAGGATGAGGTTTATGGAGCACTTCCAATCGTTAGAAATGATCTTTCAATGGATGAAATTTCTTTTGCAGATGCTGTTGGTTGTGCGATCAATTGTTACGAGAGGGCAGAATTCGAAAGAATCGAAGGTGAGAAAAAAGCGATTGTATTAGGTTTGGGCCCTATTGGGTTAATTCTTACTCAAATATTATTAAAAAATGGAATTGAAGTTGCAACTTCAGAACCTTATCACCATAGAAGAGAGTTAGCGAAGCATTGGGGGGCAAAAGTTTTTAGTCCAAGCGAATATTCGAGATCTACTCATGGAAAGGAAACCGTCGTTGATGGGATTAAAAAGGATTTTGGTGAAGCCGACGCTGTATTTGAAATGGTTGGATATAACGACATTCTTCTTGATGCTATAGACTTAGTGAAACCTGGTTTTCGAGTTATTGTATTTGGAGCTCAAAAAATGCAATATATTCCATATGTAAGCTGTAGAAAAAAAGGCGTAGAATTAGTCTATCCCGAAGCGATGGTAAATTCAAAATCAGATAAGGATTATTGGAAGGAAGCTTTAGATTTAATTGCGACTAAATCCTTAGATTTAGATAAATTAGTTACTAAAAGAATAACACTAGAAGAAGCTGTAGATGCGTTCGAGTATTACGATCGTGAAAAGTGGATAAAAATTATTGTTGAACCTCAAAGAAGATAGTATCTCTTATAAATTTCAAAGTCAAAAAATTAAAAAAAAAAGTAAAACTTAAGTTATTTATTCTCTTACTAAAGTTTCTTTTACTCTTAGAAATAGGGGAATTGATCCAAGAAAGAAAATTGGTGCGAACACAAAAACAAAGGATTCAGGTACTAATCCACCAATTAAAAAATAAGTTGCTACCAATCCGCCAATAATAGATCCTATTATTTGAGAAATAGTAAATATTATATTTAAAAACCCAAAATATTTACCCCTCTTGTCTTCAGGTATTAAATCCTGACTCCAAGCATTCATCGGCGTAGCCAAACCTAAAACTGCTACAAGCATGAATGGTAGAATAAATACTACCAAAGGATAATTTGTTGTGTTCCCTATCTTCACTAATGGAGCAAAAATAATACCAATTGATACTATTACAATTGAAATGGGTATAAATTTCCTTCTACCATGTTTATCTGCTAAATACCCTAGCAACGATGTTATTAGAAATAAAATTACAAATCCCACTAAAACAGCAACAAGCAATTCAACAGTAGATAATCCTAAAGCGAATATCCAAATAAATAAAAAGGGCATTACTGTGGAGATACCAGTTCTAAATATTGTTAATGCTAACACAATTTTGAAAAAATCTTTATTAGCTTTAAATTGCTCAATATTTATTATTTCTTTTAACTCTACTAAAAATTTTTTCTTAGGTGGTAATTCTGAGATAGGTTTTTCTTTTATAAAGAAGAAACCTATTAATCCTGTAATTAAGAAACTCAATCCTCCAATGCTGAGTGCAAAAATGTGTCCCATTTGGCCAATAACTGTTCCTTCAGGAGTCTCTTGACCAAAAATTAGATCTGATACCAAAAATGCAGCGATTGCTATTAATAATCCAATGTAACCAATATTATTTATTATCCCATTTGCTCTTCCCCTTTTTTCTAAATCGACAGTGTCAGGAATTAATGATCTTTCACAAACATAATAAGCATTAGAAGAAATACCAATTATTACTACATCTAGAATAATGCAAATTATATAGGCCGTCATGATGTTTCCTCCAGCAATATCAATTGAAAATGCAAATATAATCATCGAAATTCCCGCTATAATCCCAAATAGTAAAAATGGACGTCTTCTGCCGTATTTGCTTCGTGTATTATCGCTAATTATTCCCCATGTAATATTCATAATTAGCCCCATTACTGCAGATAAGCTTACCATTAGTGAAATGAATAATGGAGTCAATCCCAAAACTTGGTCTAAATATGTGTTCAGATAATTCTGTTCAAAGAAACCAAATATTTGATCACCGGCAAAAAGCGCTCCAATTATCAATACTTGATTTCGTAAAAATTTTGAAAAAGCCTTTTCTTTCATCTTAATATCTCCTAAAAATATTAATTAGATTTTGTATTCATCATTTAAAAGTATAATGGCTGAAGTATAGCAATATGAAATTTTTCTAAATTCCAAAAAATACCTAAGAAGGAAAATTTAAGAATATATCTCACTTTCTTTTCCTTAATTATGGTTAAAAATGTAGTTTTTTCTTTTAGGGAAGATCATGAGATTATTAAAAGAGTTATAAATAAGCTTAAAACTGTTTCAGATGTCAATTTATACTGTCATGATCCCACAAAAAACTTTTTTAACCTTTCTAGAATGCCTAAAGCGATTAAAGAAGCAGATTTAATTATTGTTAAAGTAAGGAACGATTGTTCAATCGATCTACTTCATTATGCTAAGATTAATAAAATTCCAACTTTCCATAGTGTTGATGCTGTTTTAACTTGTAAAAACAAGATCGCTCTTGATTATGCTTTAAGAAGAGTTTTTAAAAATAACCCTCAAATTAGGAAGAATTTCGTTCTACCAAGCTCTTGGAATAATAATATTGCAGATATTAAAAAATTTAAGAAATGGGCAACTCCAAAATTACCTATTGTGCTTAAAAGTCATTATCAGCATGATAAATACAATAGATTCAATTTCTTAGTTCGAAAAATAGAAGAAGTAGATATATTTTGCGAAAGGTATAAGCATTTATTATACTACGACATCTACATTCAAAAATTTATTGAGTGTGATGGTTTTGAAAGAAAGATTTACGTAATAGGAGACAAAACGTTTGGAATTATAAGAGAAAATCCGATTTATATATATTTGAAAAATAAGCCCGATAATATCGATGTTGACATAATCGAAAGAAAAGAATTTAAAATAACTAAAGAAATTCATAATCTAGCCCAAACACTTTCAAAAGAAATGAATTTAAAAATATTTGGGTTCGACTTGGTTCAGCCTATCAATAGCAATAAGTATTATTTCATAGATCTTAACGATTTTCCGGGATTTAGAGGAATTAAAGGTATTGAGAGAATTCTGGCAGATTTTATCATTAATTATATCAATGATTTAATGGATAATGAAAAAGGGTAGGATGATAGCATATGCTATTATTCCGTAAAGTAAGCAGAAATATCCGAACTGAATCCTTTTAGCTATTTTTAACAGGATTTCGATAGACGCATATCCTACAATAAAACTAGATAATGTAATTATGATAATAGTAATCGGATCTAAAATTCTAAACACTGAGCCCTCTCCGAAGATAATATCAACTGCGATTGAAGCGATTACAACGGGAACGGACATTAAAAAACTTAATCTTAATGCACTATCTTGTTCATAATTTTCAATAAGGGTTGTAGATACTGTGATGGCAGATCGAGAAATTCCAGGTAATACTGCAACACCCTGAATTAATCCAATAATAAAACTATCTTTTATTACATTTTGTTTTTCAACGCTTTCGATTGTTTTTACTCCAAATTTCTTTTTTATTAATAATAGAATTATTCCAGTTATGATAAGCATACCAGCAATAATAAGCGTGAGCAAATCTCCGTGAATTGCCGTAAATTCTCCAACAATTATAAATTTAAAGATAAAGTATAGTGGTAAGGCAGTAATAGCCGTTCCAATTGTTCCCACTATTAGCCAATTTCTCTTCTTTATATCAGTTTCTATTACATTAAATTTCATAGGTAAAAAACTCTTTACAATTCTAATATAATCCTTCTTGAATTTTAATAGAACTGCGAACATCGTTCCAAGATGTAACCAAATTGAAAGACTATATGCTTCTTCTGGAGGGATACCAAAAAAATTAACTGCAACAATCATAACCTGTCCTGAAGAAGATATGGGCAACCACTCAAACAAGCCTTGTAAAATCGCAATAATTATATATTCAATCATGATTCTCACATATTTATTTTTAAACCTTTATCTAAGCATCTTTTAATCTCGTCTCGAGCTTTACGAAATCCTTCAACTCCTTTCATCGAAGGATCTTCAATATCACCATTTTCACCAGCAAATTCTCTTAATGTGTAAATCTTTTTATTATTTAAATTAATAAACTCAATAATTTCTTTTTTATGTTTATCAGTCAGAGTGAGAATAAGATTTGCTTTTTCTATTAATTCAGGGCGTTTCTTTAAATCAATTGAGAGGGAATCTTCCGGTAAATCTATACCAATTTCTTTCATCACTAATTTCGCGTCAAGAGAAATAAGCATTCCATCTCGAGCATTTGAAGAAATTCCACCAGAATAGACTTCAACATTCATATTGTTACATATAAAAAAGTCTTTGAGAAAACCTTGAGTCATGGGACTTCTTGCAACGTTAACACTACAAGCTACTAATATTTTGGTATATGGAAATTGATTTGACATGTACTTTTTAGATATAATAAATTACCTTGTTTTAATTATTAATTTTTAGAATGATAGGGAATTTTAAAACTTTTAAAAAGCTAAAGTAATTTAAAGAAGACATCCCAATTTCACACCTCATACAAAATTGTCCTTAATAGTAAATTTAATTCCTTTATTTTTCATATCCTCTAAAGAGTTAGAGATGTTTCCTGGAGGTAAATCTATACCTTTGGTTAAATTTACTAAAAAATAAACCTCAAAACCAAAATCGATACCATCAATCGCAGTAAAATAGCAACAATAGTCTAACGCTAATCCACAAATAAAGATTCTTTTGATTTTAAGGGAATTAAGAAATCCTGCTAATCCTGTTTCAGATTTCTTATCGTTCTCAATAAAACCCGAATAACTATCAATTTTAGGATGATAACCCTTTCGAATTATAGCATGAGCATATTCTTTTTTCAAATCCTCATGAAATTTTGATCCATAAGTATTTTGAACGCAATGATCTGGCCAAATAATTGGACCAATTCCTTCTGATTGAAACTCATCTCCAGGATTTTTACCCGGATAGCTGCTTGCAAATGACTTATGATTTTTTGGATGCCAATCTTGTGTTAATACAACTATCCCATTGCTACTCTTAAAAATTTCAGCGACTAAATTAATGTCATCTATAATCTGATCGCCTTCTTCGACAGGTAAAGCACCCCCTGGCATAAAATCATACTGCATATCAATTATGAGTAGCGAATCGTTGTTGTTAATCGCAATTTTTTTTTGAAAAGTTAAATTCTCAATATTCATGGTACTACTACCTAATTTGAAATTTAATTATTAATAAACCACAACTTGTAAAAAAATTTATTTATAAAATCTCATTTATATTATTAATTTTCTATATTTTTGCGCTTGTAGTATAGTGGTAATATGCTGGCTTCCCAAGTCAGCGTCCCGGGTTCAATTCCCGGCAGGCGCATTTAATCTTTATCTCTACCAAGAAAGCCCTTTAATAAATCTTAAATCACTAATTAATCTTTTGGCTTCATGATTAGGGACTTCCATGAAGGCGTAAAATTCATTTTGCCAGAACGCTTTTCCAGACGTTATAGATCGAATATCCTCAGCGAATTTAATAGAATTTCTTACTGGTAAGAGTAGTTCTATGATTGCTTGATAATCTTTTTCTTGGTTGATATTTTTTATTTTTGCAGAATACTTAGAAAGCAAAGAAAGTGAATTTTTTATGTAATCTGGGGGCAATTGAATAATTGTATGGTAAATTGGTTCAAGTAGGATGAGTTCAGATTCGTTTAAAGCCTTTTTAATGGCATCGTAAAACATTGCGGATAATTCTGTAAATGCATCTTCTTCGTCAAGCTTATTTACGACGAGTTCTTCAATTATAACTTTTAGATTTGTTAATTTTTCGCCACATAGTGGACCATTTAATTGAATTTTATCAACAATTTCTAAAATTGTATCTTTCAAGAATTGGTTTAAATCATCTTTTAAATTATAAATTAAAACATTATTAGTATCGTAATATGTCCAAAAGTCTTGGATTTCTTCCGTTGTTAAATCTGTAAATTCTTCTAACAATTCTTTCAATCTTGCTACTGGTTTTATAGACTTAAAATCATGAGTCTGGAAAAACCTGCTTGTTTTATCATTTAATAGTTCTAATCTAATTTTTAGCGAACTTTGGTGGTTTGGTGATTCTACAGAGATAGTAGAAGAACCGTATTTGCAAGATTCTTTAAAGACCGCTCTTGGTTCTGATGTTGAAATCTCAACACCTCGTTTTTCAATTTCATTTGCGGTAATTTCAAGATGTAAAGGTCCCATACCTGAGAGGAGGAATTCGCCGTTTTCCTCATTTATTTCAAATAACAAATTAGGATCTTCGATTAGTATGTTTTCGATGAGCTCTTTCATTTTATCTAAATCTCTTAAATATTCTGGTTCGATTGATACTGTTACGACGGGAGTAGAAACATATTTTACATTTTCAAATGGAACCATTTTATCAATATAATTCTTATTAATTAAAGTCTCGCCACTTTTTACTTGTTTTAAACCTTCTATAGCAACAATGTTTCCAACAGGTATTTCTTCAACTTGTTCTCTTCTTTGACCCATGAAAATTGCGGTTTTTCGAATTGTCTCGAAAGCATTTTCTTTTAATAAAAATACTTCCTCTTTATTGAAACAATTTCCAGAAAATATTCTTCCAGTTGCGACCAAATTGTGCTTATCTGCTTGCACTTTACTCAAACATATTATTAAAGGTCCATTTGGATCGCAATTAGTCATAGCTTTTCCAACTTCAGATGTCAAATCTCCACCCCAAATCTTGCCTATTCTGTATTTCTGAGCTTCAATCGGATTAGGGAGGTGATCGACAACCATTTCTAGTATTGCGTTGTGTATTGGAAAATAAACAGCTAAATCAGCGTATGTTTCTTTAGTGTATGTTTCTTTTTGATACCGCGATCTAATATCCAAAAACTTTAACTCGTTATTTTCTAAAATGTTTAATGTAAAACCCCATTTGTGGAGCGCTGAGCCGAATGCAACGTTCCCATCGGCAGGAGATACTTGCCACTCTTTTTTGAAGGGTTTATCTGCGTATCTTTTAATAAGAGTATTAAAATCTTTAATAATTCTTGTATATTTTTTTCTTATTTGTTCATCTGTTAGCTTTAACTCTCGAATGAGGCGATCTACTTTATTAATATAAAGTACAGGTTTCACACCTTCCTGTAGGGCTTGTTTAATAACCGTTTCAGATTGAGTTATTATTTCCTCAACAGCATCGACAACTACAACGACTCCATCTATTAACCTTAAAGCACGAGTTACTTTACCGCTAAAATCTAAGTGGCCGGGTGTATCAACAAGATTTATTAGAAAGGGGTCGTGGTCTTTAAGAGATTTTTCATAGTATAATGAAATATTAGTAGATTTCATGGTGATTCCACGTCTTTGTTCTTCTTCTAAATAATCTAAGGCACGTGCTTCCCCTGCTAGATCAGGTGAAAGTAAACCCGCTTCACTCAATAAAGAATCGCTTAGCGTTGTTTTACCATGGTCTATATGGCCCACAAACCCAATATTTCTAATATTTTGAGTTTTTTCCATCATATTTAGAATCTCAGAAATCTCCTTCCGACGAGGCATCCTTACTTTGTTCTCTTGTTAATTTTTAATAATATATTATTAATCCATGATTGATTTGATTAAAATTTTAGGTTTATTTAAATGTAAAAGGAGCGGGAAATGAATAATCTCATTACTCAAGATCTTCTTCATTAAGTTATGGAAAATACCAAAACTTTCAGTTGGGTCAGAGTTTTCAACGAAATCATTTCCCGCATATTTAAGTAATTACAATTATAAGACAACATCACCATCGATTCTTACAATTCTTCCATCGACATGCAACCGTTTATCGCAATATAATTCTATCGCTTTAGGAAAGATTTTGTGTTCCCATTCTAAAACTCTTGGTCCTAAAGTTTTTTCTGTGTCGGTATCGTACACAGGAACGCATTTTTGGAGGATGATAGGTCCATGATCCGATTGGGGATCCACAAAATGAACTGTAGTACCAGAAACCTTTACGCCATATTCTAAAACATCTTTGTGAGCGTGCATACCTTTGAAAGAAGGCAAAAGGGCAGGATGTATGTTCATAACATTCCCATTGAAAGCATCAATAAAACTTTGACTTACTAATCTCATATAACCGACTAAAACAACTAATTCACAATCGTATTTTTTTAGTGCATCTATCATCTTTTTATCGAATTCTTCTCTGGGGAGATGAAGAAACTTATTAGATTCAATTAATTCATACGGAATGTTATGGTTTTTCGCTCGTTCCATGCAAAATGCTTCAGCTTTGTTACAAATAAGTACTTTTACGCCCGCCTTATGTTTTAAAATGCCTTCCTCGCATGCTTTAATTATAGCTTCGAAATTACTCCCAGAACCAGAGGCGATCGCACCTATTTTTACTTTTGACATAGTTCGTTCTAATTTTCTCTTTTAAAAAAAGTTTATCATTGAATCAAAAGAAAACACCCCTCCTTTAGGTGAGGGATGACATTTGCAGCATATCATTAATCCATTAGTGCTATTTTTGGATAAAATCCATAATGACAATATTTTTATTCTATTAACTCATATATTAATTAGAAATTAGAATTAATTCGTTGCTAAATATAATCTCTGGTATTAGTATTAATATCTAAGAATTGTTCTATTTGTTTATAAACATCGTTTAAAAAACCAAATTAACTGTACATATATTTTTAAAGGAGATTATAAATAGGTTATAAAAATATTTCAATTTAAAGAAAGGATTATTCTAAATAATAAGAGAATCAATAACTTTTACATTTTTAAAACTAAATAAGAAATATATTAAAAGATTGAGGATATATGAGTTTCGAAGGAGAACTACAAAGAATTAAGGATCAAATCATTTCACATCTCCCTCCCGAGATTAAGGTTAAAAAAATAGAATTTGAGGGTCCTGAAATAGCTGTTTATTCTGAAAATGAAAATTTGGATCTTATTGAAAGTTCAGACATTTTAAAAGAATTAGCAAAAACTATGCGTAAAAGAGTGGTTTTTCGCTGGAACCCCGAGAAGCGCAAGGATCCATCTGAAACAGAAGATTACATAAGAAATCTAATAGTTGAAGGCGCTGGAATCTCCAATATTGAATTTGATCACACTCGTGGAGAAGTTATTATAGAATCGGTAAAACCAGGGTTAGTTATTGGAAAAAAAGGTGTGAATTTAAAGGAAATACGGATGAACACTTTTTGGCAACCTAAAACAATAAGAACGCCACCGTTGGCCTCGAGAACCATTGAATTAATTAGAGGGATGTTGAGCAAAGAAAGACAAAACCAAAAAGACATACTCTTGAATATTGGAAAGAGAATTCACCGCCCTACCGTTTTTAAAGATTTAAATATTCGCCTAATTTCCTTAGGTGGTTTTAGAGAAGTCGGTAGATCGTGTATCTTAATGCAAACAAGAGATAGTAACATTCTTCTCGATGTAGGGTTAAATGTCGGCAATAAAAAAGATCCATTTCCAAATTTTGATATTCCCGAGTTTTCAATAAGGGATTTAGACGCCGTAATAGTCTCTCATGCTCACTTAGATCATTGTGGAATGGTACCCTTTTTATTTAAGTATGGGTATAAAGGTCCCGTATATTGTACGCTCCCTACAAGAAACCTTTCTACCATGTTACAATTAGATTTCGTTCAGATTTGCGAAAAAGAGGGTACACCTGGCCCTTATTCGAAAAGGGATGTAAAAAGCGCTGTACTCCATACGATACCTCTCTCATGGGGGAAAGTTACAGATATTGCTCCCGATATTAAGCTAACACTTCACAATTCTGGTCACATATTAGGCTCTTCAATAGTTCATTTACACTTCGGAAAGGGCGGATTCAATTTTATTTACACAGGAGATTTTAAATATCAAAAAACTAGACTTCTAGAACAAGCGGCTGTAAAATTTCCGAGAGTTGAAGCCCTACTTATTGAATCAACATATGGAGGTCCTCAAGATCGAATCCCAAGTAGACAAGATTCTGAAAGAGACCTTAGGCAAATATTAAATTCGACGATCAAAAGAGGGGGCAAAATTCTTATTCCTGTATTAGCAGTAGGACGAGCTCAAGAGCTAATAATAGTGTTAGAAGAGTTTATTTCAAAGGGTATTATTGATCACGTCCCAATCTTTTTGGACGGGTTAATCTCAGAAGCAACAGCTATACATACAGCAAACCCCGATTTTCTTAGCTCTGACTTAAGAGAAAAAATATTACATCAAGGCAAAAACCCGTTTTTAAGCGACTTTTTCACGACTGTCTCTAGTCAAGAAGAAAGGAACGATATTATTATGGGTGGACCTTGCATTATCTTAGCTACGAGCGGTATGTTAATCGGAGGACCCTCAGTTCAATATTTAAGAAGGTTAGCCGAAGATAAAAAAAATTCTCTTATATTCGTATCCTACCAAGTAAATGGAACTTTGGGAAGCAGAGTTCAGCGTGGTTTTCGCGAGATTCAATACACCAATGAGAAAGGAAGGACACAGCTTATAAGATTAAACATAAATATCTTTACTTTAGAGGGATTCAGCGGTCATTCGTCGCGTAGTCAAATCTCACAATTCTTGCGTAGAATTCAACCCAGACCAAAATTAGTTATAATCAACCACGGCGAAGAAAGCAAATGTGTAAGCTTATCGACGATGATACATAAAAAACTAAGAAAAGCCACTAAAGCTCCGAGAAACAGAGAGTCTATTTCGCTCAAGTAATCCATTCACTTCCCTATTCTATTATCTTAAATGGTTTGAATTAAAGCTAAATGTTTTACTGTAATTTTTAAAAATTTATAATTTATAATTAACTAAAGATTATTAATTTTAAAGGAGTTGATTTTTTGCCAATAGTAGAAAAAAAAATGGAAATTCAAGCTTCCGTAGAAAAAGTTTATGAGATATTAAACGATTACATGGGTTTACCAAGATGGAATATCGTTGTAACTGAAATTGAACAACTCGAAGCCAAAAAGTATTTTTTAAAAACTAATGTAGGGGATGTAACAAACACAGAAATTGAGAACATACCTAACGAGAAGATGACATCAATCCAAGAGGGAAGCCCTATGAAAAAAATTGGTTACATTTTCGAACCGAAAGGGGCTGTAACTGAAGTGACGCTTTGGTCTGAATTTGATTTAGAAGACCAAAGAATGATTATGGAAATGGCTGGAGATTTATTTTTAAAAAGTTTAAAAGTTTATATGGATTACCTTGTAGCGGGTGGAGATCCAGAAGACTATAAAAAGTCCTTTAGTAAAATTAAAAAAGCATAAAAAAATTACTTTTTAATTTTTTTTATTTCTCTTTTTTCAATTCTAAAACATACATACCTTTTTAGAAGAAATTTTTTTAACCAGCAATTATTTATTAATTTAAAATTTAGCAAGTGATATCTTTGAGATTTAAAAGGTTAAAGATTAGAACAAACTTAATTACAATCACTAGAAGAATAATTCAGATTTTTGCGTTTTTAATGATAAATTACGTAATTATTGAGGTAATTTTACCTATTAACCTATTAAGTCTAGAAGGAATTATGAAGGTTCTACCTGTTTTAAACTCGCCAAGAAATCCTCTTTCTAATGGAGCAGGAATATTAGAATATATCTTCTTCTCCATGGCAGAAGGCATATTCCCATTTTTTCTTATTGCAGTGTTAATTATAATATTATTATTTTCAAATCGGTTTTTTTGTGGATGGATATGTCCGATTGGGGCGATCCAAGATGTGTGTGCCGCGATACCTACTAAAAAAAAGAAAATAAAACTTGAAACACATAAGAATCTTCTCAACATAAAATATGTTTTTATAGTTATTATCACATTAATCATATTCCCATTAGGAATTACAAAAAATACGAATGTTCTATTTTATCTTGATTTTAAAACCCAGATAGGTGTTTTTGCTCAACGACCAATAGGATTTTTTTCTTTGTCTGAATTTATTTTTGTGTTTCTTCCAGACATAATACTGAATGTCTTTATACCGGTAAAATTCGATGCTTTAGAACCCGGAGGATACATTATAATAGGTTTCTACACTTTAATCCTTGTTCTTTCGGTGTGGTATCCGCGAATATACTGTAGGTACATTTGCCCTTTTGCTGCAGTTTCTTCAGCCGTAACCGAATATTCTTTTTTAAAATTATCCAGAAATCCTGTTAAATGTGTAGGTAGATCTGAATGTGGAATCTGTGAAGACATTTGTCCAAAACAGATTAGAATCTTAGATGAGCCGTTTGAATTTTTCACGGGTAAAGGTGAGTGTAATTTTTGTTTGGAGTGTAAAGAGAAGTGTCCTCATGATGCGATACTAATAAAATTTGGAAATGTGTAGGGTAATTTGATAAAATTCTGAATAAAAGATCTATAATAAGCAATAATGGATCCTAAAAACCTGAAAATATACCGGTTACATATGCGTAGAGATTCTGATATTGGATTTAAGGCCATATCCGATTCTCAAGCAGTAAGATTGTACGAAGAAGATGTTGAGTCTAAAATCGATATTAGACCTGCTTTTTTCAGAGATGTTGACCGCATTGTTCATAGCAAAGCATATGCGCGTTATATTGACAAAACACAAGTCTTTTTTGGTGTTAACAACGCAAATATCACCCATCGCTCTTTACATGTTTTATTAGTCTCAAGAATTGCTTGTCAAATCGGGCGAATATTAAAACTAAATACTGATTTAATGGAAGCTATAAGTTTAGCACACGACATAGGCCATAGTCCAAGGGGGCATCTGGGCGAAAAAATACTTAATGACATAAGTAAAAAGTATAAAATGGGTACATTTAATCATAATGCTCAAGGCTGCCGTTGGTTGTCTTACTTAGAAAAAAGGTTTCCAAATAAACCTGCGAAAGGATTAAATTTAACGCTACAAGTATTAGACGGAATTCTTTGTCACGATGGTGAAGTTTACGAGCAAGGGTTAAAACCAATTGAAGTGAATGGAAAATCTTGGGAAGACCATTTAAATGAATATAACGACGCATTTCACGAAAATAAGATAAAAAGAATCCCAATGTCTTATGAGGGAGTAGGAGTTCGGATAGCAGACACCATAGCATACATCGGAAGAGATATCGAAGATGCGATTTTAATTAAATTCATTAAAAGGTCTGACTTACCTAGAAGTTGTACAAATGTACTTGGCGATACTAACCGAAAAATAATGAAAACTCTTATTATGGACCTCTTAAATAATAGCCTTGATAGTGATATAATTGGTTATAGTGAGGAGATTTTTGAAGCGCTAAAAAGATTGAAGGAATTTAATTATGAACAAATATACAGTCGAAGAGATCTTTACAAAAGTGAAAGCTCAAAAATATCTTACATAGAAAACTTAACTTATCAGTTTGAATTAATATTTGAAAAATCTTTGAAGGATTTGGAGGAAGATAACTTCGACGCCCCAATTTTTAAAGATCACATAGAATATATCGATGACAAAAACTATTCTACTTACTTTAAACCTCTTAAAGATCAAAATAAGTTAACTTTAGTCGTGCGAGATTATATTTCCGGAATGAGCGATAAGTATTTCAACGAGATTTTTAGAAAATACAATCTTAAGCATTAATAATTGCTTAACTATTAAGAAGTTTCAACTAATCCCTAATTCTTAATTTAACCTTACAAAAATTACCAAGATATCACATTAAGTGGATTACACATGGAGGAGCAATTTTTTTTTAAGTTTATACGGGTTTTGTTTTTTTCAGTCACGGGGTTTAATACCCTCAGTTAGAAGAGTATTAAGAAAAACAAGTTTTTTTTAGCATCCTCCAATAAAGACTGTGTAATCCAATAAATTACACATCTATAATCTTATTTAAATCTATCTTTATTCAGAATAATAATATTTTTTACAGAAAATATATTATAATTAATCAAACCTTTATTTTATTAAAGCCCAGTGGTGTAGAGGTCAAGCATTTGGGGCCCTGAACCCTGCGACCACGGTTCGAAAAATTAACGAAGTTCTCGTGTATCGGAATTCCGTGCTGGGCTATTTATTCTTTTTTAACCCGATCTTTTTATTATATGATATCCATATTTAGTTTTAACTGGCTGAGAAATTTCGCCAATTTTTAGCTTCGTACACGTGTTCCAGAACTCTGGGACCATATCACCCTTAGAGAAATCTCCTAGATTGCCACTCTTTTTTTTACTTGGACAAATAGAAAATTTTTGCGCCAGACTTTCAAATTTCTCTCCTGCTTGTATGTCTTCGCGTAATTCTTGGGCTCTACTAAATTTGTCAACCAAAATATGACTTGCCTTGATTTTTCCTCCGCGAATGGGTGCTCCTCCAGCACCTTTTCCTGAACCTTTCGAACTTTGATCTTTTTTTTGATATCCCTTTCCATACTTACCACCCTTTCCCATTATTTTTTCACCTCTATCAAATATTTTATGTTGTGCCTTTTTCAGCGCGCCTTAATTCTGCTTTTTTGACCATCATTTTTAAGTATAAATCTGTTGTAGTTTTGGGTGGTAGCATCTCCTTATCTTTCTTTTTGAGCGTTATTGCTTGTTCTGGACAAGTTGTTACGCAATTACCACACCCGATACATAATTTTTGCTCAACAACGGCTATACTCTCAACCATAGAAATAACATCCATCTGACATCGATTTAAACATGTTTCACAGCCGATACAAGAGTTCGAATCAACATTAGCGTAATAATTAGAATAAAACATTTCCCAAGGACGCTCAAGTTTCTTTAAATTTGTTATAAGATCGCAACAACATCCACAACAACAACAAATGAAATTGGGATCTTGAGCGTTTCCAGGTTGAAGAATTAAACCTTCTTCTTGTGCTTTTTTAAGTATATTTAAAGCTTCATCCTTTGTTATAAATCTTCCGTTATCTATGTCTACAACATGTTGAGCAGAATTATTTAGTACGAAACAGTGCTCGCGCATATTTGTCTGTGTACACGACTCGCCGATTAGATCTTTCCCTTTTTGGCATATGCAATACATTATGGAAATTTTCTCAGCACTTTCAATTATTGTTCTTAGTTCGTCGTATGTGGCAATATTATGTTCTGGCGTGATGCTTTCTTCAACTGGAATTGTTCGTAATTGGTTGATTTTAGTGCTTACGATTTCATCTCGGTATTCCTCTTCAAAGTATTGCTCGATGTCTTCATAAAACTCTTTTGTAATCGACTTTACTTGATATTCATACATACCTACTGCTAAAAAGGCGAGATGATATCGTATCTCTTCTCCATTTTCATCCATCACCCTCTTTAAATTAATAGCACCCTTGTGATACATTCTGTCTAAGATGAGCTCAAGTTCCTCTATGGATTTTACTTTTTTTTTAACCCTGCGATAAATCTTTTTCACAGGTTCGGGGATAAATCGCATGTTAATTGCTATTTCTGCTTCTTCAAGATTAAAGAAAAATTTTAACAATCGAATTTCTACGCCTGATTTAGTCGCAGGAAAGCCTATTGGTAATGTATCTAATTGCTGTTGCAGCTTTCGATATATATTATCTTCTTTTTCAATCATTTTTCTCTTTTAAATTCTACTAAAATAAAACATAAAATTACTGAATTAAATTAGATATATTTATTAAAGTTACGCCTACACCTTGATAAGTTTTAAATAAAGTTAGAGGAATGTTGTAGTGTAATTGTAAAAATAGGAGAAAGTAATATTGAAAAGGAGAATAATAATAAATGATTTATTTTAGTCTAATTTATAATCAAATAACGGAAATTCTTAATTTCTTTAATTCCATTTACATCAACTACAATATTTTGAAAATCTTGTACAGTTCCTTCAAAAATCATAAAAATTATTAGATTTTCTCCTTGAAAGTGTTGATTCTTATTTACTATTTGTTCGTTATATTTACTCTCTATCTTATTTAATTTTCTCTGAATATTTGGATCGTGAGGAGTTACAACTATCATATTTCCAACAATTTTTTTAGTAATTGGAATTGTTTCTCCGTAAGAATCTCCGTGCGACTCTAAATTTGAGAACTCAATATCTGACATTAGCCTTAATAAGGCATCTCTTATTAATTTAGATTTGTTTTCGTATTGATTTTTGGATACTAGTTTATTAATAAATTGCTTCAGGCTCTCATTAATTGAGAATGAAATTATTGGCATATTTTTCCACTTATTATTTTCTCTTTTCTTCTATCTTAATAATATAAATTCGCCATAACACTTATAAATGTTTTTAGAAAAAAATAATCACAATTTTATGGCTCGAGCAATGACATTTTTGAATTTTTCTACATCGTTCACAAGTTTATCGGCGTCCTCATCGCTAATTTTATCGTCTTTGCCGTACTTATTCAACTGCGTCAGCCAAAATTCAATTCTACCTAAAATCGCTTCTTTTTCTCCTATTACTTTACGCAATCGAATAAAAGTATCGTGTAGTTTATTTCTTATATTCTGTGCTTTCCATCTAAGCATACAATAATCGCTGACTTCCGCTAAGTTTTGAGTGATTGCCATAACATCAATGGTTTTCTCCCTTTCTTCAGACTTAATCTTCCGAATAATATTAATTTCCTCAAAGAGAATTTCGATAATTTTTGCTAAAAATCCTGTAAGTTGTCCTGGGTTTCCACACCAGACTCTCACTTCTAACGATTGACTCGTCTCGGAAACGTAAATTCTCGTTATAATTCTCCCTCCAGTAGTTTTTGCTTCCGAACAAAACCACGCTTCTCCTTCGTAATTTCCTTTAGCATCTGAACCTTCATGGGAAGTAACAGCGCTCGTATCAAAGTTTTTCAGGGTTCTAATGGCACCTCTAAAAGCTAATCGTGGGTCTAAATCGGCGATTAAAAACGCTCGTGCGTCATTTCCAAGCGTTTGTATAGCGACTTGACAATCTTCTATTGTACTCATAGAAGTGCAAACCAAAGGACATTTGATTTCTACATCTCTTTTTTTAATATATAGAGTGTGCTTGGTGCCTTGGGCGTCCTTATAGATAACATCACCCCCGATCGAAGATGTCCCGCATTGTTTTGGTTCAAGATAAAAATCTACTCCCCTAGAGTTCTTGGACTCGATTACTGGAATGTTGATTAATGACTGTTTTATCTTATAACTTGAGGGTGCATCCAATAGAACTTTAACATTATTTATTGCCATACTGCTCTTATTCCTAACGGCTACTTTGAAATGTAACTGTCCACCTTCAAAATCGTAATCCCTTACAACCTCAATTTTACCCTCAGCAACTGATTGGGGCTTTTTCTGTTTTGTACGAGTTGATCCTGCTTCTGTTCGTGGAACGCTATAAGCCATAAAAATTCTCTTGTGCATGTCAATGTAACCATCAATCTCGCCCCTCCCAATTAATTGAGCTAGATTTTCTTCTATACTGGATTCAGTAACCCCCAATCGATTAGATAATTCTC
>JAHQWH010000001.1 GCA_029856105.1 Promethearchaeia archaeon | reverse complement strand
GCAATTCAAATCTTTTTTATATTGGAGTGTTTTATCTTATTATATGAGTATCCTAAACTTGTTCATTGAATTTGAGCTTAAACTTAAGCAATACAAGTTAGCGTTTGTTTTTCTGTTTTTATTTTGGTTTGGCGGTTTTGCTTCTTTTATTATTATTGAGCCCAATCACAGTTTGTTGGAATACATTTTATACTCCTTGACAGTACGCCGTCCAGTAAGTGATGGGGATTTCACTAATTTTTACGCCTTAGTGTGGCCGATTTTGTTAGAAGTAATTGTTTTTGGATTTATCGTGGGAGAATTAATGGAAAAATATAACCCTATTATTACCAGCAGAATTCTCGCTAAACACAAGCGCAACCATGTTGTAATCATTGGATTTAACCATATTTCTGAGAGGATAATTGAATTTTGTGTTGATAATAAAAAATCATTTTGTATCATAGAGGATAATCTAGAACTAGTCGAAGATTTAATCAGCACGGGCTATCCAGTAGTCGTTGGTGACCCTACTGAGACAACTAACCTAGCATTTGCGAATTTAAAGCGAGCTAGGGAAATTTTTATTAATTCTGATGATGTTAGAATTGTAATAATTTGCATAGAAAAAATCCGTAAAGTCAACGAAAAATGCCCAATTTATGTACGAGTATTTGAAGACCATGTGCGAGAATATCTTAAGCAGCCTTCTTTAAACGTAACTCCATTCTCCACTTCAAAATGGGCAATGGATGGCATCCAAGAATGGACTAAAAACAAAACAGGAAAAGCAATTGTAATTGGACGCGATAATTTAACCCATCGAATTTCACATCACATTTCTTTGAATCCAGAGAGAGAAGTATTCCTTTTTGACGATATACACGATGGTATTGAGTTTGTGGTAAATCCGAACTTACATATTATAAATGATTTCGCTCGTTTTTTAAGTGATTTACAACAACATGTAAAATTAGATGATGTGACTCAGGTATTTATTTGTTGGAAAGCTGAATCAGAATTTGACGAATCGTTGTACTTAACTTCAAAACTTAATCTACGGTATCCACGTATTGAGATATTTGTGAGAATTTTTGACGAAGAACTCATAGATTTGGTTGAAAAATATAATGCAAAAACTTTTTCGACTTCTAACAACGCGTTTAAAATGCTCCAAAAACTAGTAGCAGCTAATTCTGCAATTGCTCCAATAAACGACGATTATCATTATTAAGATAAAGTAAATTAAAAAACGAAATAAGACTATTAAGTCTTATGCGAAAAAATAAAAGACCAACCGTATCTTTAGAGTTCTCATTGGAATGCATATTTAACTCTGCTACAACCTAGAAATCCTTTAATTCTATTTAACTATAAAATAATCTCAATTTTAATAATGTTTTAGCAATCTTAATTTGCTTTGGATCAACATCAGTTCCGATAACATTCATATTATAACTGTTATTAAAATGTTCAGATACTACTCCAACACCGCATCCAATTTCCAAAACATTATTGATATTACTTAAATCGATTATTCTAAATAGTTCTTCAATATCTTCTAAATTCTTCTTAGCGTGTCGTTTACCGTTAATGATTTTTTTTTCGATTTTACTCATTTTCATTATTAAAACCTACCTAAATAGTAATTAGATTAACTAATAAAACAAAATTAGTCCAATTTTTAACCAGGTTATCAATTTTGTTAAAAATGTTAAGTAATAGTAGAACATTTTAATAAAAATTATTCATGCGAAGTTTGGAACATGTCCCTTATTCGTACAATAATAATAATAAAAAACTTACAATTGTTTTCTAAAGTAATCAATATTAATATCTTGAAAACAAGTATCTATTGATTCGATCTCTTCAAGTTCCCGTAATTTAATTCTTTCTTTCTCGTCAAAATTTTTTGCTGCCCATAAAAGTTTGTTAAAGCGTTGATGGTGATGGTGAAACCTTTGATTTGCGTATTCTTTCGCTTGTTTTGTATAAAGAAGAAACGGCCAATCACTTCCTTCCAGTAATAATAACTCCCGCGTGGCTTGTTTTAATATTCTCCGTTCCCATTCATTTGAATTCGGATTTGGATTCGCTTCTAATATTTTTTCAAGTTCTTTAATTGAAGAATTTATATAGGGCCAAATCCATCCATGATCTGGATTACTCCACACTTGAAAATGCCCTCCTTCACCCCAACTACTCTCTCCCATTCTTATTATTGAAAATTCGTCTTTATATTTTGAAATGTATTCAGATATAGTTATCATTTCTATTTTTTCATGGTTATGTATTAATTCAAATGTCTTTTTTAACCAATTAATACCCTCCATCCACCAGTGACCATATAGTTCAAAATCGTAAGGAGATATAATTATCCCTTTGGTATTGAACTTACTTTTAAAATCTTTCAATTCGTTATATAAAACTGATATAAAATGATTTGCATGCTCCTCAACTTTTTCTTGTGCTATTGCAATTTCATAGAGCTTTTTGTTTTCTTTTCCTGTGGTTTTATCAGTAATTCTCCAATAATGTAGGCCTGATTCGTGATCTTTCCTATGAAATTCACGATAATATTCATTACCCGGATATCCTATTTTCGAATCCCATACTTGTTTACTTGTGTCTTTATTTCGACCAAATACAGAAACTCCCGTTTCTAAAGTATACCCAAAGTTTGTGTTTAAACCAATATCGTTATTTTGTTCGATCAATACAGCGTCCAAGATTCCATGAGAATCTACAAAGAAATATTGAATATCAGAATTATTCAACCAATAATCAATACTTTCTCTTACTTTTCCTTCCTTAAATTCCTTAGGTCGGTAAGCACATTCAGGAAGCCAGATTCCTTTTGGTTCTCGACCAAAATATTTCTTATAGGTGTCTACAGCTAATTGGATTTGCGAAAATATTGCAGAATCACTTTCAAATAAGGGTAAAAAGCCATGAGTTGCTCCACAAGTTATTAATTCGATCATATTTATGTCTTGAAGCCACTTGAAACTTCCTAATATATCTCTATAATAATTTTGGTAAAATGTATCTAAGACATATTCAAAATTTTGCAAGTGCAATTCAGCAATATATTTTCTTTTTCGATCACTATCAAATCGTTTAATATCATTTTTAGCTCTTGAAATTAAACTATCCATATATTCTATAAATCGTTGTTTCATATAGTCATCTGCAAGAAGCTCAGCTAGAATTGGGGTAATATTTATAGTTAAAGCCGTTTTAATATTTCTTTCCTTTAAACCCCTTAAGAGATTCAACATAGGAATATATGTTTCTAACATGGCTTCAAAAAGCCACTCTTCACCAGCAGGCCAAGTTCCAGATTTTTTACACCAAGGGATATGTCCGTGTAAAACCAAGCCAAAATACCCAAAACTCATTTTTATAGTAAGTAAATAATATTAGTAAATTTAGTTATTTCGAATATATTAAAAAATTTAGTAAAATTCAAGTTCTTCAAAAACGTTTACTTTTTCGAGAAAGTGGATTTGCTAAAAATAACTTTTTTAATTTTATAATTTTTACTTATGCAAGATGTATAAAGAAAACATTTGGGAAAACGCTGAATGGACCGTACAGGCGCGTAATATTGTTAAAGCTCTTAACAAATTTCCAGTAGATTCGAAGATAATTTTAATTCTGCGACATTCCCACAGAAACGATCCTACTGAATTAGTGAAATTACATGAACTAAGGTTAACCCCTCAAGGGCATCAAGTAGCTAAGATATTTGGTAAAAAATTACCTAATGAGAGAGCAATCAGGCTGTATCACAGCCCTGTAGGCCGCTGTCAAGAAACGGCAGAAGATATTTTAACCGGATTTGAAGAGATTGGAGGAAATGGAGCGTTAAAAGGGGTACTTACGCCGTTATTTTACGCGGGAACTGCTCCAAAATTTTTCCAAGATATTAATATGAAAGCTTCTCATCTTGGATTTATGTTTCGTTGGGCTGTCGGTTTCTATTCTCCAGATTTAATATCTCCACTTCAAATTTACTGTCAAAACGCGGCAGAGATTATCTGGAACGGTATCAGCAATGCTCCGGAGAGAGGAATCGACATTCACATAACGCACGATGTTTTTTTAATGGCATTACGATTCGGCTGGTTTGGAATACCTCCTGATGTGGAATGGGTTCCCTTTTTAGGTGGAATCGCATTCACTTTAACCGAAAATAAAATTAAACTGTTTGTTAAAGATCGATTTATCTCGATGAACGTTCCCTATTGGTGGAAAAGCAGAATTTAATTGTACGATTTAAAACTCATACCTACATTTAGTGCAGACGCGTTTTTTCGCGTAAATTCTTCTTGGCACGTAGCTAATCAAACGCGATTTATCATTAACTTCTTTGATGGCGAAACCCATGGCTCCGCATTTAGGACATTTTCTTTTATTAGTAGAAATGCTAGTGCTAGGTGAGGTTGCTAGAGGTATTTGCTGATTAGGCACTCTTATTGTATCAATTTGTTGGTTCGTATGTTGAGGCGGACTTATTTGTTTCTGAGGTGGACTCATTTGTTGTTTAGGCGGACTTAATTGTTGTTTAGGTTGATTTAATTGTTGTTGTAGATTCTGAATTCGAGCTCTTAATTCTGCGTTCTCGTCTTTTAGCTGAAGTACTTGTATTTCTTTTTTTTCAAGAAGAGCAAATAATTCTGTAATTTGGTTTTCCAATATACTTAGGTCTTTTTCGTAATCAGGCGGTAAATCTTCCATATTATTATACATCATTTTTTTGCATACCTCACATTTTTTACAGAAATGTATTTTGTCGCTAAATAAAATTTAGGTTAGTTTGACATAAATAGTTTATTAAATTTAATCCTAAAAAAATAATAATTTATTTACCAAAATTTTAGGTTTTAATAACTATAAATTGGGGTTTGTGGAATTTTACAACAGTTTTATAAATAAACCATCAAAATATAAAATTATGAAAAAAAAATTCTACTTTCTCATTTACTTTATTCTCATTATCACTGCGTTATGGGTAATTTATCTTTCCCCTTGGGAGCAATCTGTAAAAAATTTGATTGTAATTAATATAATTATTTACATCGTTCGAAAACCGTTGAATAGTTTTTCTGTGTATTTATTCAAAAAGCGCTCTTATCGAACTTTTGTTTCAATTGCTATATCTATTATATGGAGTATTTTCTTATTCTGGTTACTGTATGTTATTGAAGATGCTTTATTTTACGCCATAGTTCCATTTTTAATCGTTGCTGTATCGTTAAATTTTAAAAATATCATTAATAATATGGCTTCAGGAGCGCTTTTATTATCGTCAAGGCAATTTGAAATAGGGGATTTGATAGAAACCAACGGTATACAAGGAATTGTAAGAGAAATCAATTTAAATTATACTAAAATACGGGAATTTGACGGAGTTGAGATTATAATTCCAAACAGTAATGTCTATGGTTCTACTATAGTAAAGTTCACTCACGATAAGTTTAAAATATTCGAACCATTAAAGAAAGAAGAATTTCGCAAAAGTAAGCACTATAAAGCCTATATTAAGATGATAAATAAGATCTTATCGGCGAAGATAAAAACAACAACCTATATTAAAAAAGTAGAGATTTTAGGGTCATTAGACCCAGTAAAGCTCGATGAGTTGCTACTGAATGTATTTAACGCTTATGAACCAATATTCGGCACCAAACCGGATTATGCTGTTGACACCACGAGATTTGGACGTGTTCGCGTTATATTGCATATAAAATCAGAGAACCCGGTAATTATTTTGAATTACTTAGATTCTTTTCTTAGAGACATTCTCTTTGCTTTATATCCCGATAGAATTTATAAGGGATGGGATAAATACCAAGAAAGTCTTGATGATTTAAAAATAGAAGACGAGGGTGACGAAAAATAACCTCAATTTTTAATAGTGATCCTGAAGCGTTTCTTTTTGTTTTTATCATTGCCATTTCGTTGGTTATTGTTAACAAGTTGTTATCGTATTTGCTTAGTCAAATAGTGAAAATACCTGTAGGAAAAAAAAATAATTTAATTTTTGTGATTAGAATAGCGTCGATTTTAACCCTACTTTACTTTGTAATAAACGGATTTCCCTCGTTCACGGCGCTCCCACCTGAAACTACTGCAATAGTTACCGGTGCGTTAAGCACGGCTTTAGCGTTCGTAACGAGCGGAATATTTTCTAATTTTGTTGCGGGCGTATTATTATGGATCGTAGACCCCATTGATATTGGGGATGTAGTTAAAATTTCTGGCCATAAGGGCGTAATTAAGTCTATCACGCTTACCAAAGTCGTTATTGAAACACTAGAACGCGTTATCGTAGAAATTTCCAATTCTGATGTTATATCGTCAATAGTTTTAAACTATACGATTAAGCCCAAATCAAGAAAGAAATATTTTCACTTTAAAAGACAAATTCGGGCTCCCCAAGACGTTGGCAACGCTCGATTAGATCTCGATATTTACAACGAGGAACTTAGAAAACAAGAAGAGAGCGATGTTAAAAACTTCTTTAACTCGTTTTCTGAAGACCGCAAAAAGATAGTACATTCTTATACTTTCACAATGCGCGTTCCGTACGGAGAATTCCGTATCAAAATAGACCAATTCAATAAATTATGCGGTAAGTACGGAGAGATTTTTGGTTTTCGACCACACTTTCACGTTTTAGACTTTAGCAACGAAATCTTTGTAAAATTCAGAATTTTAACCTTGGATTCCGATAAATTATTAAAATTTCAACCACAATTTGCTAAGGATTTGTATAAAGTCATCTTAAGCTAAAGGGAATATGAATAAAAGCAAAAATTTTATATAGTACATTCGTTTTATATAATATAGTACTATATAGGACTACTTTATAGAATAGATCTCAAAAATTATAAAATGATAATTTAAAAGAGAAAGAGGTTAGAATTATGAATAGAATAATAGCTTATTGCGGAATTAATTGTTCAGAATGCCCCGCGTATTTAGCAACTCAAAAAGATGATAAAAAAGAAATAAAAAAAATTGCGGAAAATTGGTCAAGTGAGTCAATGTCTTTTAAACCTGAAGATATCTATTGTGATGGATGCAATGTTGAAGGAAGACACTTTAGTTGGTGTGAGAACTGTGGTATAAGAATATGTTGTAAAGAAAAACAATTTACTAACTGTGCTTATTGCGAAGATTTCATTTGCGATAAACTGAAAAATAGTTTGGAAAAAGATCCTTCTGCTAAACAGAATTTAGAGGAGATTAGGAATACTCTATAAAATATAACTTAAAAATATACAGGTGTAAAAGATGGAATTAGAGGAAGCTAAAAAAATGGGTTTAGAATTAATGGAAACATCAAAAGCGGCTTATCTTACAACTATTGACAATGAAGGTTTTCCAATAACAAGAGCTATTTTTAATTTAAAAAACAAAGAACAATTCCCTGAATTTTCCAGATTTTTTCAAAAACAATCGGATGAGTTTCTTATCTTCATTTCGACCAATACATCATCTTCTAAAACTGTTCACATAAAAAAAAACCCCGCGATATGTGTTTATTACTGTGATGCAGAAGATTTTAAAGGTTTCATGTTGGGAGGTTTAGCTGATGTCATTACAGATTTAGAAATTAAAAAAGAAATATGGTTAGATTGGTGGACAAAGTATTACTTAAAAGGAGTAGAAGATCCAGACTATTCTTTAATTAGGTTACATCCAACACAGGCCAGATTTTATTATAAATTAAATCAAATCAATTTCGAATTAGGACAATCAAAATGAGTCAACAACGAGAAGCAGGAATTCTTATTGCTAAGATCCATCAACTCTCAGGACGAGTATTTAACCGGAAACTTAAAAATAATAAGTTAGATAAATTAAATCCCGCACAAGGTAGAATAATGTTTGTTCTTTGGAACAAAAACAGTTTACCCATCCATGAACTTTCAAAAGAAACACAATTAAGCAAATCTACTTTAACTTCTATGTTAGATCGTCTTGAAGAAGCAGGATATATTAAACGATCTCCTTCAAAAAAGGATAGAAGGAAAATAATAATTAATTTAATTAAAGTGGATAAAGAATTTGAACAGAATTATATTAATGTATCAAACGAAATGTTGAATTTGTTTTATAACGGTTTTTCTGAGGAAGAAATAGATCGTTTCGAAAGTTTTTTGAAGAGATTACTAAATAATCTTATGGAATTTGAAGAGAAAAATTAAATATTAACTGGAGTTAGGGCACAAAAAATAAGAGACACCCAAGACAAATATATCGGTACATTAGAAGTATCGCAAGATGTTACTCACATTAAATCGCTAGAAGGAGAACGACGCTTAGTCCAATGGGGAGATTAACTCTTACTTAAAATAAATTTTTTTAATTTTCTCTGATTTTCCGCTTAAATTTTTTACGAATTAGACACTTCCTTCCCGCAATACGGACATATTTTTGCGTTGCGATCAATCTTTTTCTCGCAAAATTGGCAACTTACTTTTAACCCTCTATGTAATAAGACGCTCGCTCCAGTAGATAAATCGTTGAGGAAATCCTCAACTGTATCTTGATTAACGATCAAGTAGTCCCCATCTATTAAGAACTTAAATCGTTTTGCCCATTGGAACACCTTTTCCGTAAAAGCCTTTTCGTCCATATCTAACGCAATACGCATCATATCAAGCCTTAGTCGATTTGAGACTTCCATCATCGATTTGACCCTTTCGATCCGTTCCTTGTCTTCTTTTTCTAATCGAATTTGCTCTGATGTTTTATATATCTTCGCTTGGTTAATAATTTCAAACAATTTTTCCGTTTTCGATTTATCTTTTACGTACAAACCCAATTGTTTTTTAAGCGCTATGTACGAATAAATTTTGTTTTGATTAGTTTGAATCTTTACAGATGGACCCAAATCGGTATCACCTTTCATAATACTCAGAATATTCAATATAGCAATTTGGTACATCGTTTTCTCGTTAAATGGCTTAAAAAATAAATAATTTTCGTTTAAAAAAATAATCCCTTTTAGCGTTTCAGGCGCAGAATTTTCACCAATGGAGCCATCGTCCATAAACCCGCCCTTAGTTTCAAATAAAATCGGGCTTTCCTTTTTGTAAGTAATCCTTGTTAGTTGTCTAAAAAGTTCTTCTGTTGATTTTTTTGAGGTAGAAAGCGAACTATTTTCTCTTCTATGAGGATAAAACGTGTAAACGATTCCTTGAACGCTTATTAATTCGATCGTTGGAAGTTTTAATCGATTTCTTACAGAAAAATTTTCAATATCGTGTATTCTCAGTTGAAATAATATGTTATCTTTTTCGGATTTAAAAGAAAACTCTTTGTCAGTTAACGTAATGGTACCTCTGGATTTCTTTGAAACGAGAGCCAAGTATGAAGTCTGCCCGGTGGTAAAGTTACCAAAGGATTCGAAAAGGATTACCATTTCAAGTTCTGTAATATAATTTTAGTCATATATAATTTGACATTATACTTATGATTTAAAAATAATAATAAAAAAAAGGGGGAAATTCAATCAAAACCAATAAAAAGTAAAAATTTTCTCCCAAGAGCATTTTGTGCGTTTCTATTCTTCTGATATTTCCTTATATATATTTTGTTTTTTAATGCGTGTTCTAAATTAACTACTACGTTAATTCTTAATAACGTCTTGATCTAGTATCCTCGCGTGGGCCTCTTTCGACAATTGTTAAGTCAGTTGCTTGAGGTCCTTTCTGTCCATCTGTGATTTCAAATTCTACGATATCTCCTTCGTAGATAATTTTAAATTCGTCATCATCTCCTTTAATTGCTGAGAAGTGAACGAAAATATCACCTGAACCATCTTCACGAGTTATAAATCCAAAGCCTTTGCGGCTGTCAAACCATTTAACTGTTCCTTTTACCATTTTTAATAACCTAATAAAACAATTAGAGTACATGTCTATATCTGTACCCTTCAATTTAGAAGTAGATTCCATATATAATAAATTTTGTTAAATTTTGTCAACTGACAAAATTTTATTTAAGTAATAATTCTCCTAACATAGATTAAAGAAAAATAAAAAATTATTCGTGGATGGCTTTAAATGGCAGATTTGAACGAATTAACCGTTTCCCTATTGGACCGGTTAGCTAAAGAGTGCGGGATTAAACTTAAGAAAGGTACTAAGAAGACAGAGAAAATTACCACCATAGAAAATGCTGGTATTGAAGAAACATATCTTAAACAACTCCTAAATAAATATTTAACACAAAAATCTATTCCAAGAAAGACTAGTAAAGACGCAATATCAGAGTTAAAAGGAAGAGTTAAATTACTCGAAGAACAGGTTAGGTTTTTAATGTCAGAAATAAGCGTGTCTAAAGTTTCTCTTACGAAAAAAGACGACCGCGATATTATTACCGTTACGACTGATTTAGCTGACATTAAAAAATTTATTAAATCTATTATTTCGCCTGGAGAGTCTATTACGATAGACGAGTTGATAGAATTAAAAGAGATTCAAAAAATACCATTAATCGCGTTAAAGCATTCTATTTACGACCTGATTGAGGAGGGCATATTTAATGGCGTACAGGGTAATTCTAGGCAAAAAATAGGTGGAAAAATTGGTACCTTAATCCGGAAGTAAGTTTTTATTTTACTTGATAATGTTCATTTTTAACTTTATTAAAAAATCCAAAGATTTAATAGATAAACGAGTAAGTATTTTCAATATAATCGTTTAAAAGTGTTTAATTCACCTATGGTAACAATTAAAATAATCCGATGTGATAGTAAATGAGTGAAGGAAAACAATATATTTTATATGTTCAAACGAGTGATGATCCAGAAAGACAATATTCACCGTTAATCTTAGCGCAGACCGCTAAAGCAATGAATATTAAAGCAACAATTTACTACTTAGGAACAGGACTGCGAATATTAAAACCTGGAGAGGCAGAAAAAATAAAAATAGGAGGCTTTCCCAGTGTCAAAGAGATGTTAGATAAAGCTCTGGAAATGGGAGTTGAAATTTTAGTTTGTGAAGCCTCAAAAAGAATGTTTGGATGGGAAAAAGTGGATCTAATTCCCGGGGTTAAAATAGTGGGAGCAGCAACATTAAATGACTTATCATTAGAAGCTGATGCCACTCAATGGTTTTAAAGAGTGAATCATTAAAATATTAATTGGAAAGAAGATATACCGTTATTTCTAGAAATAGAAAAAAAAATTATTTATTATTATTTTTCCAAATTATTGTTGAGACTACGCTAATAGTCGCAATAAGGCTTGGATATAAAATTATTTCCAATAATGAAGGATTTGCGTTGTAACCAAATAAGGCTTTTAATAGCGCCCCAATGACTTCAAGCCATTCTGGAGTGAGAGAATTATTATCTGGAAAGCTTTCTGGTAAAATATGTTTAATATTCCATACTTCCTCAATAATAGGGTTAAGTGCACCCGCTTCTATGAATTCGTGAATACCGTATGTAATCAATCCGGCAGCAAATAAGATAAGAACAGCGTTAGTAATTTTAAAGAATTTTGATAAATTTATAGTTCTTATACCATAGAACATAAGGATCCCAATTATGATTGCAATGCCGATACCTATTGATGAGCCAATAGTTATACTCCCTTGATCTAAGGTTCCTAACGATGTAGCACCTACCAAAAGCAAAACTAATTCAATCCCTTCGCGAATTATAACTATAAAGGTTAAAATTAAGATTGAAAAAATTTTACCTGTTTTGATAGACTGCTCAACCTTTTCATCGAGAGTTTCTCTCATCTTAGAACCCTCTTTACTTATCCATAGAATAAGTGTTATAATAAATATTCCAGAAATAACAAAAGTATATCCTTCGAATAATTTTTCTAATATTCCTGTAAATCCTCCCAATATTAGCGAGAAGACAATAGAAAA